>RBWT01000320.1 GCA_004010275.1 Streptomyces huasconensis
CGGGCGTGGGCGTGGCGAGCGCCGTACCGGCGGGCCGAGTCCGCGGAGGCTCCGTCGGGCGGGGCTGCGGAGCCGCCTGGCCGGTCGGAGCCGTCAACCGCGGAGCCGCCGACCGTGGCCTCACCGGCCGTGACTCGGTCAACCGCGTCGTCGCCAACCGCGTCGTCGCCAACCGCGTCGTCGCCAACCGCGTCGTCGCCGCCCGCCTCGTCGTCGGGCGGGCGGCCTCCCGGAGCCGCGTCGGGAAGGTCCCCGGAGGCTTTGCCGGACGCGGAGAGTGCGGGTGGTGGCGTCGGACCGCCGGCGTTCGTGGTGGCCTGGTGGCGTGCGACTCCTCGCTCGCTCACCGCGTCTTCGCCGCTGCGCTCAGCCCCTCCACCGGCCTGTCCCTGATCTCCGTAAGCCCTGGTCGGGCGAACGCGGCGCCCGGAAGCAGCGAGTACCGAGGGGCGGGGCCGGCCGCGTGCGCGGTGGGGCGGGGGAACCTCAGGGTCATACCGGGCAGGACCATAAGGAACGGCCTCCTCGACGCTGGCAGCAGGTGGGGCAGGCAGGCTGGCAGGACCGTCCCCCTGCGGCCCGAGGGGCCAGGGAGACGTCACGGCCAGCTTGCCACCGCAGGGCCGCCGCCCCTAGTGGACACAGAACTCGTTCCCCTCCGGGTCGGTCATGATCACCCACTCGCCGCCCGCTTCCTTGACGTGCCGGGTCACGGAGGCGCCCAGCGCCTCCAGACGGGTGACCTCCTCGTCGCGGCGCCCGGCCTTGGAGTGCACATCGAGGTGCAGCCGGTTCTTGCCGGTCTTGGCCTCGGGCACGCGCTGGAAGAGAATCCGACGGCCCAGCCCCACGCCGGTCTCCTCCTCGTACGGGTCGTCGGGGTGCCGTACGGCGATGAGGTCGCGCCAGGCGCGGCGGCCGCGGAACTCGACGGTCGCCTCCTCCGGTACCGCGCCGAGGTCGAGGAGGCGGCCGATCAGCGCGCTGTTGTCCTCGATCTCGTACCCCAGCGTCTCGCCCCAGAAGGTGGCCTGTGCGTGCGGGTCGGTGGCGTCGATGACGAGCTTCCAGTGCAGAGTGGTCATGTAACCAGTTATATCGGTTACTCGGGGTTCCGCTTACTGGGAGTGGAGATGCCGCTTTTCCCGGCCTCGTGCGAACTCACGTCACCTAGGGGGAGGTTGAGGGTCGGCTCGGGGTGTTCCCGGATCGCGGGGAGGCGCCCGGGACGTCACGCTGGAGAGGTCACGGAGAACCTCGCGGGGTCATGGAAGGCCGTGGAGTCGTCACAGGCGATTCGGTCCTGAAGTGGTCAGGGGGCAAGGGACCGAAGGGCATGGGGCATGGGGCAAGGGGAGGGGGAGAGTACGTTGAAACCGCGCAGCCGCTCGTTCGTGCACGCCACGGACGCCGCCGTCTACGTCAACGCCTTCGCGCTGACCGGCATCGGCACGGTCCTCGCCACCCGCGCCTTCCTGGCGATGGCCGGCTATCCGAAGCTCGGTGGGAGCGGTGACAGTCGGCTGCACATCGCCCACATGCTCTGGGGCGGGCTCCTGATGATGGCGGCGATCCTGCTCGCGCTCGGCTTCCTCGGCCGCGCGGCCCGGCTAGCGGGCGCCGTCGTGGGCGGCGTCGGCTTCGGGCTCTTCATCGACGAGGTCGGCAAGCAGATCACGGACGAACCGGGGTACTTCTACCGACCAGCCGCCGGAATCATCTACGCGAGCTTCGCCCTGCTCCTCCTGCTCACCCACCTCATACGCGGCCGCGCGGCCGACCCCTCGGCCCTGGACGCCCGGCAGCGCACCGCGAACGCCGCCGACCACGCCCTCACGGGGGTCACCACGGGCCTCACGGCCGAGCAGCGCCGGGCGGCGATACGCCTCGTCGAGGGCTCGGACCGCGAGGTGGACGCGGCGCTGGTCCGGCTGCTCACCGTCGTCCCCGAGCGCCCGCCGGCCACTCCCGCGCGGTGGCGGACGTGGGCGGACGGGGCGGGGAAGGCGCTGCGGTGGCTGGCGCGTACCCGGGTGGTGCTGGGGGCGGCCGTGCTCTGCCTGCTGACCGAGGCGTTGCTGTTCGCCGTCTGGATGTCCATGGACCTCTTCGGCGGGCAGCTGGCGCGGGAGCCGCAGCCGGGCGCCCACCTCGCCGTCGCGCTCACCGAGGTGGCCTCGGCCGCGTTGGGCCTCGCCGGACTGATACGCCTGCGCGGTGACCGGAGGGCGGCCCTGCGGCTCTTCCGGGCGGCGCTGCTCGTGGACATCCTGGTGGGCCAAATATTCAAGTTCACGGCAGACCAGTTCGCCGCGGTCATCGAGCTGGGCATCGATCTGGGGCTGCTCTGGGTGGTCTCCGCGTTCCTCGCGGCTCAGCCCGCCACGCGGAGCGCCGGACCGGAGGCCGTGTTGCCCGAGGCCGGCGAGGTGCCCGCGTTGCCCGTCGTCCGCGAGGCGCCCGCGTTGTCCGTCGTCCGCGAGGCACCCGTCTTGCCCGTGGTCAGCGAGGCACGGTAGGCGCTCGGTGCGATGCCCCGGATGCGCTTGAAGGCGTCGCTGAAGCCGAACCCGTCGGCATAGCCCACCTGCCCGGCCACGGAGGCGACCGTCGCACCGGGCTCGGCGAGCAGCTCCGCGGCGAGCGTCATGCGCCACTCGGTGAGGTACGCCATCGGGGGCCTGCCGACCAGGTCGGTGAAGTTCCTGGCGAACACCGCGCGGGAGACCTGGGCCCGCCCGGCGAGCGCCGCCACCGTCCAGGGGCGCGCGGGTTCGTCGTGCATGGCGTGCAGGGCGGGGCCGACGACATCGTCGCCGAGCGCGCGGTACCAGGCGGGAGGGCAGGCTTCGGGCAGATCGAACCACTCGCGCAGGGTGCAGGCCAGCATCCAGTCGAGCATCCGGTCCATCACGTACTGGCGCCCGGGGCGGTCGGCGGCGATCTCGGCGGCGATGAGTTCCACGATGGGCATGCACTCCTCTCCGGAGGGGACGGCCAGCAGAGGAGGGAGCGTACTGATCAGGCGTCGTCCGACGGAGCTGTCCAACTGGTAGGAGCCACTGACCAGTTCGCACTCGTTCCCGACCGTGGCCAGGGTGAACGGCGCCTTCGTGCACACGATCGCGGCGCCGCCCTCACGCAGGGTTCGCGTCTCGTCCGGCGCCACGGAGACGCGGACGAGCCGCGTACCACCGTGATCAGTTCGAGTGCGGCTCCCTCGGCGCGGTGCGTCTCCCAAGGTCGCGTCAGCACTGTCCGGTTGAACAGCGCGCCGTCCGCGCGCACCCCTCGCAACAGATCCCCCAGAGCGTCCATGCCCCAACGGTAGACGGACGCCCATCCCTTCGAGACGGATGCCCATGCCCCCTGACGGGCCAAGGAGGTTGGCTGAACACATGACCAGCAACGAGCAGACGAACCACCAGACCCAGCAGCCCCGCCAAACCCAGCAGCAGCCCTCGGAGGGCCGGCAGCCCGCACAGAAGCAACAACCCGCCGCGGCACAGGGCCAGGCGCCTACCGATGGTGCTCCGATCCTCGTCCTCGGTGCCACCGGCAAGACCGGCCGCCGTGTCGTCGCCCGGCTCCGCGCGGCCGGGCACACCGTGCGGGCCGCCTCCCGGACCGCGGAGACGCCGTTCGACTGGTCCGACCGGGCCACGTGGGGCCCCGCCCTGGAGGGTGTGGGCGCGCTCTACCTGGTCGGTCCGCCCGACCCCGAGCCGATCGCCGACTTCGTCGCCCGGGCCCAGGCGGCGGGAGTGCGCCGCTTCGTGGTCCTGTCCGGCAGAGGCATCGAGGTCTACGGCGACTCCTTCGAACCGTCCATGGCGGAGGCCGAGCGTGTGGTCCGCGAGGCGGGAGTGGACTGGACGGTGATCCGTCCGAACAACTTCTCGCAGAACTTCGACGAGGACGTCTTCCACGAGCCCCTGCTGGAAGGGCGTCTGGCGCTGCCCGTCGGCGACGTGCCGGAGCCGTTCATCGACGTGGAGGACATCGCGGAGGTGGCCGCCGTCCTGCTCACCGAGGACGGCCACTCGGGCCGTACGTACGAACTCTCCGGGCCCCGCTCGCTGACGTTCGCCGAGGCGGTGGCGGAGATGGCGAAGGCGTCGGGGCGGCCGATGCGGTTCGAGCACGTCACGGAGGAGGCGTACGTGGCGGAGCTGGTGGGGCGGGGCGCGTCCGAGGAGGCCGCCCGCTCGCTGGCGGCCGTGCTCACGTTCCTCGCCGGGGGCCACAACTCCGCGCCGGTCTCCGGGGTCCGTGAGGTCCTCGGCCGGGAGGCCCGTGACTTCACGGAGTACGCGAAGAGGGCCGCGGAGTCGGGCGCCTGGGGATAGGCAGGGAAAGAGAGATGGAAAGAGAGGGGGGCGGGGTCGGCGCCGGATGTCAGACCGCGGGCTCTCGTTCGCCCTGGACGGCGGGCGGGCCGGCCGTCGCGGCCTGGCGGGCGGCGGCCAGCCGGACCGCGTTGCGGCGGGCGTCCGCAGCGCGTCCCACGTCAGCAGCGAGAGCGCCAGCCACACGAGACCGAAGCCCGCCCACCGCTCGGGCGGCATCGCCTCGTGGAAGTACAGGATGCCGAGGAGGAACTGGAAGACGGGCGCGAGGTACTGGAGCAGCCCCAGCGTGGAGAGCGGCACCCGGATAGCCGCCGCTCCGAAGCAGACCAGCGGAGCGGCGGTCACCACCCCGGTGGCGGCCAGCAGCGCCGCGTGGCCGACGCCCTCCGTGCCGAACGTGGCCTCGCCCTGCGCGCCGAGCCACACCAGATAGCCGACGGCGGGCAGGAACTGCACGGCGGTCTCGGCGGCGAGCGACTCCAGACCGCTGAGGTTGACCTTCTTCTTCACCAGGCCGTACGTGGCGAAGGAGAAGGCGAGGCAGAGCGAGATCCATGGCGGCTGCCCGTAGCCGAAGGCGAGGACGAGGACCGCGGCGAGCCCGACGGCGACCGCCGTCCACTGGACGGGCCGCAGCCGTTCGCCGAGCAGCAGGACGCCCATCGCGATGGTGACCAGGGGGTTGATGAAGTACCCGAGCGAGGCTTCGACGACATGGCCGGTGTTCACGGACCAGATGTAGACGCCCCAGTTGAGGGTGATGACGGCCGCGGCGACCGCCACCAGACCCAGCCTGCGCGGCTGGCGGATCAGCTCGCGCGCCCAGCCCCAGCGCCGAACGAAGAGCAGCGCGATGCCCACGACGACCAGGGACCAGGCCATGCGGTGGGCGAGGATCTCGGCGGCCCCGGACGGCTTGAGGAGCGGCCAGAACAGGGGGACGAGCCCCCACATTCCGTAGGCCGCGAAGCCGTTCAGCAACCCGATGCGCTGCTCGCTTCTCGACTGCCCGGCTGCTCCGCTGTCCACGGCCCCTCCTCCTTGCGCGGCAGTCCGACACTGCCAGACCGAAGGTAGCGCCGAAAGGCCTCGGCTGTCATGCCCGTATGCCGGGAACACTCATGACAGCCCGGCGCGTCTGCCGCAGGCCGCCCCAGGCCGCCCCAGGCCGCCCCAGGCCGTCCCAGGGCCCCCGGCGGCCCCGGCGCGCACGTCGCCGACATCAGCCCGGCCTCAGC
>RBWT01000321.1 GCA_004010275.1 Streptomyces huasconensis
CCCCGCCGCCGCCCGCCCCCCGCCCCGAGGCGCGCCGGTAGCGGTGCCGCGGCCGGGCACCGGCTCCGAGGCCGCGACAGCACGCTCGACACCGTCCTGCGGCTCTTCGCGCAAGCCCTTGGCCTGCCGTCCGTCGACCCCGACGACAGCTTCTTCGATCTCGGCGGCGACTCACTGATAGCCGCCCGGGTCATGGCCGAGGTCCGCGAGAGGTTTCCGGTCGAACTCAAGGTGAAGGCGCTGTTCTCGGCGCCCACCGCCGCCGACTTCGCGGAACTCCTCGACGAGGAGTCGGCCACCGCCCCCCAACCGCCCAAGGAGTGATCATGGCGGACACCGCTTCCCGGAGCACGGCAGCCACCACCGGGACGGAGAGCACGTGGCTCGCCTGCCGGGACCCCAAACCGGACGCCTTCGCCGACCTCTACTGCTTCGCCCACGCCGGCGGCTCCGCGGGCGAGTTCCTGCGCTGGTCCGACCAGCTGCCCGGGGTGCGGGTCCGGGGCGTGAAGATGCCCGGCCGGGCGCCCCGGCAGAGCGAGCCGCCCCTCACCCGGATGACCGAGCTCGTCCACGCCCTCGTCACGGAGGTGGAGTTCGGGCCCGGCCCCTTCGCGTTCTTCGGGCACAGCCTCGGCGGTCTCGTGGCCCACGAAGTGGCCCGTACGCTCCGGGACGCCGGACGCGCCCTGCCCGAGCGAATCTTCGTCTCCTCCATCAAGCCCCCGCCGGCGCCCGCCGTACGCCCGGTGCACCGGCTGCCCTCCGACGAACTGATCATTGAGATCGAGGCCCGCTGGGGAGCCCTGCCACCGCTCGTCCACGAGGACGAGGAGCTGCGCGCGCTCGTACTCGGCTACTTCCGGGCCGACATGGAGATCGCCGAGACCTACGACTTCACCCACGCCGCCGCTCGACCTCCCCTTCACCGCCTTCATCGGTGACGAGGAGGAGGGCGACCTGCGCGGCTGGGCCGCCCACACCGGCGGCCCCTTCACCCACCACACCCTGCGCGGCGGCCACTTCTACTTCCGGGAACCCGCCCAACAGCTCGAACTCCTGCGCATCGTCCACCGGACGATGACCGCTGACCGATAGGGGAGACGCCGTGCGCTGTACGACCTTCGGCCGGAACACCGGCCTGCGGGTGTCGGAGTTCGCTCTCGGCACCGCCAACTTCGGCACCCTGTGGGGCAGCGGCGCGGGCCGGGACGAGGCCCGCACCATGCTCCACCGCTTCGCCGACGCCGGCGGCACCCTGATCGACACCTCCGACAGTTACCAGATCGGCCAGTCCGAGCAGATCCTCGGTGAACTCCTCGGGTCCGACCGCGACCACTACGTCCTGACTACCAAGTTCTCGCTGGGCGCCGGCCGCCCCCACCCCTCCACCACCGGCAACAGCCGCAAGAACATCCGCCGTTCCGTGGAGACCAGCCTCAAGCGGCTCGGCACCGACTACATCGACCTGTACTGGGCGCATCTGCCGGACGACCTCACCCCCGTCGAGGAGATCCTTACGGCCCTCGACGACCTCGTCCGCGCCGGCAAGATCCTGCACGCGGGCCTGTGCAACTTCCCCGCCTGGCGGGTGTCCCGCGCAGTGACCCTGGCCGAACTGCGCGGTTGGTCCCCCCTGGTGGGAGTGCAGTTCGAGTACAGCCTGGCCGAGCGCGCCGCCGACCGGGAGCTGCTGCCCATGGCCGAGGCGCTGGGCCTGGGCGCCGCCCTCTTCGCACCGCTGGGCCGGCGGCTGCTCACCGGCAAGTACCGCACGAGCAGCCGGGGCAGGCTCAGCGACTGGGAGGGGCGGGGTATCCGCACCGAGGACAGCGAACAGCGCACCGACATCGTCGACACCGTGCTCGCGGTCGCCGAGGAGACCGGTCTCACGCCTGCCCAGGTCTCCATGGCGTGGCTGCGCGCACGAGCCGCCGACGCGCCGACCGCGCTGATCCCCATCATCGGCCCGCGCACCGCCGACCAGTTGGAGAGCTACCTCTCGGCACTCCGGGTCACCCTCGACACGGACCGGCTCAAGCGGCTCGACGAGGTCAGCGCCGTGCCCCTGGGGCAGCCGCACGAGCTGGTGGCTCACAGCCTGCGCACCGTCCGGGGCGGGCGGCCCGTCACCCGCCCCGGCGCGCCGGTCGCCTGAGCCACGCATCGTACCGAGGCCACGAGGAAGAGGACGTCAAGCGACATGAACGCGATCGATCCGGCCCACGACACCCAGGTCGCCGTCGTCGGCATGGCGGCACGGTTCCCCGGCGCGGCCGACATCGACGGCTACCGGCAGCGGACACTCCGCGGCGAGGGACCGGGTCCGGTCCTCGAGGACGCGTACGCCTTCGACAACGCGTACTTCGGACTGTCGCCCGGGGAGGCCCTCATCACCGACCCGCAACAGCGCGTGCTGCTCGAGTGCGTCGCTCACGCGCTCCAGGACGCGGCCGTCGACCCGGTCCGCGGCGAGGAGGTGATCGGTGTGTACGCCGGGGCCTGCACCACGGCCTACGCGGCGCATCTGCGCCGTGAGATCGGGCGGCTGCCGCACGCCGACGACTGGCAGATCCGCATCGCCACCGGCCCCGACTTCCTCGCCGCCCGTCCCGCCTACAAGCTGGGCCTCACGGGCCCGGCGGTGACGGTGCAGGGTGCCGGCGCCACGATGCCGATCGCCGTCCACAGCGCCGTCCAGGCACTGCTCGCCGGGGACTGCACATCGCCGTCGCCGGGGCGGTCACGGTCCGCCCCGCGGCCGACGCGACCCGGCGTCCCCCGTCGGCCGTCGGCGGGTGCGGTGTCCTCGTCCTCAAGCCGCTGAGCGCCGCGCTCACCGACGGCGACCGCGTCCACGCGGTGGTACGGGGTACGGCGACCGGCCGCGGCGACGGGCCGGACCCGGTCGCCCGCCGGGCCCGCGCGGTGGCCGGGGTCGCGGCGGACACCGTCGTCCCGCTGACCGCCGAGCCCGTCGTGGGCGCCGGGATCACCGACACCACCCCCGGCGTGATCGTCGCTGCTGAACGCCGGTGTTGGGGGTGGCCTCCGGAACACTGCCGGGGGGGACACGGACGTCTGGCGCGTTCCGGGGCGCCCCCGTCGCGCCGGGGTGGGCGCCTCGGGGCCCTACGGCGTCCATGCCCACGTCGTGGTCGAGGAGCCCCCGGCCGTGGCCCGTCCCGAGCCCGAGGAGAGCTGGCAGTTGCTGCCGCTGTCGGCGCGGTCCGACACCGCGCTCGACGAGCTCACCGCCCGGCTCGGCGACTCCCTGGCCCGCGATCCGCGCACCCCGCTGGCGGACGTGGCCTGGACCCTGCAGACCGGGCGGACCGTCCGGCCGCACCGCCGTTTCACGGTGGCGCGTACCACCGCCGACGCCGCGGCCGTGCTGAGCGGCGGCAAGCGCCGCAGGACTCCCACCGGCCGGGCGCCGCGCGAAGCCCGTCCGGTCGTCTTCACCTTTCCCGGGCAGGGCGGACAGCACGTGGGCATGGCCCGGGCGCTCTACCGGACCCACCCGGAGTTCCGCGCCGACGTCGACGACCTGCGCCGAACTGGCGCGGGAGGCACTTGGGGTCGACCTCCGGATGATCGTCGACCCCGCCGACGGGACGGCGGCGGAGCGGGGTCGGCAGGCCCTGGCGACCATCGCCGTGGGCCAGCCCGCGGTCTTCGCCGTCGAATACGCGCTCGGCAAGGCGCTGCTGCGGTGGGGCGTCCGGCCCGCCGCCGTCGTCGGACACAGTCTCGGGGCGTACGCCGCCGCCTGCCTGGCCGGGGTGTTCTCCTTCCCCGACGCCCTCGGCCTCGTGGTGGAACGCGGCAGACTGCTGCAGAGCCTTCCGTCCGGTTCGATGGCCGCGGTGGGGCTGCCGGAGTCCGAGGTGCTGCCGCTGCTGCACGAGGGCATGGGCATCGGCGCGGTCAACGGGCCGGAGCAGGTGGCCGTGTCCGGGCCGACCGACCTAGTGGAGAGGTTCGTCCGGGAGTTCCCGCTGCCCGATGTCGAGGTCAAGCTGCTGAAGATCGCGACCGCGGGGCACTCCTCCCTCGTGGACCCCGTGCTGGACGCGTTCGAGGAACATCTCCGCGGGCTGCGGATGCGCTCGCCGGAGATCCCCGTGGTCTCGGACACCACGGGTGGGTGGGCAGGCGAGGAGATCGCCACGCCCGCCTACTGGCGGGCGCACATGCGCCGGGCGGTGCGGTTCCACGACGCGCTGGGCACCCTCGCGGCGCTCGAGGCCGCCGTGCTGCTCGAAGTCGGGCCCGGCCTGACCCTGACCTCGCTCGCCCGCCGGAACCCCGCACTGTCGCAGGACCACCAGATGATCCAGACCTTGCCGCATCCGGCGGACGAGACACCCGAGGCGAGCGTGTTGCTGTCGGCGCTGGGCGGTCTCTGGCTCGCCGGCAGCGATCTGGACTGGGTGGCGCTCCACGGAGGACGGGACCGCAGAAGGGTCCCGCTGCCCGGACACCCCTTCGAACGGCGGGAGTTCCTGCTGCCCGCAGCAGCGGTCTGACGGCCGGTCAGGCGTGGTCGGCGACCGGCGAGCCGATGGGGCCGGCCGGGCCGGCGGAGTCGGGTGCCAGGTCCGCGAGGGCATCGCGGGCGTACCCGATGAAGGCCCGCGCCGCCGGGCTGATCGGGCCCTCGGCCCGCCATGCCAGCGCCAGCCGGCCGCGCAGATGCGGACTGCTGACGATCAAGGTGCGGAGCTGGCGTGCATGGGCGCGGGCGAACGGCTGCGGAAGGATGGCCAGACCCAGACCCCGGGCGGCCAGCTGGGCCAGCACCTGCGGATCACTGGCCTCGAAAGCGACCCGTGGCTTGGCGCCCACCACGGCCCAGGCCGCCTCGACGGAGCTCCGCAGCCCCGTGCCCTGCGGAAGGCAGATCAGCGGCTGGTCCCTGACGTCCTCGACCGACACCTCCCGGCGCTCGGCCAGGGGGTGGCCGTGACCGACCGTGCCGACGAGGAGTTCGTCGGCGATCACCTGGATGCGCAGGTCCGGGGGCGGCTCGGCGGCCAGCCCGACGACCGCCGCGTCGATCCGGCCGGCGCGCACCGCATCCGCCAGCTGATCCGAATTCCCTTCGGACAGTGCCATCTCGACGGACGGATAGCGCTCGTGGAACGTCGCGAGCAGCTCCGGAAGGGCCAGGGAGGAGGACGAGGCGACCGTGCCGATGGTCACCTGACCACGCGTCAGTCCGGCGAGGCCGTCCACCGCGAGCCGGGCGCCTTCCACGGCTGCCAGCGCCGCCCGTGCGTACGGCAGCACCGCGGTCCCCACATCGGTCAACTGGACCGTCCGCCCGCTGCGATCGAGCAGTTCGTGACCGAACTCCCGCTCCAGTCGGCGGATTTGGGCGCTGACACCGGGCTGGGCCACATGAACGCGCGCGGCTCCCCTGGTGAAGCTCCCCTCCTCGGCCACGGCGACGAAGTACTCGAACTGGCGTAGTTCCATGAACGTTGATTCTAAGGGTTGGCAAAATGAGTGATTTCTCGTTGCTTGCTTCTTCGGTTGAGGGTGAGGTGTTCGTTCCGGGTCAGGAGGGTTTTGACG
>RBWT01000322.1 GCA_004010275.1 Streptomyces huasconensis
CGGTGGCCAAGACGCTGGAGGTGGCGGCCGGGACTCGCGGGGTGGCGGCCAGGGTGCCGGGGGCGACGGCTGGGACTCGCAGGGCGGCGGCCAGGGCTCGCTGGGCGACAGCCGGGACCCTCGTGGCGGCGGCCAAGACTCGCAGGGCGGCGGCCAGGGCACCGGAGCGTCGCACCCCCTCACCGAAGCCGACCTACGCGCCCACGCCGAGCGTCAACTCGCCGACTTTCTCATGCCCTCCGCCTTCGTCCTCCTGGACGCGCTTCCCCTGACGGCCGGCGGGAAGTTGGACCGGGCCGCGCTGCCGGTACCCCGGGGTGTGGTCGGCTCCGGGGGCGGGGTTCCGCGCGGGGCGGTCGGTGCCTCGCGGGGTGAGACGGTCCCCGTGTTGTGCGGGGTCTTCGCCGATGTCCTCGGGGTCGCCTCGGTCGGCGCGGACGACGATTTCTTCGCCCTGGGCGGGCACTCGCTGCTGGCGCGCGGGTGCTCGGCCGTGTGCATGCCCGGCTGGGCGTCGAGCTGGACCTTCGTACGCTCTTCGCGGCGGCCACCCCGGCCCGCGGCACCGCACGTCGACGCGGCCGCCAAGTCCGCCCTGCCGCCCACCACACCGCCCCACGCGGGCGCGGACCCGCTCCCCGTCTCGCACGCCCAGCACCGCCTGTGGTTCCTCGACCGGCTCGGCGCCGGAGTCGCGTACAACCTGCCCATGCTCGTGCGGGGCGGCGGTGCGGTCGACGTGGACGCGCTCGCCGGTGCCCTCGCGGACGTCGCCGCCCGGCACGAGGTGCTGCGTACCGTCTTCGACGAGGTGGACGGCTCTCCCGTGCGGCGCGTGCTGGACGGGGACGGGGCGCGGCCGCCGTTCCGGCACGTCACCGTGACGGAAGGCGAGTTGACGTCCGCCGTCGGTGGCGCCGCGCGGCACCGCTTCGAGTTGGGGCACGAACTGCCCGTGCGGGCAACGCTGTTCAGCCTCCGCGAGCGGCCTGACACGCACGCGCTGCTCGTCCTGGTCCACCACATCGCCGGGGACGGCTGGTCCCTCGCCCCGCTCTTCCGCGACCTCTCGCGCGCCTACGCCGCGAGGTCGGGGACGCGCAGGCGGCAGCGGCGCTGCCGCCCCTGCCCGTCACCTACGCCGAGCACGCCCGCCGCCACGCGGCACGCCTCGGCTCCTCCACCGACCCCACTTCGCTCACCGCACGCCAAATCGGTTATTGGCGAGAGGTGTTGAGGGGAGTCGACCCCGACGGGCCGCTGCTGCCCCGCCGCCCCGAGCGGCCCGCCGTGCCGGGACCCGCCGCCGCGACCGTGGTGCGCCGTATCGACGCGGCCGCCCACGCCCGCCTCGTGGACGCCGCCCGCGCCGAGGGCGCCACCCTCTTCATGGCCCTGCTCGCCGCGCTCGCCGCCGCCCTCGCGCGGGCCGGCGCGGGGGAGGACCTCGTGATCGGCACACCCGTGGCCGGGCGCGCGGGGGACGGCAGCGTCGAGGACGTCGTCGGGTTCTTCGTGAACATGCTCGTCCTGCGCGTCGACGTGTGCCGGCGGCCCGACCGCCCGGCAGCTGCTCGCCCGGGTCCGCGAGATCGACCTCGCGCCTTCGCCCACCAGGACGTGCCGTTCGACCAGGTGGTGGGCGAGCTGAACCCGCCGCGCGCCCGGGGCCGGCAGCCGTTCACCGACGTCGTGCTCGCCCTCCAGAACAACGCGCGCGCCGAAGTGGACCTGCCCGGCGCCGACACCGGCGTCGAGGTGGTGCGCACCGGCGAGGCCCGCTTCGAACTGCTCGTCGACGTCACCGAGGCGACGGGACCCGGCGGCGCCCCCGAGGGCCTCACGCTCACCTTCGAGTACCGCGCGGACTCCCTGGAGGAGCGCTTCGTGACGTGGCTCGCCGACGCGCTGCCCCACGCCCTGGAGGCGGCCGCCGCGGCACCGGAGACCCCCGTCGGCGACCTCGTTCCCGCAGGGCCCCCGCGCCGCGCGGACGAGCGGGACAGGGTCACGGCCCCACCAGCGGCAGCGGCCGCTGCCGCCACCGGCCCCGTCACCCCGCTGGAGCGGGAGGTCGCCGCCGTCTGGGCCGACGTGCTCGGCGTCCCACCATCGGCCTCGACGACGACTTCTTCGCGCTCGGCGGCAATTCGCTGCGCGCGGTGCGGGTCGCCGCCCGCCTCACCACCGGCACCAGGACCGTCACGGCCACGCAGCTCTTCGCCGCGCCCACCGTCGCCGCCCTCGCCGCCGAACTGGCCAGGGCGCCCGTCGCCACCGGCCCCGCGTCCGCCCCCATCCCGAGGCGGCCGCGCGTACCCCGCCGACAGGACCAGCGGAGTCCCCTCGACGACCTCAGTGACCTCAGTGGCCCCAGCGACCTCAACAGCGAGCAGGAGGAGAGGCCGTGGACCTCAGCGTGATGTTCTTCGGCGCGGACAGCGGTGCGGACAGCAGTTCTGGTACCGACGCGTCACAAACCGCCCCGTCGCACGCCCAGACCTACGACGACATCCTCACCCTCGCCCGCGCCGCCGACCGCCTCGGTTTCCACGCCGTCTGGACCCCGGAGCGCCACTTCCAGCAGGTCGGCCAGGTCTTCCCCAGCCCGCCCGTGCTCAGCGCGGCCCTCGCCGTCGCCACCGAGCGCATCAAGATCCGCGCGGGCAGCGTCGTCCTGCCCCTGCACCACCCGCTGAAGGTCGCCGAGGAGTGGGCGGTCGTCGACAACCTCTCGCACGGCCGCGCCGGCCTCTCCGTCGCCACCGGCTGGCACTCCACCGACTTCACCCTCGCCCCCGGCCACTACGAGGACCGCAGGCGGCGCACCCTCGAAGCCGTGCCGGAACTGCGGCGGCTGTGGGCGGGCGAGGCCGTCACCTACCCGGACGGCACCGGGCGGCCCGTCGCCGTCGTCCCCCAGCCGCGCCCCGTACAGCGGGAGCTGCCGCTGTGGATCACCACCTCCGGGAACCCCGAGACCTGGGAGACCGCCGGGCGGCTGCGCGCCGGAGTGCTCGGCGCGACCGTCGGACAGACCAGGGACGAACTGGCCGACCGGATCGACCGCTACCGCGAGGCCTGCGCCGCCGCCCCCGACCAGGCGGGCACCGACGCGCACGGCCGCGTGACCCTGATGGCGCACACCTACGTCGGCGCGGACGACGCCGAGGTGCACCGCCTGGCCGCCGCGCCCCTGAAGGCGTACCTCGCCTCGTATCTGCGCCAGACCGCCGCCAACCGCGCGGCAAAGGCCCGTGAGGGCGGCGAGCTGACCGGTGAACAGACCGCGCTGCTCGCCGAGTTCGCCTACCGGCGCTATCTGAACTGGGGCAGCCTGCTCGGCTCGCCCGGCACCTGCGCCAAGATGCTCGCCGACCTGCGCGACCTCGGCTGCGACGAGGTGGCCTGCTTCATCGACTTCGGCATCGGACGGGACGAGGTACTCGCGGGGCTGCACCGCCTCGCCGAGCTGAGAGAGGCCGCACTGTGACCCGGAACCACCCCTCCATGGCCGACCGCTTCAGCGCGCTCAGCAGCGAGCAGCGGGTCCGGCTGATGCGCCGCCTCGTCGAGGCCGGCCGCACCCAAGAGATCCCCCGGGTCGTCCCGCCCCGCGACAGCGCCGGGGCCGTGCCGCTCAGCCCCGCCCAGCGGGACCTGTGGGTGTACGAGTCGCTGTATCCCGGCACCCCGGCGCTCAACCTCTGCTGCGCCTACCACTTCGACGCGGCGGACGGCCCGGTCGACCCCGCCCACCTGGAGACCGCGCTCACCCTCGTCCAGAGCCACCACGACATCCTGCGCACCCGGATCTCGGGCACGGCGGACGACCCGCGCGTCGACTTCCCCGACGAGGGACCCTTCGTCCTGGAGCGCGAGGACCTGCGCGGCACGGCCACCACCATCGAGCAGGCCTTCCGCGCCTTCCGCCGCCGCCCCTTCGACCTCACCGCCGACCGGCTGATCCGGGGCCGCTTCGTCCGCGTCGACGACACCCGTACGACGCTGATGCTGAGCCTGCACCACATCATCACCGACTGGTGGTCCTTCGACGTGCTGCAGAGCGAGTTCGCCGAGGCGTACCGCGCCGTGCGCGAGGGCACCGAGCCGAAGCTGAGCCGGCCCGCGATCCAGTACGCCGACTTCGCGGCCTGGCAGGGCGAGCTGGAGGCCGCCGGGGTCTTCGACGACCGCCTCGCCTTCTGGCGCCGCTACCTCGCCGACCCGCCGGGCCCACTGACGGTGCCGGGTCACGGGGACCCCGAGGCGGGCGGTGACGACGGCATCGTCCAGATCCGCTTCCGCGTCGACGCGGACACCACCCGCGCCGTCCGCGCGCTGGCCCGCGAGCGCGGCGCCTCCGTGTACGTCGTCCTCATGACGGCCTTCGCGGTCCTCGCGCACCGCGTCACCGGCACCGACAACCTGGTGCTCGGCACCCCGGTCGCCAACCGCTCCGCCAAGGGCCTGGACCAGGTCATCGGCTACGTGATGAACGCCGTGCCGACCCGCTGGCGCATCACCGAGGGCGACTCCTTCGCCGACGTCCTCGCCCGCTTCGGCGCCGACTTCCCCGCCCTCATGGCGGGCGCCGACCTGCCGGTGGGCCGCATCGTCTCGGCCGCCGCGCCCGAACGCAGCGCGGGCCGCTCCCCGCTCTTCCAGTGGGTGTTCATGCACCTGACGGAGCAGCCGAGCGTCTCGGCCGTACGGGAGTTCGCCGAGCCCGAGCGCATCCACACCGGCGGCGAACACGACCTGGTGGGCGTCGTGCGGGACAGCGGCGACGGCATGGACGGCAGCTTCGAGATCCGCACCGACCTGTTCGCCCCGGCGGCGGTGGCCCGCTGGGCGGACAACTACCTCACCCTGCTCCGCCACGTCACCGCCGCCCCGGCCGCCCCCCTGCGGGACCTCGACGTGCTCCCCGGCGCCGAACGCCGCCCGCTGCTCGCCCTGGCGCATGGACCGGCCGCCCCGGCGCCCGAGTCGCTGCCGGACATGGTCGCCCGGCACGCCGCCCGCACCCCCGACGCCCCCGCCCTCGAAGCCGACGGAACACACCTCACGTACGCCCAACTGGCCGACCGCGTCGACCGGCTGGCGGCCCACCTAGTGCGTCACGGCGCGGACCCGAGCGGACCGTCGCCCTCGCCCTCGGGCGTGGCGCCGACCTCCCGGTGGCCGCGCTGGCCGTGCACCGGGCCGGTGCCGCGTACCTGCCGGTCGACCCCGACCACCCGGCCGAGCGGGTCCGCCGTGTCCTCGACGACGCGGCGCCCGTGCTCCTGATCACCGACGCGCGCACGGCCGCCGCGGGCGTGCTCCCGCCGACGGACGTGCCGCGCCTCGTCCTGGGCGACGATGAGCATGGCGAGGCGTACGCGGGCGAGCCTTTGGCGCCCGCGCCGGCCGCTGTGCAGCGGGCCGGTGCCGCGTCCCTGCCGGTCGATCCCGATCACCCGGCCGAGAGTGGGAGGCGTACGTGGGCGAGCCTTTGGTGCCCGCGCCGGCCGCTGTGCAGCGGGCCGGTGCCGCGTCCCTGCCGGTCGATCCC
>RBWT01000323.1 GCA_004010275.1 Streptomyces huasconensis
ACTTCCCCACGCCGCTCGCAACCCCTCAGGGGCGCGGGGAACTGCGCGACCAGCCGCATACGGCCCGCAGATCCCCCGAAGCGCAACGACCCACGGCGGCGGCCCACCCCACCGCCACCCCTCACAACCAGCCCGCGAACTCCAACAACAGCTCCGCATCCTGCTCACGCCCCACACGAAGCGCCCGCACCCCGGACTCGACCGCCCGGAACAGCGTCCACCCCCGCAGCCGCTCCTGATCGACCTCCAAGGACTCCGCCAGCTTCTTCACACGCCGCCGCGTGATCGACGCCCCGGACGGCGAGGCGATCAGATCCTCCACGCGGTCCCGCACCAGCCGCGCCAGATCGAACGCGGGGTCGCCCGCCACCGGGTCGGGCCCCACGGCCAGCCACGGCACCCGGTCCCCGGCGAGGACCTTGCTCTGCCGGAAGGTGCCGTGCAGCAGCCGCGGCTCCACCTCCGCCGCGAGCAGCTCCTCCCGCGCCGCGAGCGCCGCGGAGACCAGCGGCGCGACATCCGCGTCCGCGTCGGCGGAACCCCGCATCGCCTCGGCCTGCCGCCCCGTCCGCTCGGCGACCGTCTCGAAACGGTGCCCGGCGGGCGGCTCCACCCACAGCCTCCGCAGCGTCCCCGCGGCTTCGAGCAGCGCCTTGGCCTCCGGCAGCGACCGCACGGACACATCACGGTGCAGCCGCTCCAGAAGCAGCGCCCCGTCCGCGCACTCGGGGTCGAGCAGCCGGGCGGCGCCCAGACCGTTCCAGTGGGCGAGGGCGGCCCGCTCGCTCTCCGGCCGCGACCGCGGCGGCACGAGCTTGAGCACGGCAGGGGTGCCGTCGGCCCGCACCACCATCAGGACGAGGCTGCTGCGCCCGCCGGGCACGTGGACCCGCTCGACGGTCAACTCGCGCGCCGCGACGGCCTCTTCAACCGCCTGCGGCAGCCGGTCCAGCCAGCAGTCGCCGTCCTGCGCCGTCTCGGCGAGTGCGGTGACGAGGCGCCGCGGCGGTTCGAAAGCCATGCGCGAGATGTTCCCTTCCTGAGCTGCTGAGCTGCTGAGCTGCTGAGCGCGGTCACGCCTTGGGCGTCGTCGGCGTGGACGCGGGTTTCGTCCGCTCGGCGAGCCCAGGGAAGGCTACGCTCCCGCCCCGCCACCGCGCCGCCCGGACCGCCGCCTCCCGCAGCGCGCGGGCCGCGCCACTGCGCCGGTCGCCCGAAGCGGCGAGTACGAGATCGGAGTAGACCCCGGCGATCCGGTCCTCCAGCTCGGCGGCGAGCCGGACGGCGGCTTCGGTGTCCGGCACCGGGAAGGGCAGCGCGTAGGCCGCGTCGGCGGGCTGCGGCTCGCCGCCGAGGTCGCGCACGGCGCGCCGCAGTTCGTCGCGGCGGGCGCGGTGCGCGTCGTAGGCGGTGCGCGCCTCGTCCGTGCGCTTCTCGCCGACCCGGCCGCCGACGACGCCGTAGCCGTACACCGCCGCGTGCTCGGCGCTCAGGGCCGCCTGGACCGCCTTCAGCTCGTCATCCCCGGCGTCCCCGGCGTCTCCCGCGTCCCCGGCGGCCTTGACGTCCTTGGAGTCGCTCACTTGTCCCCCTCCGTCAACAGATACGCGTGCGCCGCCCCCGCCGCAGCCACCGAGGCCAGCAGCCTGGCTTCCGCGGGCGGGGCGTCGACCAGGGCCGCTCCCCGCCGGTCCGCCAGTTCCCGCTCGGCCTTGGCGAGGCCGCTCACGGCCTTCTCGGGATCGGACGGGACAGACGGTGACGCCGACGCCGATGGCGCGGCGGCCCCGCGGCCCGAGGCCGACGGCGACGCGGAGGCCGGAGCGCGGCCCTCCGCGAACGCCTCCGCGAGCTGCTTCACCTCCGCCCGCAGCGGCCCGAGCCGCCCGGCGAGCGAGGGGTGGGCGGCGAGCACGGCGTCGTACCGCCCGAGCAGTTCCGCGCTGTCCTCGGCGGCCCGGGCACGCAGGCGGCGCGCGGCGGAGGCCCGGCCGTCGGCGCCGGAGCCGGCGGTACAGCCCGTGAGCAGCGCCGCGGACGCGACGCCGGCGGCCCCGGCGAGCAGACTCCTGCGGCCCGGTCCCGGCCGGTGCGGGGGAGCGGTGAGATACGACGGCACGGCGGACGTCCTCGGAAAGGTTGGCCAGAAGGCGCGAGCGAGAAGGAAGAAGTGGGCGCGGGCCCTGTGATCACCGTACCTTCGGACGGTCTCCGTACGGGTGAGCGGCTCGGGACGAAGCGGTACGGGGCCCGGCACGTGGGCGCAACACCTCCGGGGACCGGATACCCTTTGACCTGACACGCAGACTTGCAACGCACCCACAACAGCACACGCGGCCGAGGAGTCACCCGGATGAGCACCACCCAGAGCGAGAGGCTGCGGCAACTACTGGAACCGCTCGTCAGCTCCCAGGACCTGGATCTCGAAGAGATCGAAGTGGCCTCGGTCGGACGCAAGCGAGTGCTGAGAGTCGTCATCGACTCCGACGACGGCGTGGATCTGGACCAGATCGCGGAAGTGAGCCGCCTGCTCTCCGCGAAGCTCGACGAGACCGACGCGATGGGCGAAGGGGAGTACGACCTGGAGGTCGGGTCCCCCGGCGCCGAGCGCGCGCTGACCGAGCACCGTCACTACGTGCGTGCCGTGGACCGCCTGGTGAAGTTCCAGCTCACCGAGGGCGGCGAGCTGACCGCCCGCATCCTCGTGGTGGACGACGAGGGCCTCGACCTCGAAGTGCCCGGCGTGAAGGGCCGCAAGCCCACCTCCCGCCGCCTTGCCTTCGGCGAGATCGACAAGGCGCGTGTGCAGGTCGAGTTCAACCGCAAGGACAAGAAGGAAGAGGAGGCGTAGTCGTGGACATCGACATGAGTGCCCTGCGGGGTCTGGTGCGGGAGAAGGAGATCTCCTTCGACCTGCTCGTCGAGGCGATCGAGTCGGCCCTCCTCATCGCCTACCACCGCACCGAGGGAAGCTTCCGTCGTGCCCGTGTGAAGCTGGACCGCGAGAGCGGCCACGTCACGGTGTGGGCGACGGAGGACCCGGCGGACCTGGAAGAGGGCCAGGAGCCCAAGGAGTTCGACGACACCCCGTCCGACTTCGGCCGCATCGCCGCGACGACGGCCAAGCAGGTCATCCTGCAGCGGCTGCGCGACGCCCAGGACGACGCGACGCTCGGTGAGTACGCCGGGCGCGAGGGCGACATCGTCACCGGCGTGGTCCAGCAGGGCCGCGACCCGAAGAACGTCCTGGTCGACATCGGCAAGCTGGAGGCCATCCTGCCGGTGCAGGAGCAGGTCCCGGGCGAGGAGTACCCCCACGGGATGCGCCTTCGTTCGTACGTCGTCCGGGTGGCGAAGGGTGTCCGCGGCCCGTCCGTCACGCTCTCGCGCACCCACCCGAACCTGGTGAAGAAGCTCTTCGCGCTGGAGGTGCCCGAGATCGCCGACGGCTCCGTCGAGATCTCGGCCATCGCCCGCGAGGCCGGCCACCGCACCAAGATCGCCGTGCGCTCGACGCGCTCGGGGCTCAACCCCAAGGGCGCCTGCATCGGCCCCATGGGCAGCCGCGTGCGCAACGTCATGGCCGAGCTGAACGGCGAGAAGATCGACATCGTCGACTGGTCGGACGACCCGGCGGACATGGTCGCCCACGCGCTCTCCCCGGCCCGCGTCAGCAAGGTCGAGATCGTCGACCTCGCCGCCCGCTCGGCCCGGGTGACCGTGCCGGACTACCAGCTCTCGCTGGCCATCGGCAAGGAGGGGCAGAACGCCCGCCTGGCCGCGCGGCTCACGGGCTGGCGCATCGACATCAGGCCCGACACCGAGCAGCCCGAGCAGTAGACCGGGGCACCGCCGCGGCCCTCTTTGGACCAGCTCCGGAGGCGGCCGCGGGAATAAATCCGGGCGATCACCGCTTGGAACACGACAGTATGTGGCGAGTAGCCGTTCGATTTTTGCCCCACAGGGGTGAGGTCGGTACGGGGAGGTAGACTTAAGCGTGTCTGGCCGGACGCATGCCCGCGCACGCCCTGAGCGCACCTGTGTGGGGTGCCGGGAGCGAGCGGCCAAGAGTGATCTGCTGCGCATCGTGGCGATCGAGGGCGATTGCGTCCCCGACCCAAGCGGTACGCTGCCCGGCCGGGGTGCGTACGTGCACCCCGCCCCGGTCTGTCTGGACCTGGCGGTCCGCCGCCGGGCGTTTCCCAGGGCCTTCCGAGCCCAGGGACCGTTCGGCACCGAGGCGCTGCGCCGAGTCGTCGAGACAGTTGCCGAGCAGGCAACACCGTAAGACGTGGTCGCACGGAACCCCGTGCGGCCTTGGTATTCCGCGAGTTGGAAGTAGGTCGAGATTGCGATGAGCACTCGATGAGCACGCGATGAGTACGCCCATGAAGTAGCGACGGTCCGGCGTAACCCGGACCTAAAAGGAGCGAAGTGGCTAAGGTCCGGGTATACGAACTCGCCAAGGAGTTCGGAGTAGAGAGCAAGGTCGTCATGGCCAAGCTCACAGAACTCGGTGAATTCGTACGTTCGGCGTCCTCGACGATCGAGGCGCCCGTAGTACGCAAACTGACTGACGCATTCCAGGGCGGCGGCGGCAAGTCCGCGGCCAAGCCCGGCGCGCCGCGCAAGCAGGCCGCCCCCAAGCCGGCGTCTCCCTCTGGGCAGGCGTCGCCCTCTTCCGCGCAGGCCGCCCGTCCGGGTCCGGCCGCGCCCAAGCCGCCGGCCCCCAAGCCCGCGGCCGAGAAGCCCGCGGCTTCCCCGGCGACGCCGGGTCCGCGTCCGACGCCGGCCCGAAGCCCCCGGCTCCCAAGCCGGCCCCGGCCTCCCCGGCGCCGTCCGCCCCGGAGTTCACGGCTCCGCCCGCCGCGCCGGCTGCTCCCGCGGCCTCCTCGGCTCCGCAGGCCCCGCGTCCCGCCGCCCGTCCCGGCGCCCCGAAGCCGGGTGGCCGTCCGGCCCCCGCTCAGGGTGGTCAGGGTCAGGGCCAGGGCGGTCGTGGCGACCGTCCGGAGCGCGCCCCGCGCCCCGGTGGCCAGGGCGCCCCGCGTCCCGGCGGTGCCCGTCCTGCGGGTCCGCGTCCGGGCAACAACCCCTTCACCTCTGGTGGCTCCACCGGCAGGCGCGCCCGCAGGCGCCCCCGTCCGGGCGGCGCACGTCCCGGCCCTGGCGGCCAGGGTGGCCCCGGCGGTCCTGGCGGCGCCCCGCGCCCGCAGGGCCAGGGTGGTCCCGTGGTGCTCCTCGTCCGCGTCAGGGCGGCGCCCGTCCGACCCCGGGCGGCATGCCCCGTCCGCAGGCTCCGCGTCCCGGCGGCGGCCCCGCCGGTAACCGTCCCAACCCGGGCATGATGCCGCAGCGTCCCGCTGCCGGCCCGCGTCCCGGTGGTGGCCCCGGCGGTGGCCGTGGTCCCGGCGGTGGCGGTCGTCCCGGCGGTGCCGGTGGCGGTCGTCCCGGTGGCGGCGGCTTCGCAGGTCGTCCGGCCGGTCCCGGTGGCGGTGGCGGCGGTTTCGCCGGTCGTCCCGGTCGGTCCCG
>RBWT01000324.1 GCA_004010275.1 Streptomyces huasconensis
CTCCGCCGCCGCCCCACCACACCCCCGACGGCCACCGCCTCCCCCGCTGAATCCACACCCGGACCTCCGCCCCGCCCGAGCACCGAGCCGCCGACCCGCACGTCACCGCCCGTCGCCTCCGCCAGCCGCGCACGATGTCCAGCCGAGGCCCGTGGAACCGTCCGCCCCCGAACCCGCGCCCCGCGCGAGCGCCGCCTCGGGGTCGGCGATCCCCGGCCCCGCGTCGGAGACCAGGACGATCACCGCGTCCTCGGCGCTGTGCACGTCCACCGAGAACGCGCGTGCCCTCGGGCGTGTGCCGGAAGACATTGCCCAGCAACGCGTCGACGGCGGCGGCCAGTTCGCCCCGGGCCACCGGGATGCGCACGGGCCGCTCCACCCCGGCGACGCGCGCCTCGCGCCCCTCGTCCTCCGCCAGCGCCGACCAGAAGGCCATCCGCTCGCGGATCACCTCGGCGGCGTCGCACCCCGCCCCGGCGCCGGCCGCCGTCCCGGTCCGCGGCTTGGCCTCCCGCGCCGTGCGGCGAGCGTGTCGACCTCGCGCTCCAGCGTCTCGACGGCCGTACGCGTCTGCTCGGCCGCGGAGCCGTCGCCGAGCGAGGCCGCGTTCAGCCGCAGCACGGTCAGCGGGGTCCGCAGGCGGTGCGAGAGGTCCGCCGCCAACTCCCGCTCGTTGGCGAGGAGCTGCACCACCTGGTCCGCCATGGAGTTGAACGCCACCGCAGCCAGCCGCAGTTCGGTCGGCCCCTCCTCCGGCACCCGCGCCCCCAGCTTCCCCTCCCCGAGGGCATGCGCGGCGCCCACCAGCCGCTTCGCCGGCTGGACCATGCGTACGCCGAGCCGGTCCGCGACCGCCACCGAGCCGATGACGAGCGCGACGCCGACCCCGGCGAGCACCAGCCATGCCGTCGTCACGCCCTTGCTGACCTCGGCCTCGGGGACGTAGATCTCCACGACCGCCGTCCCGGAGCTGAGCGCGGTCGGCTGGAGGACCACGAAGCCGCCGGGCACCCCGGTGATCCTGGCCCGGCCCTCCTCGCGGGTGGCCGCGACGGCCCGCGCGTCGGCCCGCGGGTCACCGACCTCGAAGGCGGGGGCACCGCCGACGGCCGGTACGTGGACGGCCATCCGCCCGTCGCCGCCCGCCTCGGACGTGGCGACGGCCCGGGTCAGCTCCTCGCGGTCGGTGGTGATGGAGAGGGTGGGGCCCATGCCCGCGGCGTGCCGCTCCGCGTTCGAGAGGGCGCGGTCCCTGGCCATCTCCTTGACGACGAGGCCGAGGGGTACCGCGAAGGCCACCACGACCATCGTCGTGACGGCCAGGCAGACCTTGACGAGGGCCCACCTCACGGCGGCGAGTCCGCCGCGGGCGGCTCCAGCTTCACGCCGACGCCGCGCAGGGTGTGCAGATAGCGGGGCCGCGCGGCGGTCTCGCCCAGCTTCCGCCGCAGCCAGGACAGGTGTACGTCGATGGTCTGGTCGTCGCCGTAGCTCTGCTGCCACACCTCGGCGAGGAGTTCCCTGCGCGGGACGACGACGCGGGCCGCCCGGCGAGGAAGGTGAGCAGGTCGAACTCGCCGTCGGTCAGGTCGAGCCGCGCCCCGTCCAGCTCGGCCCGGCGGCGCAGCGGGTCGATGCGGAGCCCGCCGACCCGCAGGACGTCGCTCGACGGCGCCTCGCCGGCCGTGCCGCGGGCGCGGCGCAGCACGGCCGCCATCCGCGCCGACAGGTGTTCGACCGAGAAGGGCTTGGTGAGGTAGTCGTCGGCGCCGGCGTTGAGGAGCCGTACGATCTCCGCCTCGTCGTCCCGCGCGGTGGCGATGATCACGGGGACGTCCGTGATGCCGCGCAGCATCTTCAGCGCCTCCGATCCGTCGAGGTCGGGCAGGCCGAGATCGAGGATCACCACGTCGAAGCGGAAATGGGCGACTTCCCGCAGCGCCTCCAGGGCCGTGCCGACGCTGCGCACGGTGTGCGAGGCGTCGGTCAGGTGCCGGATGAGGGCGGAGCGCACGAACTGGTCGTCCTCGACGACGAGCACACTTGCCATGGGCGGCACCGTACGCCATATGGAGGAACGCGGTCCTCGCGGGACAACCCCGCGCCGCGTGGTGCAGGATGGCCCGCGATGCGCAGAGGACTCGTACACGCAATCGCATGGTCGCTCGCCACGGGCGCGGCGGTCACGCTGTCGTGGTGGGGCGTCCACACGGTCCTGACGGGCACCGCCTACGACCCGCCGCGCGCCCTCCCGCCGGCGGCCGACGGCGCCGGCTCGGACCGTGCGGAGGCGCTGTCGTCCTCGACGCACCGCCCCGCCCCGCCACCGGCCAAGAAGTCACCGCCGTCCCGCAGGCCCACGGAAACCGCCCCACGAGCCCCGAAGTCCCCCGGACCCGGCAGAACCCGTACCGAAGCGACGCGGCGGCGACACTCCCCCGCCCACCGGTTCGGGACAGAGGGCCGGAACGGTGAAGAGCTACAACACCACGGGCGGCCGGGTCGTCCTCGACCTCGGCGCGCACTCCGCGAGCCTGGTCTCGGCGACCCCCGCGGCGGGCTGGTCGGTGCAGACGTGGAAGCAGGACACGTGGATACGCGTGGAGTTCACCTCGGGCACGGACAGGCTGACGGTCTTCTGCGCCTGGCACGACACCGCACCCCGCGTCGAGATCAACACGTACTGAACCGGAATCGACACGTCACCTGAAGACGGAGGGCGGCGGTGCCGGTGAGGCGACCGCGCGGGCGTCCGTCACGGCGGCAGCTCCGCCGCTGAAGTCCCGCAGCCCGCGCCCGTGTTCGACCCTGGCGGGGTGCGGATCGCTCGCGCTGCGCCGGGTCAGCTCGGCGACGGGCAGCGCCGCGTCGCAGCCGAGGAGCACGGCGTTGCCGAACCGCTTGCCGCGCAGCACGGCGGGATCGGCGACGAGCGCGAGTTCGGGGAAGAGCGCGGCGGCGGTGGCGAGCTGGCCGCGCAGATGCACCAGCGGCGGCCCGTCGGCGAGGTTGGCGGCGTAGTACCCGCCGGGCGCCAGGACCCGGCGTATCTCGGCGAGGAACTCGGTGCTGGTGAGGTGCGCGGGGGTGCGGGCGCCGCTGAAGACGTCGGTGATGACGAGGTCCGCCCAGCCGTCGGCGATCTTCGCGAGGCCTTCGCGGGCGTCGGTGCCGCGCACCCGCACCCGGGCCTGCGGGTCGAGCGGCAGCTCGCGCCGGACGAGCTGGATGAGCGCGGTGTCGCGCTCGACGATCTGCTGGTGGAGCGGGGGCGGGTCGCCGCTATGTACCGGGCGAGGGTGAAGGCGCCGCCGCCGAGGTGCACCGCGCGTATCGGCTTGCCCGGGGGCGCGACGAGGTCGGCGATGTGGCCGATCCTGCGCTGGTACTCGAAGTCGAGGTACGTGGGGTCGTCGAGGTCCACATGGGACTGCGGGGCACCGTCCAGGAGCAGCGTCCAGGCCCGCGGCCGGTCCCGGTCCGGCATGAGTTCGGCGAGCCCGCCGTCCACCTTCTCGACGACGGCCTCGGACACCGCTTCCCGGGCTCGCCTGTTCCTCGCCATCAGACCATTATCGGCGTACGCGGACGGAGGGGCCCGGCGGCGGTGCGGAGGCGGGGCGGCGGGAGCGGTCAGCGGCAGTTGTCGGCGGCCTCGATGGTGCGGGCCGCCTGGCCGAGCGCGCGCGCAGGACGGCTGGGTCGGTGACGGGGTCGGTCGCGCCGCTCGGCGGCAGCAGCCAGCCGGTGCCCGCGACGGCGGATCGGGGGACGGCGGGCCCGGCGTCCGGCTCCCCCGGCCCCGGTCTCCGAGATCAGCCGCATGCCGTGCCCGGAGGTCTGCGTGCAGGCGCTGCCCGGCAGGTCCCAGCCGTCGGCGGTGCCGGGCGGCACCAGGAAGCCGAGGGTGTCGCAGCTCCCGTCGTGCAGGACGGGGCCGATGGTCTCGCCCGCGCCGCGCCGCAGGATGTCGACCGCTTCGAGCCCTTGCCGGGCCGGGACGGTGACCAGGTCGCAGCACTCGTCGTCACAGGGGTCCGCGTCGTGCGGTGGCGCGCTGCCGTCCTGGGTGGGCCGGTGCCGCGCCGTCGTCCGTGAGGCCGAGGACGCGCCGCTGTCCGTACGGGAGTCGCTGTTCTGCATGCCGATCTCCAACAGGGGGACCCCTCCGCGCGAGTGCGGGAGTTGTTCTGGTCTCCCACTCCGCATGGTTCAACGCGAGTCGGCGTCAACAGGCACTGCGGCACGCCGCCGCAAAGGATGGCAGTTCATGGCAGATCGTGGGTGAGATATCCGGTTTGTAGCCAAACCCCGCGTGTCGGACTCGTCACAGCCGGTACGTTCGTGCTCCGCCGGAACAGGGGGCAGCCCCGCGAGAATCCCGTGCGCGGGTGCCGCGTCCAGTGCGCCAGCGTGTGCGCGGTCCGGCACGCTCCGCACGAGAGGGTCCGGCCATGGCGTCGTCATCGATGGCATCGTCAACTCAGTCCCCGCGACCGAACCTTGCCTTCCGGCAGCTGCGCGGACAGCGCTCACCGGGCGAGTTCGCCGCGGCGGTCCGGCGGGCCGCGCGCGAGATCGGCGAGCGTGTCAGCTGCGACGCGCGCTACGTCGGACGCGTGGAGGCGGGCGAGATCCGTTGCCCCAACTACGCCTACGAGCGGGTGTTCCTGCACATGTTCCCCGGCCGGACCCTGGCCGACCTGGGGTTCGCGCCCCGCGCGCAGGTCCGCGGCAGGGGGGCGCGCGCCGGCACCGGGGCGCCGCACGGGCCCGGCACCCCACGGAGCACCCGAAGCACCACTGGCACCACCAGCACCAGCACCAGCACCACGAAGACCCCGCACACCACGATCCAGTTGTACGAGTCCCATCCGTCCGGGTCCGACCCCCGCGCCTGCGATCCGTACGCGATCCAGACTCACGAGGAGAGCGACGTGCAACGTCGCGCGTTCATGACCGGCTCCACCGCCACCGTGGCCACCGCGTCCCTGGGGCCCATCGGCCTCGCCCTGAGCGCACCGGCCGAGGCCGCCGCCCGGCGCGGCCGCAGGATCGGCGGGGCCGAGATCGGCGCGGTCGAGGAGGCCGTGCGCAAGATCAGGCTGCTCGACGACCGGCACGGCGCCGACGGTCTCTACCGGCGCGCCGCCGCCCCGCTGCGCACCGCCTACGCCCTGCTCGACGCGGGCACCACCCGGCAGTCCGCCTCGGAGCGGCTGCACGCGGGCGCCGGTGAACTGGCCATCTCCGTGGGCTGGCTGGCGCACGACTCGGGCCGCTTCGACGACGCCCGCTCGCACGACGCCGAGGCGCTCGCCTCGGCCCGGGTCTCCGGTGACAGCGCCCTGGAGGCGCACGCCTTCTGCAACACCGCCTTCCTCGCACGCGACGCCGGGCGCCCCCGGGAGGCCGTGGCGCGCGGCGCAGGCGGGCACCAGCGCCGCGCGGCCCGGCGGCTCGCACCGGCTGCTCTCGCTTCTCGCGCTGCGCGAGGCGGGGGCTGGGCGG
>RBWT01000325.1 GCA_004010275.1 Streptomyces huasconensis
CCCTGACGGCAGCACCCCCAGCAGCCCGCCCCTTACGGGCAGTACGCCCCGCCTCCGCAGGGCGGGGGCGGCAAGAAGACCGGGCTCATCATCGGCTCGGTCGTGGTCGTCGCCGCGGCCGCGGTCGGCGGCTACTTCTTCTTCGCCAAGAGCGACGGCCCCTCGGTCGCCGACGACGGCAAGACGTACAAGCTGACGGCGCCCGCGACGGTCCTCGGCAGCTACAAGAAGCTCGAGGGCTCCGACGAGGGCCGGGGCATGTCGTCGAGCGACCTGGCGGACCTGGAGAAGCAGGGCGTCAGCGACCCCGAGAACGTCCACGCCGCGTACCAGTACGGCGAGGGCGCGGCCATGAAGTCCCTCAACTACTCCGGTGTGTACGGCGACGTGCACGACCCGGAGAAGGTCGTCGATGCGATGTTCGCCGAGATGGAGAAGAACTCGATGAACGGCTCCGACGGAGCCATGAAGCTCATCGGCGACCCGGAGGAGTTCACCCCCGACGGCTTCGAGAACGGCATCATGAAGTGCCAGAAGGCCGAGTACAAGATGGGCGAGGCCGGCGCGGACGACGCGGGCGTCCCCAACAGCTTCCAGACCCCGATGTGCGTCTGGGGTGACCACAGCACCGTCGCGTACGTCGTGTACTCCGATGCCGCCGCGACCCGCACCGGCGCGGACATCGCGCTGAGCGACGTCGCCACCCAGGTCGCCAACCTCCGCGACGACGTACGCGTCGAGGTCAAGTAGTCCCCACCCGCACGGCGAACACGACGAACACAACCAACACGACGAAGGGGCGCCCGGCGATCGAATCGCCTGGCGCCCCTTCCGCGTACGTACGCGGAGCCGCGAGAGCTACGCGGACTTCTGCTCCCCGGCGCCCGGCCCCCGCACCTCGCGCGGCACCAGCGTCGGGTTCACGTTCGAACGGACGACGTCCGCGGTGATGACGACGCGGGCGACGTCCTTGCGGGACGGCACCTCGTACATCACCGACTGGAGGACTTCCTCCATGATGGCGCGCAGGCCGCGCGCGCCGGTCTGGCGCAGGATCGCCTGGTCGGCGATGGCCTCCAGGGCCTCGCGCTCGAAGTCCAGCTCCACGCCGTCGAGTTCGAACAGGCGCTGGTACTGCTTCACGAGCGCGTTGCGCGGCTCGACGAGGATCTGGAGCAGGGCCTCACGGTCGAGGTTGTGGACCGAGGTGATCACGGGGAGGCGGCCGATGAACTCGGGGATCATCCCGAACTTCACCAGGTCCTCCGGCATGATGTCCTCGAACTGGTCCTTCTCCTCCAGCTCGCGCTTGGAGCGGATGGTGGCGCCGAAGCCGATGCCCTTCGCGCCCGCCCGCGACTCGATGATCTTTTCGAGGCCGGAGAAGGCACCGCCCACGATGAAGAGCACGTTCGTCGTGTCGATCTGGATGAACTCCTGGTGCGGGTGCTTGCGGCCGCCCTGCGGCGGGACCGAAGCGGTGGTGCCCTCCAGGATCTTCAGCAGGGCCTGCTGGACGCCCTCGCCCGAGACATCGCGCGTGATCGACGGGTTCTCGCTCTTGCGGGCGACCTTGTCGATCTCGTCGATGTAGATGATCCCGGTCTCGGCCTTCTTGACGTCGTAGTCGGCCGCCTGGATCAGCTTGAGAAGGATGTTCTCGACGTCCTCGCCGACATAGCCCGCCTCCGTCAGCGCCGTCGCGTCCGCGATGGCGAACGGGACGTTGAGCATCCGGGCGAGCGTCTGTGCCAGGAGCGTCTTGCCGGAACCGGTCGGGCCGAGCAGCAGGATGTTGGACTTCGCGAGTTCGATCGCGTCGTCACGGCCCTGCGCGCCGCCGTTCTCGCCGGCCTGGACCCGCTTGTAGTGGTTGTACACCGCTACCGAGAGGGCCTTCTTCGCGGGCTCCTGGCCCACGACGTAGCCCTCAAGGAATTCGTAGATCTCGCGAGGCTTGGGCAGTTCCTCCCAGCGGACCTCGCTCGTCTCCGCGAGCTCTTCCTCGATGATCTCGTTACAGAGGTCGATGCACTCGTCGCAGATGTACACACCGGGGCCTGCGATGAGCTTCTTGACCTGCTTCTGACTCTTTCCGCAGAACGAGCACTTGAGCAGATCGCCGCCGTCACCGATGCGTGCCACGAGGTGCTTCCCCTTCGCCTGGGAGACGCCACGTTCAGCGGCTCCTGGTGCCTCATATCCGACGGTACCTTGCCGGGCCCCTCGTTCGGGCCCCCCTTGGCACGGTTCGCTTCGACGCGAGTCGTGCGCGAACCATGCCAAGAGCGGCAGATGCTACAGCGCCGCGTCAGACGACCGAGGCGTTGTTCATCTTCCGGGTGGAGATGATCTGGTCGACCAGGCCGTACGCGAGCGCGTCCTCGGCCGTGAGGATCTTGTCGCGCTCGATGTCGTCGCGGATCTTCTCGATCGGCGTCGTGGAGTGCTTGGCCAGCATCTCCTCCAGCTGCGCGCGCATCCGGAGGATCTCGTTGGCGGCGATCTCCAGGTCGGAGACCTGACCGCGGCCCGTCTCGCTGTAGGGCTGGTGGATCAGGACACGGGCGTTCGGGAGCGCCATGCGCTTGCCCGGCGTGCCGGCCGCGAGCAGGATCGCGGCGGCCGAGGCGGCCTGGCCCATGCAGACGGTCTGCACGTCCGGCTTGACGAACTGCATCGTGTCGTAGATGGCCGTGAGGGCCGTGAACGAGCCGCCGGGGCTGTTGATGTAGATCGAGATGTCGCGGTCCGGGTCCATCGACTCCAGGCACAGGAGCTGCGCCATGACGTCGTTGGCGGAGGCGTCGTCGATCTGCACGCCGAGGAAGATCACACGCTCCTCGAAGAGCTTCGCGTACGGGTCGTACTCACGCACGCCCTGCGAGGTGCGCTCGACGAAGCGCGGGATGACGTAGCGGGACTCGGCGCGGGCGCCGGTGAACTCGGCCTGCGCGGCCGGGCCGAGCTCGGCCTGGGTGCGGGCGTAGAGGCCGCTGCCGGGGTGGTTGTTCATCTCTCTTGGTCTCCTGAGGAGCGTGGGCTGAGGTTTCGGCTGTCAGGGCGCTGAGGGGTGCCTCAGGCTCCCGTGCCGCCCCCGCCCGGCATGCCGGCGGCGGTGGGCATGATGTCGTCGATGAGGCCGTACTCCTTGGCCTCCTGCGGGTCGAACCAGCGGTCGCGGTCCGAGTCGCGGGTGATCTGCTCCACGGTCTGGCCGGTGTGGTGAGCGGTCAGCTCGGCCATGCGGCGCTTGGTGTGCAGCAGACGCTCGGCGTGGATCTTGATGTCCGACGCGGAACCGGCGAGGCCCGCGGACGGCTGGTGGATCAGGATCTCGGCGTTCGGCAGGGCGAAGCGCTTGCCGGGCGTACCCGCGCTGAGCAGGAACTGGCCCATGGAGGCCGCCATGCCCATCGCGATCGTCACGACGTCGTTCTTGATGTACTGCATGGTGTCGTAGACCGCCATGCCGGCCGTGATCGAGCCGCCGGGGCTGTTGATGTAGAGGAAGATGTCCTTGTCCGGCTCTGCGGCGAGAAGCAGCAGCTGCGCGGTGATCTTGTTGGCAATGTCGTCGTCCACGGCCTGGCCGAGGAAAATGATCCGCTCGCCGAGCAGTCGGTTGTAGACCTGGTCGCCGAGGCCACCACCGATGGAGGGGTCGCCGGCGGCGGAGGGCATCAGATTCGTCACGTATCCACCTGCTCGTCTTACGACGGCGCCGGGCCGTCTCACGTCTTCAGCTGGGGCTGGGACCCCGCGTGCCAGCCGCTCCGGGGCGGCTCCGGGGACTCCCCTGCCCTCGTATTCATGGACCCTAACGCGCGGGCCCCTCCGGGGAATCCCGCAGGGCCAACTGTTCGCTGTGAGCGCAGGTAGCGCCCCGTAAGGGGCGCGGGGAACTGCGCGCTCAGGCCCCCGCCGGGGCGCGGTCGCGTCTGCCTCGTCAGGGTCTACGGCGAGTGCGGGTCGTTCGTGGTCGCTCGCGCAGTTCCCCGCGCCCCTGACGGGGCGGGGCACGGCGTGGGCCCCCGGGATCGAGATCCCGGGGGCCCATGCTGCGTGCGTCAGAGCGAAGCGATCACGCCTCGGTCTTCTCCTCGCCGGCCGGCGTCGGCGTCGGCAGCCTCGGCGGAGTCGTCCGCCTCGTCCTCGTCGCCGTCGCTGAGGTCGATGACCTCACCCTTCGTGTCCTTGACCGTGGCGGCCTCGACGACGACCGCGAGGGCCTTGCCGCGGGCGACCTCGCCGACCAGCATCGGGACCTGGCCGCCTTCGACGACGGCCTGGGCGAACTGGTCGGGGGACATGCCGGAGGACTGCGCGCGACGCATGAGGTGCTCGGTGAGCTCCTCCTGGTTCACGTTCAGCTTCTCCTTGTTGACCAGCTCGTCCAGGACGAACTGCGTCTTGATGCCCTTCTCGGCCTGCTCCTTGGTCTCGGCGTCGAACTCTTCCTCGGTCTTGCCCTGGATCTCCAGGTACTTCGCGAGGTCGAGGCCCATCTGGCCGAGCTGGTGGTTGACCAGGTTGTGCTTGCGGGTCTGGATCTCGTCCGCGAGGAGCTTCTCGGGGACGGGGACCTCGACCAGCTCGAGGAGCTTCTCCAGGACGCGCTCCTGGGCCTGCGTGGCCTGGTCGAACTGCTTCATGTTCTCGAGGCGCTTGCGGCTGTCGGCCTTCAGCTCGTCGAGGGTGTCGAACTCGGAGGCGAGCTGCGCGAAGTCGTCGTCCAGCTCGGGCAGTTCCCGCTTGGCGACCTGGGTGACCTTGACGGTGACCTCGGACTCCTTGCCGGCGGCCGAGCCGCCCTTCAGCTCGGAGGTGAAGGTGGCCTCGCCACCGGCCTCCAGGCCCTTCACGGCGTCGTCGATGCCTTCGAGCAGCTCGCCGGAGCCGATCGTGTAGGAGACGTCCTTCGCGACGCCGTCCTCCAGGACCTCGCCGTCGACCTTGGCCTCCAGGTCGATCGTCACGACGTCGCCGTCCTCGGCGGCACGCTCGACCGGGGACGTGGAGGCGAAGCGCCCGCGCAGCTCCTCGACGGCCTTGTCGACGTCCTCGTCGCTGACCTCGACCGCGTCGACCTCGACCTCGATGCCGGAGTAGTCCGGGATCTCGATGGTGGGGCGTACGTCGACCTCGGCGGTGAAGTTGAGGGTCTCGTTGTCCTTCAGCTCGGTGATGTCCACCTCGGGCTGACCCAGGACGTTGAGCTCGGCCTCGTTGACCGCCTCGGTGTAGAACTTCGGAAGCGCGTCGTTGACGGCCTCCTCCAGCACGGCCCCGCGGCCGAACCGCTGGTCGATGACGCGGGCCGGGATCTTGCCCTTGCGGAAGCCCTTCACCGTGACCTGCTGGTTGATCTTCTTGTACGCCGCGTCGAGGCTGTCCTTGAGCTCCTCGAAGGGCACCTCGACAGTGAGCCGAACCCGGGTCGGGTTCAGGGTCTCCACGGCGCTCTTCACGGTTGGTCTCCTTGGTGGGC
>RBWT01000326.1 GCA_004010275.1 Streptomyces huasconensis
GTGGCGCGGGGGCGGGGCGTCGAGGGGTGTCCACGGGGCGCGGCGGTGGGGTGTTGGAACGGCGGGCGGGGGGCGCCGGCCGCCGTCGGGAGCGGTCCGCCGCCGCCCCGCAGGGTCTCGTACAGCCCGGTGAGTTCGGGGCCCGGGTCGACGCCGAGTTCGGCGGCGAGTGTGCGGCGCGTCGTCTCGTACACCGCGACGGCGTCCGCCTGGCGGCCGCAGCGGTGCAGGGCCAGCATCAGCAGGGCCTGGGCGCGCTCGCGCAGCCGGTGTTCGGCGGCGAACACCCGCAAGGGGCCGGTCGTCTCCTCGTGCCGGCCGAGCGCGAGGGCGCAGGCGAAGAGTTCCTCCTGGGCGGTGACGGACAGTTCGGTGAGCCGGTCGCGCTGACGACCGCGTAGGGGCCGGGCAGGCCGGCCAGGGGCGCGCCGTCGGACAGGGCGAGCGCCGCCGTCAGCTCCTCGTGGGCTTCGGCGTGCCGTCCGGCCCCGCTCGCCCGGCGGGCCGCGGCCACCCGGTCCTCCAACTCGCACGCGTCCAGGGCGGTACGCGGCACCCGCAGGGCGTAGCCGTCGCCGGCCGACACCAGGAGCCGGGCGGGCTCGCGGGCGCGCCGGTCGGGTTCGAGCAGGGCGCGCAGCCGGGAGACGTACGTGCGCAGGGTGCCCACCGCACGCGGCGGCGGCTCCTCGCCCCAACAGCGCGTCGACCAGCTCCGAGGCGGAGACGGCCGCCCGTCGCGCAGCAGCAGCACGGCGAGGGTGGCGCGCTGCTGCGGCGAGCCGAGCTTCAGCTGCCGTCCGTCGCGCCAGGCCCGCACCGGCCCGAGGACCTGGAACCGCAGTGCCTCGCCGGGGCCGCCCCGGTCGGCCGCCCGCCCGGCGTCGCCGTTCCGGCCCGGATCACCTTCCGCGTCGCCCCACATGGTCAGCCCGCACCCCTTGCCCTGTGACGCACCGCAAATGTGCCCGTTCGTACTGGCCACGGATGGCCATCAGCACCAAACGTTACGGCAGTCGCACCGGCCTCCCCGCGCGTGCGGCGCACTTGCGCCACCTTGTTGACCAGGTATTGACGCTGCTGAAACCCGGTGTGCGGCATATGCGCCAAGGAGCACGCACATTCGGCCGAGCCGGGCGCCGCGGGGAACGGCGGGCCCCACGCGGCCGTCGCGGGTGCCGGTGCGGGTGCCTGTGCGGGTGTCCGGACGGGCAACGCGCGCTGCCCCCGCCGACCCGGCGGCCGGACCAGGAGGAGCGCGGCCCCTGGCGCCCCGGCCGGTGAACCGGCGCGGGCGGCCGAACGGGCAGCGGCCTCTGCCCTCATTGACGTCCGTTTGTCTCTACGCACCGGTCCGCGCGTGAGACATCGTCACCGATATCGCCCGGTCACGGACCCACGTCGATCCGCCGATCGCCTCCCTCGATCGCCTCCCTCCAGGAAGAGAGCCAGGACCCACATGCCCACGTACCTGTCCCCCGGTGTCTACATCGAGGAAGTAGCCAGCGGTTCTCGACCCATCGAGGGCGTCGGCACTTCCGTGGCGGCCTTCGTCGGCCTGGCGCCGCGCGGTCCGCTCAACGAGCCGACGCTGGTGACCAACTGGTCCCAGTACGTCGCGGCGTTCGGCGAGTTCACGGACGGGTACTACCTGGCGCACTCCGTGTACGGGTTCTTCAACAACGGCGGCGCGCCGCGTACGTCGTACGGGTCGGCGGCACCGACACGGCCGGGGCGGCCCCGCAGGGCGCGGCCCCCACGCAGGCCCCCAAGCAGCTGACCGCGGGCGAGCCGGTGGCGCTCGGCGCCTTCACGGTGTCGGCGATCACCGCGGGTTCCGCGGGCGGGCCCCTCACCGTCGAGGTGCAGGACGGCGAGGGCGAGAGCGCCGCGGACCGCTTCAAGCTGGTCGTCAAGTCGGCGACAAGGTCGTCGAGACCTTCGACGTGAGCGCGAAGAAGACCGCGCGCAACTACGTCGTCACGCAGGTCAAGCAGCGTTCCAAGGTCATCGCCCTGGAAGAGGCGGCGGCGGGCGGCCAGGTGGCCAGGCCCGAGGTCCAGACCGTCACACTCGCGCCGCCCGCGCCCGCCCCCGCCGCCGTGCCCGCGACGGCCGCCCCGAGCGGCGCCGCGCCCCGCGTGGAGACCGCGCAGTTCATCGGCGACTCCGCCGACCGCACCGGGTTCGGCGGCCTGGAGGCCCTCGACGAGATCAACATGGTGGCGGTGCCGGACCTGATGGCCGCCTACCAGCAGGGCCTGATCGACGAGGAGCAGGTCAAGGCCGTCCAGCTCGGGCTGATCGCGCACTGCGAGCTGATGGGCGACCGCATGGCGATCATCGACCCGCCGCCGTCGCTCAACGCCCGCCAGGTGCGGCAGTGGCGCCAGGAGACCGCGGGCTACGACTCGCGGTACGCGGCCCTCTACTACCCGTGGATCAAGTCCTTCGACCCGGCCACCGGCCAGGCGGTCCTCGTGCCGCCGTCCGGCCACATGGCGGGCGTGTGGGCGCGCAACGACTCCGAGCGCGGGGTGCACAAGGCGCCGGCCAACGAGATCGTGCGCGGCGCGGTCGACCTGGAGCTGCAGATCACCCGGGGCGAGCAGGACCTGCTCAACCCGATCGGCGTCAACTGCATCCGCGCCTTCCCCGGCCGCGGCATCCGCGTGTGGGGCGCGCGCACGATGGCCTCCGACCCGGCCTGGCGCTACCTGAACGTGCGCCGCTACTTCAACTACCTCGAGGAGTCGATCCTCATCGGCACCCAGTGGGTGGTCTTCGAGCCCAACGACCACGCCCTGTGGGCACGCATCCGCCGCAACGTCTCGGCGTTCCTGGTCAACGAGTGGCGCTCGGGCGCCCTGTTCGGCCAGCGCCCCGAGGACGCCTTCTACGTGAAGTGCGACGAGGAGACGAACCCCGCCGAGTCGGTCGACCTCGGCCGGGTCGTCTGCGAGATCGGCATCGCGCCGGTCAAGCCCGCCGAGTTCGTGGTGTTCCGGCTCGCGCAGTTCTCCGGCGGGGGCGGCGAGCTGGAGGAGTAGAGCCCGTACGCCCGTCAAGCACCGCCCACGTACCTCGCAACAGGAGTGAAATCCCTTGTCCCTTCAGCCCGGTGACGCTCTCACCACACACAACTTCGGCCTCCAGATCGACGGCGTCATGGTCGAGTACCTCCAGGAGGTCAGCGGCCTCTCGATGGAGCAGGACGTCATCGAGTACCAGCAGGTGTCGGCGGACGGCAAGCCCGTCGTGAAGAAGATGCCCGGCGTGAAGAAGGCCGGCGAGTGCACGGTCACGCGCGGCATGACGCAGAGCCCCGTCTTCAGCGAGTGGATCAACAAGTCCATCGCGGGCGACATGGGGTCGGCGCGCAAGAACGCCACGATCATGATGATGGACTACCAGAACTCGCCGGTGAAGCGGTACAACCTGCGCAACGCCTGGTGCAGCAAGGTGGAGACCAACGGGGTCAAGGCCGGCGACGCCGCCGCGCTGACCGAGCAGGTCACCATCGTCTTCGAAGAGCTGGTCATCGAATAATGCGGCGCGAGGGCCCGGCGGGGGTGGCATCCGGGGCGGCGTCCGCCCCGGGTGGCGCGGCGGGAGTACGTGAACCCCTGCGCACGGAGTTCGAGTTCGAGTTGCCGCGCGGCTTCGTCGACGAGTCCGGCACCGTCCACCGCAACGGCGCGATGCGGCTGGCGACGGCGCGCGACGAGCTGGTCCCGCTACGGGACGTGCGGGTGCGTGAGAACCCCGCGTATCTGTCGGTGGTGCTGCTCGGCCGGGTCATCACCCGGCTCGGCACGCTCGGCGCCGTCCACGACGGCACGGTGGAGAACATGTTCGCCTCCGACCTCGCCTTCCTCCAGGACTTCTACCGGCAGATCAACGCGGAGGGGCACACGCGGGCGGCCGTGGCGTGCCCGCACTGCGAGGAGTCCTTCGAGGTGGAGCTGGCCGGGAGCCGCCTGGGGGAATCGTGACGTACGCCGCCGACCGCATCGAGGAGGAAGTCGCGTATCTCGCCTACCACTTCCACTGGGGCATGGACGACATCCTCGACCTCGAACACGCGGACCGGCGCGCGTACGTGGGGCGGACGGCCACGTTGGTGGAACGGGCGGAAGCGGGCCGGTGAGGCGGCCGGTCGGTTCGGCCGGTCGGTGGGTCAGGCGAGTTGGTGAGTCGAGGTAAGTGATGGGCTTGTTCGGGTGGCGACGCGGGTCGCGGAGCCGTGGGGCGGAGGAGCCGGCGCGGGCTGACGCCGGTGCCGGTGCCGGTGCTCACGGCGGTGTGGATGCCGAGGTGCGGCGGGACGGCGGCTGGACCGCCGTGCCGCGGTCCAGCGCGTCCTCGCGACGCCGCGCACGGTCGCCGAGCAGGGCTTCGGCGCGACGCCTCGCCACCCACCAGAACCCGTCCTTCGGCGGGGAGTTGGGGCACGCGGTACGCGCCTCGGCCCCCGGCGGCCTGCTGCGTGACGTCCTCAGGCCCGTCGCCGGACGCCCCGGCAGCCTCGACCTGCCGTCGCTGCGGCTGCCGTCCGCGGGCTGCCGGAGCCGCTGGGTGAGGACGGGTCCGAAGGCGGGGGCGTGGCGCCGGGTTCCGTGCGGCGCGCGCTTCGGGGGGCGGTGTCCAGCGGTCGGCAACGGCCGCGGCTCGGCGGCCTCGCGGGGCGCGGGCCCGGCGCGCTCGGGCGAACACGTGGTTACGTCTCCGGCGGCGCCCCCTGCTGTGCCGTCGCGCCGACTCACGCCCCCGCCAAGCCGGTACAACGAGCCGCCAAGTCGCAGGTCGAGGGCACGGTTGCGAGTGGGCCGGGTAGCAGTACGCCTCCGCTCACGAGCAGTCAGGAGCAGTCCCGGCAGGTCCAGCACGCCGACGCCGAGTACGGCCGCGCCAGCGTCCGCCGCACCCACCAAGGCCACGGCTGCGAGCCGGTCGAGCAGCACCCCCGCTCCGGGAAAGGCCGCACCGCAGACCACCGCACCCACATCCAAGGCTGCGGCGAGCACGCCCACGAGCGGCACCGGCCCGCTCACCGAGCAGCCCAGCACGCCCACGCCGAGCGCCATCCCCGCTGCGGGGAAAGCCACGCCGCAGGCCACCACACCTGCCAAGGGCACGACCGCCAACAAGCCCAAGAGCGGCACAGCCCCCCTCATCGGCACCCCCAGCACAACGACGACAAGCGTCACCCCCACCCCCATCCAGACCGCACCGCTGAACACCACACCCGCCCCTGAGGCCGCCGCGAGCACGCCCGCCAGCGGTAGCGGCCCGCTCACCGAGCAGCCCAGCACGCCCATACCGAGCAGCACCCCCGCTCCGGGAACGGCCGCACCGCAGGCCACCGCACCCACCAGGGGCACAACCGCCAACAAGCCCAAGAGCGGCACAGCCCCCCTCATCGGCACCCCCAGCACAA
>RBWT01000327.1 GCA_004010275.1 Streptomyces huasconensis
CTAGCACGCCGCCCTCTCAAGGCGGTAGCGCCGGTTCGAATCCGGTCGGGGGTACAGAAACGGCAAGGGGCCTTCCCAGTGGGAGGGCCCCTTCGTCATTCCTCCGTACTCCGCTGCCCGTAGCGGCGGTGGGACTCCTGGGCCTGTGCGATCCGGCGCAGCGCGAGCAGCACCGGTTCGTACAGCACCGTGAGCGCGACGGCCGCCTCCAGCTGCTCGTCGGCGGAGTCGTACCGCTCGATCAAGTCCAGGTCCGTGACGGCCAGTTGATGCCCGGCGCGGGCGTAGGGCGCCAAGTCCTCGACCGCGCACGGATATCCGAGCCGGGCCAGGGCGGCGACGGCGGTCACCAGCATCCGGTGGGCCGGTGACTCGGCCGCGTACTCCCGGGCGGAGTCCCATCCGAGACGTGCGAGCAGCGCGTCCACCGTGCGGCCCGCCCGCTCCTGGAAGACCTCGTCCCCGGACGGCTCCGGACCGTGCGGCAAAGCCCATACCGCCGTGCCCAGACGGGAGTTGTGGTCCAGGGAGTCGTCCTCCAAGGCGGTCAGGACCTCGCGCGCCGAGGCGACCGGAACCCCGCCCACCTGGATCAGCGCCCGGACGAGCCGCAGCCGCTGGAGGTGGGCGTCGTCGTACTCGGCCTGGGTCGCCGTCACGCGTCGGCCCGGCGGCAGCAGACCCTCGCGCAAGTAGTACTTGATCGTGGCCGTGGGGATTCCGCTGCGCCGGCTCAGCTCCGCCAGTCTCATCGCTCGCGTCTCCTGTCGCGTTCCTCTTGCGGCTCCTATTGGAGAGTGGCACTATCCAAACATGGATAGCGGCACTATCCAATATTCGGCCGGGGCTCTACGAAGGGGGAACCGTCATGAGTGACAAGCCGATCGAAGGGCGCATGACCGCCGAGGCGACGGGCGACGTCGTCGTCTTCCACATCGGGATGCGCATCAACAACTTCCTTGCCGTACGTAGCTGGTGGCCGGTCTTCCGGGCGATGCCGCGCATGCTCAAGGAACTGTCGAAGGACCGGGCGAGCGGGATGCTGGGGTACCGGCTGCTGCTCGGCGGCCCGCGCCTGATCTATGTCGTCCAGTACTGGGAGTCGCGGGAGAAGCTGCTGGCCTACTCGGTGGCACGGGACAAGGCGCACCGCCCCGCCTGGACGGCCTTCAACCAGCGGCTGCGGGAAGGCAAGGGGAAGGTCGGCTTCTGGCACGAGACGTATCTCGTGCGGCCGGCGCCCATGAGGCGGTGTACATCAACATGCCGGCGTTCGGCCTGGGCAAGGCCACCGGCGTGGTGCCCGTGGGCCGCCGCGGGGACCGGGCGGCCGATCGCCTCACGGCGGCCTGAGGGGCACCGGCCGCACCAGCGCACAGGAGGGGGCCGCCGCGGCGTTGGGGCGGCCCCCTCCTGGCGTCGCGTACGTCAGCCGGAGCGGCGCAGGGCCTCGGAGAGGCGCCCGGCGGCGTCGATGACCGCCTGCGCGTGCATGCGGCCCGGGTGGCGGGTCAGGCGCTCGATGGGTCCGGAGACCGAGACGGCGGCGACCACGCGGTTGGAGGGGCCGCGCACGGGAGCGGAGACGGACGCGACGCCCGGCTCCCGCTCGCCGATCGACTGGGCCCAGCCCCGGCGCCGTACACCCGAAAGGGCCGTCGCCGTGAAGCGGGCGCCCTGGAGGCCGCGGTGCAGGCGCTCCGGCTCCTCCCAGGCCATCAGGATCTGGGCCGAGGAGCCCGCCTTCATGGTGAGCGTCGAGCCGACAGGGACGGTGTCCCGCAGGCCCGAGAGGCGCTCCGCCGCGGCCACGCAGATGCGCATGTCGCCCTGGCGGCGGTAGAGCTGCGCGCTCTCGCCCGTGACGTCACGCAGATGTGTGAGGACCGGGCCCGCCGTGGCGAGCAGGCGGTCCTCGCCGGCCGCCGCCGCGAGTTCCGCGAGGCGCGGGCCGAGAATGAAACGGCCCTGCATGTCCCGCGCCACCATCCGGTGGTGTTCCAGTGCCACGGCCAGTCGGTGGGCCGTGGGTCGTGCGAGCCCGGTGGCCGCGACCAACCCCGCGAGGGTGGCCGGACCGGACTCCAGGGCGCTCAGGACGAGAGCCGCCTTGTCGAGAACGCCGACGCCGCTAGAGTTGTCCATGCGTCGATACTCACGTCTCACTCTGTGAAACGCAAGTTCAATTTTCCGTGGAACCCGCCACTCTGTAGGAGCGATCCGCGGACCAACGGATTTCGCGGCCGACGCGCGGCACGAGGGGTACGCGCGTCGGCGAACAGATTCTCTAGTGAGGCCGGCACGAGCGGCCGGTCGGAGGGAAAGCGATGGGTAGGACACTCGCGGAGAAGGTCTGGGACGACCACGTCGTCCGGCGCGCCGAGGGCGAGCCCGACCTCCTCTACATCGATCTGCACCTGCTGCACGAGGTGACCAGCCCGCAGGCCTTCGACGGCCTCCGGCAGGCCGGCCGCCAGGTGCGGCGGCTCGACCTCACCATCGCGACCGAGGATCACAACACCCCGACCCTCGACATCGACAAGCCCATCGCCGACCCGGTCTCGCGCGCCCAGCTGGAGACGCTGCGCAAGAACTGCGCCGACTTCGGCGTGCGCCTGCACCCGCTGGGCGACGTCGAGCAGGGCGTCGTCCACGTGGTGGGACCGCAGCTGGGCCTGACGCAGCCGGGCACCACCGTGGTCTGCGGCGACTCCCACACCTCGACGCACGGCGCCTTCGGCGCGCTCGCCTTCGGAATCGGTACCTCTCAGGTCGAGCACGTGCTGGCCACCCAGACGCTGCCGATGGCCCGCCCCAAGACCATGGCCATCACCGTCGACGGCGAACTGCCAAAGGACGTCACGGCCAAGGACCTGATCCTCGCCATCATCGCGAAGATCGGCACCGGCGGCGGCCAGGGCTACGTCCTGGAGTACCGCGGCCCGGCCATCGAGAAGCTCTCGATGGAGGCCCGCATGACCATCTGCAACATGTCCATCGAGGCGGGCGCCCGCGCCGGCATGATCGCCCCGGACCAGACCACCTTCGACTACCTCCAGGACCGCGTCCACGCCCCGCAGGGCGAGGACTGGGACGCCGCGGTGGCGTACTGGAGGACGCTGAAGACGGACGAGGACGCGGTCTTCGACGCCGAGGTCTGCATCGACGCCGCCTCGCTCGCGCCGTTCGTCACCTGGGGCACCAACCCCGGCCAGGGCGCCCCGCTGTCGGCCGCCGTCCCCGATCCCGCTTCGTACGAAGACGCCTCGGAGCGCCACGCCGCCGAAAAGGCCCTGGAGTACATGGGGTTGACCGCCGGGCAGCCGCTGCGCGACATCAGGGTCGACACCGTCTTCGTAGGTTCCTGCACCAACGGCCGTATCGAGGACCTGCGCGCGGCCGCCTCCATCGTCGAGGGGCGCAAAGTCGCCGACGGCGTACGGATGCTGGTCGTCCCCGGCTCGGTCCGGGTCGCCCTCCAGGCCGTCGAGGAGGGGCTGGACAAGGTCTTCGTCGCCGCCGGCGCCGAATGGCGGCACGCGGGCTGCTCGATGTGCCTGGGCATGAACCCCGACCAACTGGCCCCCGGCGAGCGCTCGGCGTCCACGTCCAACCGCAACTTCGAGGGCAGGCAGGGCAAGGGCGGCCGCACCCATCTGGTCTCCCCGCAGGTGGCCGCCGCGACCGCGGTCACCGGCCACCTGGCCTCGCCCGCCGACCTGTCCGACGCCCCCGTGACCGCCGGAGTCTGAGAACCATGGAAGCATTCACCACGCACACCGGCCGGGCCGTTCCGCTGCGCCGCAGCAACGTCGACACCGACCAGATCATCCCCGCCCACTGGCTGAAGAAGGTCACCAGGGACGGCTTCGAGGACGGCCTCTTCGAGGCCTGGCGCAAGGACGAGGACTTCGTCCTCAACAGGCCCGAGCGGCGCGGCGCCACCGTCCTGGTCGCCGGACCCGACTTCGGCACCGGCTCCTCCCGCGAGCACGCCGTGTGGGCCCTGCAGAACTACGGCTTCAAGGCGGTCGTCTCCTCGCGCTTCGCCGACATCTTCCGCGGCAACTCGCTGAAGAACGGCCTGCTCACCGTCGTACTCGACCAGAAGGTCGTGGACGCGCTGTGGGAGCTGACGGAGAAAGACCCGCAGGCCGAGGTCACCGTCGACCTCCAGGACCGCCAGGTCCGCGCGGAGGGCATCACCGCCGACTTCGAACTCGACGAGAACGCCCGCTGGCGGCTCCTGAACGGCCTGGACGACATCAGCATCACGCTCCAGAACGAGCCGGACATCGCCGCGTACGAGTCCAAGCGACCCTCGTACAAGCCGCGGACCGTGCAGGTCTGACGTCGCGCAACACCCCGCAATGCCTGATGTACCCCCAATCGTGGACGGTTGGGGGTACATCTGTGTGTGGCTCCCGGAAGGTGCCCGATGGCCTGAACGGGTGGTCCCAACTCCCTTGATTTCGCCGGAAGAAGAGGCCGGAAATCCCCTTGTACTCGACTGGACCGGGTACCCTCATGAGGGCGGCGAACGGCGGTAGTTACCCCCTGCGGAGGCGACAACTCGCCCCAGATGGCACAATCGGTGCATGGGACGCGACAGCCAACTCGAGCTCTACCGGCTCGTCGCGGACCAACTGAAGGAAGCGCACTCCAGAGTGCGCGCACTGCAAGTCCCGGAGGGCGTACGGATGGCGCTGACCCGGAAGCTGCTGGTCATTACGGCCGCGGCCAAACACGATCTCGCCGATGCGGCAAGGCGTCTGGAGCGTTTGATGACCTCCCTCGACGAAGCTGACGAGGGCCGATTCCCCGAAGACACCTGAGTCGCAAGCCTCAACGGGCCTTCGAGGAACTCCGAGATGGGCCAGTCCGTTGCGGCACAAGGGTGATTAGCCCGTTTCGTGTTTGATTTGCGGTATATATCTGCCTAACGTGCGAAAAAGCCGGAGTATATCGCTCCCGGCAATGTCTCCGAAGGGGAAGACGTGAACAAGGCGCAGCTCGTAGAAGCGATTGCCGACAAGGTGGGGGGCCGCCAGCAGGCCGCCGACGCCGTCGACGCGGTCCTGGACGCCATCGTCCGTGCCGTGGTCGGCGGGGACCGCGTTTCGGTCACCGGCTTCGGCTCGTTCGAGAAGGTCGACCGCCCGGCCCGTTACGCCCGCAACCCGCAGACCGGGGAGCGCGTGCGCGTCAAGAAGACCTCGGTTCCGCGCTTCCGTGCGGGACAGGGCTTCAAGGACCTGGTCAGCGGCTCGAAGAAGCTCCCGAAGAACGACGTGGCGGTCAAGAAGGCGCCCAAGGGCAGCCTGACCGGCGGCGCTTCCGCGACGGTCAAGAAGGCGGCGGCCAAGAAGGCCACCACCGCCAACCCCGAGCACGCCGCCACCTTCGAGCGGGTCGCCGCGGGCGAGCTG
>RBWT01000328.1 GCA_004010275.1 Streptomyces huasconensis
CCGCCCCGCCGGTGAGCCCGCGACCCTGCCCCCCGGTAGGCCGAGGCCCTGACCCACCCTCCGGGGGGCCCAGGGCCCTGCCCGTCCTCCGGTGCACCCGCGACCCTGCCCCGGTGGGCCAACGACCCTGCCGCCCCCAGTGGACCCGAGGCCCCGGCCACCCCCAGTGGGCCCGCAGCCCTGACCACCCCCCAGTGAGCGACGCACCCCCCGCTCACCAAATGCCCCGCTCGATCACACCCCCTGCTGTGACCTCGCCTTGAAGGCCGCCTTTCGGGCCTCCTTTGCCACCTTCTTGTCGGGGTGCAGCCGCCCCATCGCCTCCAGGACGTCCGCCGTGGCGGGGTGCTCCACGCGCCACGCCGTGGCGAAGAAGCCGCTGTGCTGCTGGGCGAGGCCCTCGACGAGGCCTTGCAGCTCGTCGGAGTTGCCCTCGGCGGCGAGCTGCGCGGCGAGCGTGTCGATGGTCAGCCAGAAGACGAGCGCCTCCGAGGGCGCGGGGACGTCGGCGGCGCCGTGCTCGGCGAGCCACACCCGGGCGAGCCCGCCCAGCTCCGGATCGTCGAGGACCTCCCGCAACGCGGGCTCCGCCTCGCCGCCACAGGGACAGCGCCTGCTGGCAGCGGAGCCTGCGCAGCGGCGCGCCCTCGTCGCCGCCGCGCGCCGCGGCCAGCAAATCCCGTGCGGCGTCCAGCGGTTGGTGCCGGGCGAGCCACTGCTCGATCTCGGCCCAGCGCGGCCGCCTGCGGGAAGCCGGAGGTGCCCTCCAGGAGGACGTCCGCGCCCTTGTCGGCGAGTTCGCCGACGGCGGGCGCGTCGACGCCGGCCTCCAGCATGCGGGCGCGGATGCCGTAGAGGCCGAGCGGGGTGAGCCGCACCATGCCGTAGCGGGTGACGTCCTCGTCGTCGAGCGGCTCGGGCTCGGCCACGGCGGCGTCGCTGTCGTCGATCTCCGCCATGAGGGCCTCGTCGACCGGCTGGTACTCGACCAGGCCGAGCGGTTCGAAGAGGCGGAACTGGTCGTCGAGCTTCATCATCGCGTCCGACACCTGCTCCAGGACGTCGTCCGTGGGTTCGCCCATGTCGTCGGGGACGATCATCGAGGCGGCGAGCGCGGGCAGCGGCACCGGGCCCCCGCCTCCCGCGGCGTCGCCCACGGTGAGCAGGTAGAGGTTGCCGAGGACGCCGTCCAGGAAGTCGGCCTCGGCCTGCGGGTCCCAGCCCAGCTCGCCGAAGTCGACCTCGCCGTTCTCCTCCAGGACGTCGAGGAGGCCCTCCATGTCGGGCACGGTGGCGTCGGCGTACACCGTGTCGAGGGCGCCGAGCCAGAGGCCGAGGACGTCCTGCGGGCCGCCGGAGGAGAGCAGCGCCAGTTCCTCGCCCTGGGTGACGGTGCCCTCGCCGCCTTCTTCCTCGGCGTCCGTGACCTCGACCAGGCCGGTGTCGACGGCGATGCGCCAGCCTCGCTCGCGTGGGCCGCCGCGTCGGGGTCGTCCGCCGCGAGGCCCAGCTCGGCGGCGGCCGCCGGAAGCTGCGCCTCGACCAGCTCGCCGCCCGCGCCGACCCTGGTGTCGGGGCCGGCCCAGCGGGCGAGTCGCACGGCGCGGGAGAGCAGCGGTGTGGCGAGCGCGGCCCGCGCGAGCTCCGCTTCGGAGTGCAGCAGCACCGGCGGCAGGGTGGCGGGGCTTACGGACATCGACGGGTTCTCCTCCGGGGGTGCGGGCGCCGAGGGTACGGGTCGGCAAGGCGCAAGCCTAGACGGATTTGGCCCCATGCCGCCCGGTTCATGTCCCTGTCAGAAGACGTACAGAGAACGGGCACCCGGACAACCTTGACAACTCCCCTGGTCACACACGAGATTGACGCGCGTAGAGCGCTCGTTCGGGACGGCTGCCGTCCCCTGCTGTCGCCCTCTTCCCTCCCGGCCCTCACTTCCCTCATCCGGAGTTCCCTGATGCCCCGCATACCGAGATCCACCGTCGTCAGCGCCGCCACCGCCACCGCCCTCGCGGCCGGTCTGCTCGCCGTCTCCTCGCCCGCCGCCTCGGCCGACGAGGTCCGCGTCCACGACATCCAGGGCACGACCCGGCTCTCGCCGCTGGCCGGGCAGCGGGTGACGGACGTCCGCGGCATCGTGACCGGCGTCCGGGGCCACGGCTCCAAGGGGTTCTGGATACAGGACACGGAGGCGGACGGCGACCCGGCCACCAGCGAGGGCGTCTTCGTCTACACCGGCTCGGCCGCGGTCACCGTCAAGCCGGGCGACGCGGTCCGGGTCTCCGGAACGGTCGGGGAGTATGTCCCCGGGGGCACGAAGTCCGGCAACCAGTCCCTCACGCAGATCACCGGGCCGACGGTGACCGTCGAGTCGTCCGGCAACGCCCTGCCCGCGCCGGTCCGGGTCGACGCGAAGTCGGTGCCCGCGCGGTACGCGCCCGCCGGTGACCCCGCGCAGGACGGCAGCGTCAACGGCCTGCCGCTGAAGCCCCGTACGTACGCCCTGGACCTGTACGAGTCCCTGGAGGGCATGAACGTGCGCGTCGGCAGCTCGCGCGTGGTCGGGGCGACCGACGCGTACCACGAGCTGTGGGTGACGGTGAAGCCGCGCGAGAACCGCAACCGGCGCGGCGGCGCCGTCTACGGCTCCTACGACGCGCAGAACGGCGGGCGGCTCCAGATCCAGCAGCTCGCGCCGGTCTCCGAGCGCCCCTTCCCGAAGGCGAACGTCGGGGACGTCCTGAAGGGCGGCGCCGAAGGACCCCTGGACTTCAACCAGTTCGGCGGTTACACACTCGTCGCCCGCGAGCTGGGCGAGGTCCGCGACAAGGCTCTCGTACGGGAGAAGACGCGGCGCCAGGCCAAGCGTGAGCTGGCGGTGGCCACGTACAACGTGGAGAACCTCGACCCGACCGACCCGCAGGAGAAGTTCGACGCGCTGGCCGGGGCGGTCGTGACCAACCTCGCCTCGCCCGACATCCTCGCCCTGGAGGAGATCCAGGACGACAACGGCGCGAAGAACGACGGCACGGTCTCGGCGGGCGCGACGCTGAAGAAGTTCACGGACGCGATCGTCGCGGCGGGCGGGCCGCGCTACGCGTGGCGCACCATCGACCCGGTGAACAACAAGGACGGCGGCGAGCCCGGCGGCAACATCCGCCAGGTCTTCCTCTTCAACCCCGAGCGCGTCTCCTTCACCGAGCGCGCGGGCGCGACGCGACGACGGCCACCGAGGTCGTGCGCTCCGGCAAGCGTGCCGCGCTGAGCCACTCCCCCGGCCGGATCGACCCGCAGAACGCGGCGTGGGCCAACAGCCGCAAGCCGCTGGCGGGCGAGTTCGTCTTCCGGGGCCGCACGGTCTTCGTCATCGCCAACCACTTCGGGTCCAAGGGCGGCGACGAGGGGCTCACCTCGCACCACCAGCCGCCGGTGCGTTCCTCCGAGGTCCAGCGGCTCAAGCAGGCGCAGGCCGTGAACGGCTTCGTGAAGGACATCCGCGCGGTCCAGCGCGACGCGGACGTCGTCGTGCTCGGCGACATCAACGACTTCGAGTTCTCGGCGACCACCAAGGCCCTCCAGGACGGCGGCGCCCTGTACCCGGCCGTCAAGTCGCTGCCCAAGAGCGAACGTTACTCGTACGTCTACCAGGGCAACTCGCAGGTGCTCGACCAGATCCTGACCAGCCCGGGGGTCGGCGACGAGGACGACTTCTCCTACGACAGCGTGCACATCAACGCGGAGTTCTCGGAGCAGAACAGCGATCACGACCCGCAGGTGCTGCGCTTCAAGCCGTGACCGGGACAGGCCGGGCGTGGACCGGCTCGCTCACCCGTAGAGGTGGTGCAGCCAGTCCTGCCAGGCCAGTTCGGTGCGTTTGGTGTCCGCCTGCGGACCGAAGTCGTGCACGCTGACGCGCACCGGGGCACCGGAGTGGTAGCGGCCGAAGAAGCGGTGCAGGGCGTCGTCCGTGCGCAGCCCGATGAAGTACCGGCTGCGGAAGTCGATCACGGCGTCCAGCTCCTCGCCGGGCGCCTCCACGCGGACCCGCGCCCCGTCGGCCGCGTCGTCGGGCAGGCCGAGGGCGCGGGCGAGGCGCACGAAGGCGTCCGGGGCGGCCGACGCGGGCGGGCCGTTGAGCGCGGAGAAGACGGCGGGGCGGCCCGCGAAATACGCCAGGTACTGGCGCAGGGTGTGCAGGTGGAAGTCGGTGTGCCTGACGGCGTCGTCGTACCGGCGTTCCCAGTCGTCGGCGAAGGTGCCCCGCTGGACGTAGCGCAGCCAGGAGCGTCGGCCGCCGTGGCGCGGCTCTATGGTGTGGTCGAGCTGGTCGAGCCGGTCGGGGAGCTGACCGGGACCGCGGCCCGTGCCCTGGACGCGGGCGGTGAGGCGGTGCGGCGGCTCCCAGCGGGTGACGGTGCCGCCGAAGGGGGCCGCGCCGCCCTCGCGGGGCTCGTACTTCATGGGCCACAGCCAGCCGCCGGTGCCGGTGGTCAGGGCGGCCCAGACCTCGGCGGGGGCGCCCTCGACCTCGAACTCCCGGGCTATCTCGAAGCGCTTGCCGCCGCCGGCGGGGCCTCTCGCGGGGACGTCCAGCATCCCCCCACCGTCCCGCCGACACCTGCCGCTGTCCAGGCACCGCGGAGCTGTCGGCGGCAGGACACCGCGAATCTACGCACGACCCGGTACGAAGTTGTACGCGAACCGGTACCGGGCGATGGAGCCGCCGCTCGTGACGCCGGGGAACTCGCGTACGCGCCGCCACTCGGGCGTCGGCGATCCCACGCCGTCGCCGGCGGCGGCGAGCGCGTCGACGTGGGCCTGCTCGCTGTCCCATTCCGCGTAGTTGAGGACCTGCCTGCCGTCCGTGCTGACGTGGAAGTGGGCGGAGATCAGCCCCTGGTCCCGCACCGGGTCGCTGTCCAGGGCGGCCAGCACGGTGTCGACCCAGGCGCGCGGGCTGTCGTCGGCGCTCTCGAAGCGGACGTCCACGATCATGACGCGCGCCGGGCTCGCGGTCCGTGCGCCGGTCCGCGCCTGCGGTCCAGCTGCGGTACAGCCGCGTCTTGGCGAGGCCGAGGCGCTGGATTCCGGGCACGGCGGCGTCGATGTCGGCGTTGCGCGCGTCCCTGCCGTTCCCCGCGCTCGCGAAGAAGTCCTGGTATGCCTGCTCGTCACGCCACTGGGAGCGGTGCAGGAGCGTCGAGCCGTCGGAGCCCGCGTACACCGTGTACGACAGGAGCCCCTCGTGCGGCCAGGGGCGGCTCTGCCAGGCCCGCGCGATGGCGTCGAGGGTGGCCCGCTGCCGTTCGGGGGTGCCCGTGCTCCAGGTGCTGAGGAAGGTGAGGCCCGCGTCGGGGCGGGCGGGGTCGGGGTGGAGTACCGGGTGCCTCGAGGGTCGGGATCGGCCGTACGTGGGC
>RBWT01000329.1 GCA_004010275.1 Streptomyces huasconensis
GTGGCGCGGTGCTCGGTGGCGGAGGGCCGGTCATCGGCGGCCGGGTAGGGTCGCGGTCGCCGATCAAGAGCCGGGGCGCCGGCGGAAGGGGGCCGGGCGTGGCGGGCGGGGAGAGTGGCGGTACGAGGGGTGAGGGCGCGGGAGCCGGAGCGGGCGGCGGCACAGGAGGCAGTACGGGTGGCGGCACGGGTGGCGGCACAGGAGGCAGTACGGGTGGCGGTGCGGGTGGCGGCATAGGTGGCAGTACGGGTGGCGGTGCGGGTGATGCCTCCGCGTCCGGTGACCACACCGCGAGGACAGCGGCGACGCAGGTGGGGCACACGGCGACACCACCGCCCCCGATCCCCGCACCACCGTCCTCAACTACTGGCACGGCGGTCTCAGCCAGGTGCCGGACGAGGTCTGGCGGCAGCCGCGCCTTGAGGTGCTGCTCCTGCCCGACAACATGCTCACGCACCTCCCCGCCCGCATCGGCACCCTCACGGCCCTGCACACCCTCGACCTCGGTCACAACCGGCTGCGCGCGGTCCCCGAGGAGCTGGGCGACCTCACGGCGCTGAGCCGCTTCCTCTACCTCCACGACAACGAACTCACCGAGCTGCCCGCCTCCCTCGGCCGCCTCACCCGGCTCGGCTACCTCAACGTCGGCGAGAACCGTCTGACGGCGCTGCCCGGCACCCTCGGCGCGATGTCCGGCCTCGTCGAACTGCGCGCCCAGCACAACCGGCTCACCCGGCTGCCCGAGACGATCGGCTCCCTCGCCGCGCTCCGCGAACTGTGGCTGCGCGGCAACCGGCTCAGCGAGCTGCCCGCGGGCGTGGCGGCGCTGACCGCCCTGCGCGAGATCGAGCTGAGGGAGAACGCGTTCACGGCCGTCCCCGAGGCCCTGCGCGGCCTGCCGGCACTGCGCCGCGTCGACCTGCGCGGCAACCAAGTGCGTCAACTCCCGGCGTGGCTGGTCGAGTTGCCCGCGCTGGAGAAACTGGACCTGCGCTGGAACGACACGCACGTCCCCGACGATCTCCTGCGGGCCCTGGAGGGCCGGGGGTGTGTCGTCCTCCGCTAGCGCGCCCGGGGCTGCCGTCCACGGTCAGAGGGCGAGAAGTCCCGCGTCGGTCCGCTTGAATCCGCAGGCTTCGAAGTAGAACGCTTGCAGGTGATCATCAAAATCGACGTGCAGCCATTCGCATCCCGCAGCGCGGGCACCTCGGGCGGCCGTGGCCACGAGTTCGGTCCCCACACCGGCCCTGCGGAGGCCTCCGGTCACCATGGTGTCCAGAATGAAGGCATGGACGCCACCGCCCCAGGCGACGTTCACGAAGCCGACGAGCCTGCGGTCCTGTCGAGCGCAGACCCAGCCCAGACTGTGCCGGTGGGTCTGCGCACGCCAGCCGATCAGCAGTGGTGGGTGGTCGAAGCTCTCGGCGTGGAGAGCATTGACCGCCTCGTCATCGAAGTCGCCCCGCCACTCATACGTGATCGTCACGACGGCATCGTAGGGGTCGGGGGGCAAAAGATCAGGGGATCAGGGTCAGATCAGGTCAGGTCGAACTCGCCTTCGCGGGCGCCGTGGACGAAGGCTCCCCACTCCGCGGGGGTGAAGATCAGGGACGGGCTCTCGGGCCGGCCCGCGTTGCGCATCGCGACGAAGCCTTCGACGAAGGCGATCTGCACGTCTCCTCGCCCTTCGCTGCTCGATCGCCAGTCGGCCGTGCTGAGGTCGAGCTCCGGCTTGTTCCAGCCCGCGAGTGGATGCTGCTGAATGGTGCTGTCGGCCACGTCCGTGCTCCTCCCGATGCGTCGTCCGGCGCCAGCCTAGCTTTCGCCCGGGGCGCCGGACAGGCCGCGACGGAAGGACCTCGGTCCGCCCCGCGCGGTGAAGTACCGTCAGGTGGTCGGCGGTTCGGCTCCGACGAGCCACATGGAGAAGAACTGCGCGCCGCCTCCATAGGCGTGCCCGAGAGCCTTGCGCGCCCCCTCGACCTGGTGGTCCCCCGCCTGGCCGCGCACCTGGAGTGCCGCCTCGGCGAAGCGGATCATGCCGGAGGCGCCGATGGGGTTGGTCGACAGGACGCCGCCGGACATGTTCACCGGGAGGTCGCCGTCGAGTTCCGTCACGCCTGACTCGGTGAGCTTCCAGCCCTCGCCCTCCGCCGCGAAGCCGAGGTTCTCCAGCCACATCGGCTCGTACCAGGAGAACGGCACGTACATCTCGACGGCGTCGATCTCGCGGCGCGGCTCGGCGATGCCCGCCTGCCGGTACACGTCGGCCGCGCAGTCCTTGCCGGCCTGCGGGGAGATGAAGTCCTTGCCCGCGAAGAGCGTCGGCTCGCTGCGCATCGAGCACGCCGTGCAGCCAGGCGGGCGGCCGGGGCGAACGGGCGGCGCCCGCGCGGTCGGTGAGGACCATCGCGCAGGCGCCGTCGGAGGACGGGCAGGTCTCCGAGTAGCGGATGGGGTCCCAGAGCATCGGTGAGGCCTGGACCTTCTCCAGGGTGATGTCGTGCTCGTGGAGGTGCGCGTAGGGGTTCTTCAGGGCGTTGCGGCGGTCCTTGTACGCGACGAGGGAGCCGACCGTGTCGGGGGGCGCCGGTGCGCCGCATGTACGCCCGTACGTGCGGGGCGAAGAAGCCGCCCGCCCCGGCGAGCAGCGGTTGCTGGAAGGGGATTGGCAGCGACAGGCCCCACATCGCGTTGGATTCCGACTGTTTTTCGAAGGCGAGGGTGAGGACGGTGCCGTGGACGCGGCCCGCGACGAGGTTCGCGGCGACGAGCGCCGTGGAGCCGCCGACGGAGCCCGCCGTGTGGACGCGGAGCATGGGTTTGCCGACGGCGCCGAGGGCGTCGGCGAGGTACAGCTCGGGCATCATGACGCCCTCGAAGAAGTCGGGGGCCTTGCCGATGACGACGGCGTCGATGTCGGCCCAGTTCAACTCCGCATCATCGAGCGCCCGTTGAGCTGCTTCCCGTACCAGCCCCGCGATCGACACGTCGCGCCGGGCCGCCACGTGCTTGGTCTGTCCGATCCCGACCACGGCCACGGGCTCTTTGCCCGCCGCGTCGCTCCGCGTGTTGCTCATCGGGCGTCTCCTTCCAGGACGGCGACCAGGTTCTGCTGGAGGCAGGGGCCCGAGGTGGCGTGGGCGACGGCGCGGTCGGAGGCGCCCCGGTGGATACGTGCGGCGGCCTCGCCGATCCGGATGAGCCCGGCGGCCATCACGGGGTTGGCGGCGAGCGCTCCCCCGGAGGGGTTGACCACGACGTCGCCGCCGAGGCTCAGGGCTTTGCGCAGGATGATCTCCTGGGAGGTGAAGGGGGCATGCAACTCCGCTGTGTCCACCGGGCGTTCGAAGACTCCCGCGCGCTCTGCGGCCAGGCGGGTGGACGGCGAGTCGGTGAGGTCGCGCACGCCGAGGCCGTGTGCCTCGATGCGGTGGTCGATGCCGCGCAGCACGCGGGCCGCTCGCACAGGTCACGGGCGCGTTCCCCGGCGGCGAGGATCACGGCGCGGCCCCGTCACCGACCGGCGGACAGTCGCCGGTACGCAGCGGACGTACGACGTACTCGCCCTGGGCGACGGAACCGCGCAGCCGGGCATGGGGGTTGGCGGTGGCGTCGGTGCGGCTGCGGTGGGCTATCCCGGCCAGCGCGGGCTCGTCGGCCGCTCCCGCGTCGATGAGTGCCTGCGCCTGGAGCGCGGCGAGCGCCACGGAGTCGGGCCACAGGGGGGCGACGTAGTACGGGTCGAGCTGGCGGGTCAGGACGTCGCGCACGGAGCCGGGTGAGGTCTTGCCGTAGGAGTAGACGAGCGCGGTGTCGGCTTCGCCGGTCTGGAGCTTGGTCCACGCCTCGTAGAGCGCCCAGGCGCCGTCCATCTCGACGTGCGACTCGGAGATCGGCGGCCAGGCGCCCACCCCGTCGAGCGCCATGGTGAAGGAGAAGGCGCGGCCGGCGAGGTAGTCCGATGAGCCGGAGCAGGTGAAGCCGATGTCGCTGGTCTTCAGGCCGGTGGCGGCGAGGACTTCGTGCAGGACGGGCATGAGCATCTCCACTTCGGAGATCTCGTCGGTGGAGCGCAGGTGGTCGGTCTGCCCGAAGGCCACGACGGCGACGTCACGGACGGGCCGCATCACGGCAGTCGCGCGGACGACTGCGCGGACGACTGGACGGGCGTCCGTGCGGACGGCTGCGCGGGCGGCTTGCGGGGCGCCATCTAGACCAGCTCCTTGTACGTGTCGTAGTCGGCGTCGGGCTCGCCCGTGGGCCGGTAGTGGTCGGGGTAGCGTCCGCCGTCGGTCCACACGGGTTCGACGCGCAGGCCCATCCGCACCTCGTCGTAGGGAATCCCGGCGATGCGTGCGTGCAGCGCGAGGTCGGCGCCGTCGAGGGCGATGTGCGCGTACACGTACGGGACTTCGATGTCGAGGTTCTTCGCCTTGATGTTGACGATGCAATACGTGGTGACGGTGCCGCGCGGTCCGACCTCCACCCGCTCCTCCGTGGCGACGCCGCAGGTGGGGCAGGCGCCCCGGGGCGGGATGTAGACCTTGCGGCAGGCCGGGCAGCGTTCGCCGACGGTCTTCCGGTCGGTGAGGGCGTGGAGGTAGGCGGACTGGGCGCGGCCGGGCGAGTAGGTGTAGTCGAGCCGCGCGGGCGCGACGATGCCGGTGACGGGCTCGTCGAACTCGCCCGCGTGCGCCTGCGGCCCGCGGTCCGCGCCACGCGTCCCGTCGTACGGCTCGAAGCAGGCGATGTCCGTGATGGCGCCGACGCGTTCCGCGGCCCAGCGGACCCGGACGCGCATGCCGGTGCGCACGGCGTCGGGGCCGGGTACATCGAGGGCGAGGAGCAGCGCGGTGTCGGCGCCGTCCAGCGTGGACCAGGACCCAGGCGAAGGGGGTGCCGAGGGGCTGGCCGCGGCGCGGCTCGTGGTTCCAGGCCCAGGTGGTGACGGTTCCGGTGGAGGCCGACCTCGACGAGGTCGCGCAGCTCCTCGGCGGTGACGGGGTCGTACTCGACGGGCGGCACGAGCGTGCGGCCGTCGCCGGTCCGCACGCCGAGGACGGTGCGTTCACGCAGTCCGGTGAGGAAGGCGCTCTGCACGGGCCCGAGGGAGCGGGTGAAGGGAAACTCGACGACCAGAGGCGCGCGCAGCACCTCCGGGGCGGGAACGGATGCCATCGACAGAACTCCTTCTCATCCAGAACCGAAAAACCGCAAGGCTTCCCCCCGGGGCGCGAGGAACCGCGCGACCAGCCACCCCCCACCTCAGGGGCGCGAGGAACCG
>RBWT01000032.1 GCA_004010275.1 Streptomyces huasconensis
AGCCGGGCCGTCCCCGGTGCGGTACATCAGCGCCCCGGGCGGGCCGTAGGGATCGGGGACGAAGCGCTGCACGGTCAGGCCGGCCGGCCCAGGTAGCCCAGGGCGACGCCGCGGCCGGCGACGTACAGGTCACCGGTCATGCCGGGTGGCAGCGGCTGAAGCCCGGGGCCCAGCACGTGCACGCGGGTGCCCCTGATGGGACGGCCGATCGGCGGGGCGCCGTCACCGGACAGCGGCCCGTGCAGGGTGGCTGCCACCGTCGTCTCGGTCGGGCCGTACGCGTTCAGCATGCGCCGCCCGCGCGACCAGACCGCCACGAGGTCGCCGGGGCAGGCGTCGCCGCCGACGATCAGCGTGGCGAGGTCGGGCAGCGAAAGGCCGGTCGGGAGCGTCGCCAGGACGGCCGGCGGGATCAGGGCGTGCGTCACGTGCTCGGCGGCGAGGAGGCCGGCGAGTGTCTCACCGACCAGGGGCGTGCCGGCGGGCGGGATGACCAGGGTGGCGCCCGCGGCGAAGGCAAGGACGCTCTCCAGCACCGCGGCGTCGAAGCTGGGGGAGGAGAACTGCAGGACCCTGTCGGCGGGGCCGACCGCGCAGCGGTCGACAAGGGTGGCGGCCAGGTCGGCCAGGCCCCGGTGGGGGACGAGGACGCCCTTGGGCTCACCGGTCGACCCGGAGGTGTAGATGACGTACGCGGGCGCCTCGGGATCGGCCTCGGCGGGCGGCGGGGCACCGGCCGCTCCGGGAACGTCCGCCAGGGCGGTCGCGTCGAAGTCGGCGGGCCCCAGGAGGACGTGAGGACACGGGGCGTCGGCCTGGAGGACAGGGAGGGTTCCGGCGTCGACCACAGCGAGCCCCGGTGCGGCGTCTCGGAGCATGTACCGTACGCGCGCAGGCCGGGTAGCACGGGTCCACCGGGAGATAGGCGGCGCCCGTACGCAGGACCGCGAGCTGGGCGACGGTCATGGCGCGGGAGCGGGGCAGCAACAGGGCGACGACGGTGCCGGGCCCGGCACCCGCCGCCGTGAGCCGGAGGGCGAACCGCGCGGCGACGGCGTCGAGTTGGGCGTACGTCAGGTCGCCCTCGGGGGAGGACAGCGCGAGGGCCCCGGGGGTCGCGGCCGCGTGCCGGGACACCGCGGAAGCCAGGGTGAGCGCGGGCCCGGCGGGCGTGCCGGCCGATGCGACGACGTCCGCGGCGGCGTCTGCGGCGCCGGGGAGGGGCAGCAGGCCGACGGGCCGTTCCGGGTGCTCGGTGAACTCGTCCAACGCCGCCTCCAGGCAGTCCAGGAGACGCTCCGGGTCCAGAGGGCCGAGCACACCTGGGCGGTGGTCGAGGCGGAGGGCGAAACGGTCCTCCGGGACCACGGAGAAACCTGCGGCATAGTGGTTGGCGTCGTACGTGTCCGCCGACCGGAGACGGAGCCCCGGCACGAGAGCGTCGAACTCGGCCGCGGAGAGCGGCGCGCGCTCCACGACGGCGACCGTGTCGAACAGCGGACCGCACCCGGCGATGCGCTGGACGTCGGCGGGGCCGAGCGTCGCCGACCAGGGCGCCAGCTCGTCCAGCCGGTCTTGTACCGCGGTCACCAGCCGCATCCAGGAGTGGCCCGGGTGGACGGTGACCGGTATGGGCTGGACCGTGGCGTGGGCGCCGATCGGGGGCTCGGCGGCCCCCCCTTGCCCGGGCGTGGGCAGCCCACCGACGATCATGCGGTCCCGGCCGGCCGACAGGGCCTGAAGGACCGCCCAGACGCTCTGGACCACGGCGTCGAGGGTCACCCCGGCAGCTTCGGCGCGCGCCACGAGGCGGCGACTGCGCTCCTCGTCGAGGTGGCGGGCCAGTCGGACGGGCGCGGTGGTGCCGGCCCCCAGGAGCAGCGGGGAGCTGTCGGCGAGGACCGTGCGCCAGCCCCGCTCGGCGACAGAGCCGTCCACCGCGGCCGGAAGCACTCCGGGCTCCGGTGCCGGTGCCGCGTCCGGGGCGGCGTATCCGGCGAGGAGTTCCCGCAACAGCCGCGGCTGCGACCACCCGTCGCACACCAGATGGTGGTGGGTGAGCGCGAGTACGGAGCGTTCTTCGCCCGTCCTGATCAGCAACAGCCGCACCAACGGCGGGGCGTCCAGTTCGAAAGGAGTGCCGCGCTGCCGCTCCGTGAGGCGGACGATCTCCTCCTCCCGCGCCTGCGCGTCCAGGCCGCACAGATCGACCTCGCGCCAGGGCAGGGCGAGGCCCTCGGGGGCGACGACAGCCTCCGGTTCGGTCTCCCCAAGAGTGAACCCGGTGCGCAGAACAGCGTGGCGGGACAGCAGCCGGTCGCCGGCCACGCGCAGTCGTGCCGCGTCCAGCGGACCGTCCAGCCGTAGGACGAGCTGCAGGTTGTACAGCTCCAGGGAGTCCTGGTGGCGGCCGTAGACGAGCGTGACGAGCAGCGCGCGCTGCGCCGGTGTGAGCGGCGATGGCATGTCTTACCTCGGGTTCTGGGTGTATCGGGCGGTGCGAGCAACAGGAGTCAGGGGTCCCGCCACGGCGATCACGTCCGGGTCGCCCTCGGGAGCGCCGATGCGCCGCCGGTCGGGTTTGCCGTTGTCGGTCAGCGGTATCCGGGACCACAGGGCGATCCGCGAGGGCGCGTGCGCCGGTGACAGGCCTTCCGCCACAGCTGCCGTGAGGCGGGTCAGCAGCGCGTACGTGTCCTCGCCCGGACGGGAGGCCGTGACCGCGGCGCCGACGTGCTCGCCCGCGTCCGCGTCCACCACCCGGTGGACCTCGGCCGCCGCCACGGCCCCGGTGGCGAGCAGGGCCCGGGCCACCTCGTCCGGGCGGACCTTGACCCCGGCGGTCTTGATGACGCCGCCCAGCCGGCCCACCAGGTGGAGGTAGCCGAAGACGTCCCAGCGGCCGAGGTCGCCCGTGCGCAGCCAGCCGTTGTGCAGGACCCGGCCGGTCAGCCCCGGGTCGCCGAGGTAGTGGGACATCATCTGCGGTGACCGGACCAGCACTTCGCCCGTGCTCCCGTCGGGCAGCGGCTCGGTGTCGCCGCCCGGGGCGCAGACTCGGACGTCCACCCCGGGGAACGGCCGGCCGCGAGGGCAGGAGCTCTCGCTCCCAGTGGTCCACCGGTTCGAGCACGGTGATGCGGCCCGCTTCCGTCGTGCCGTAGCACTGCACCAGGCGCGCGTCGAAGGCCTGCCGGGCGCGGACGAGCCGCTCGGTGGAGGCGGGTGAGCCACTGTAGATCAGCGCGCGGAGCGGGCCGAGGTCGGTGTGCGGCAGGTCGGGGTGGTCCAGCAGGTCGTACAGGTGCGGCACGGCCAGATAGGTGCGGGTGACCGCGTACGCGCTGATGGCGGTGAGCACCGCTCGGGCGTCGAACCGCTCGTGCAGGACCAGCGACCCGCCGGCGCACAGCACGCTGTCGGCCATGGGGCCCGCGGCGTGGCTCAGCGGCGTCACGACCAGCATCACCGGGTTCTCGGCGGCGAGTTGGACCGCGTCGTCGAGGGACCAGGTCGTTCCAGGCGGTGAGCGGCTGGCACACGCCTTTGGGCAGCCCGGTGCTGCCGCTGGTGTACGTGACGACGGTGGCCCGGTGCAGCGCCCCGGGGACGGGAGCCGGCGCCGGGTCCGGTACGGGCCGTGGCCCGTCGGCGTCCTGGAACTCCCCGGTGACGATCACCTTCAGGGGGTGGGGGAGGCGGGCGCGGATGGCGGTGGCCGTGCTCGACGTGCGGGGGGTCCACGACGAGGATGCCCGCTCCGTTCTCCGCGAGGATGGCCGCCTGGGCGTCCGCGTCGAGCGCCGGGCCATCGGGTCCGGGGTTGGTGGAGCGCAGGTGGACCACGGTGGCACCGAGCAGGTGGGCCGCGTAGCGGTTGGACAGCAGGGCCGGGTGGTTGCTCTCGGCGAGGAGGCCGACGGCGGGCACCGCCGCCCCTGCCGGGGGGTCGGAAGCCAGGCCGGCTGCCATGAGCTCGTCGCGGGAGCGCAGGACCGCCGCGCGCAGCCGGCGCCCCGTCACTTCCAGCCGGCGCCAACGCACCGCGACGCTGTCCGGTGCGGCGGCCAGCACGTCGAGGATGCGGCAGACGTAGTGCTCCCGGTGGGACACTGAGCGGGATCACGTTTCTCCTGCCGGGCTCCGGGCCGGCCCGTCCGGCGGGCGGAGCCGCCGGACGGGCCGGAGTGGGTCGTTCGGTCAGCAGCAGGACGACGACGAGGAGGAGGACGAGGAGCAGCACAGCGCGTTGCCGGACGAAGCGCCCATCTCCGGCAGTGCGACGCCGTCGGCGACGTCCAGGACCTCGAGCTCCTCGATGTCGAACGAGGTGAAGAGCTGGTCGAAGTCGGCAAGCGCGGCGGTGTTCGCCATGACGGTGTTCCTTTCAATCATTCGAATGCGGCCCGTATTCGGACCGGCGAGCCGATGGTGCACCGGCGACGGGCCCGGCCGAAACGAGCGGGAAGGTTTTTCTGACATTGCTCACGACTTGCATGACAAACGTCATTGAAATCCTCCCCAAGGATTTTTCTGCGGTAGGGGAGCGCGGCCGGGGACTTAGAGTGACGCGCAGACCCGCGAACAGGAGGCCCCCTATGGACTTGAATTCTCACACCGGACGCGCTCCTCGCGGCGTGACGGTCGCACCGGCCCGGCGAAATCCCGGAGCAGGTCGTGGCCCGCTGGTCGGGGCGGTCTTCGGAGGGGTGTGGTTCCTCGTCGGCCTCGGTGCGCTGCATGGTGGCCCCCGCCGAGCCGTGGCCTCGGTGGGGGTCGTGCTCGCTGTCGCCGTGGCCTTCGCCGTACTGCGTGCCCGCAGCCGGCCGGCCTCCCCTCCGGCCGGTGCCGCGCAGCCGCGCGGACGCGCGTTCGTCCGGCTGATCGTGGTCCAAGCCGTACTGCTCGGCGTGGGCGCCGGGCTGATGAACAGTCGGTTCGACGAGCCCCAACTGGCCTTCTGCTGGGCTGCTCTCGTCGTCGGCGGCCATTTCTTCCCGCTGGCCCGTGTGCTCGACGCACCCCTGCTGCGCCTGCTGGGCGCGGTGATGGTCGGGGTGGTCGCCGTGACCGTCACTTTGGCCCTGGCGGCCCCGGACACGACCCCGTGGATCTGGCAGGCGTTGCCCGGCCTCGGCTGCGCGGGAGCGCTGTGGGCAGCCGTCCTGACCACCGGACTGCGGGCGCCGGCCCGTCGGCAGGGGTAATCGCCGCCCCTGCCGGACCTCTTGTGCAAATGACACTTGTCACGCGCTCCGTGACAAGTGTCAGGGAAATCAAGACGCGGCCGAGTCTCCTTCTTCCCGGCGGACACAATTTCGCCGTGAAAGAGGAAGGCGTGACGGTGAACATGGAAGACGGTGTCGAGGACCCCGTAGGAATTCGTCTGTACAGCAGGGTTCCCATGACCCCGAGATGGGCGGCGGCCCAGCTCGTGCCTTTGGTCCGCGAGTTGCGGACAGTGCACGGCGCACCCGTCGTATATCTCGAACGCGGCTGGCTGCACGGGCCGCACGTCGACGTCATCGCCCGTCCCGGCCCGTCCGGCCCCCTCCCCTGGAAGGCCCTGGCCGCCCGCCCACAGGCTCCCGCGATCGGCACCCAGGAGCCCCTGACCGAACGGGCCTATCTCGCACAGGCACGCGAGTTCGGCCGACTGGAACAGGTCGGGCCGCCCTACCTCCCCCTGGCGGCGCACGGCACGGTCGCCCACGTGCCCGCGGCCGAAGCCGGGCTCGGCTGGCCCGACCGGGTCATGCCGCTGCGGGAGCTGGCCCTGCGCGGATGACGGCGCCGTCGTGCACTGCCTGGAGTCCCTGGCCCAGGACCCGGGGACCGCGCTGCAGCGGATGGCGGAGGCCTTCACCGCGCTCGCCTCGGTGCACCCCTTCGGAGCACCGCACGGCGTTTTCTCCTTCCGTTCCCACGCGGAGGCCTTCTTCGTCTGGGCGGTCCTGGAGCGGACCCCCGTTCCGCGTTCCGGCGGCGGCTCGACGCGGAGCGCGGCGTCCTGCGCCCCGTCGTCGAACGGGCGCTGTCCGGCGGAGAGAGTGCCGAGGCAGCCCTGTGGCGCTCGGCGCTGTCGTACGGTGCCGGCCTCTTCGAGGCTTCGGCCGTGCACGGGGAGACCACCCCGGCGCTGCTCGACTCCCTGGCCGGCGTCCAGGACGACGCCGGGGAGGAGGAACCGCGCAGCGCCTTCCACACGGCCGTCGCGGAGGCGGGCGTCACCGATCGCGGTGCCCCCTGGTTCCTGGCGTACCGCCTGATGATCAACCTCTTCTACCGCCAACTGCCGCTCTTCGGCGTCTCACCGATGATGCGGTACTACCTGTGCCACGCGATCGCCGAGACCGTGGACGACGTCACCGGCGTCACCTGGCAGGAACGCCTCTCCGGGCGCCACCGGCATGGGGCGGAGGCCGCCGCGTGAGTGCGGAGAACGTCCCCTGCGAGGCGGCCATCGAGGTCGTCGACGTCGTCAAACGCTACGGCGACCGGACCGCCCTGGACGGCATCTCCTTCCAGGTCCGCAGGGGCGAGGTCTTCGGTCTGCTCGGCCCCAACGGGGCGGGCAAGACCACCGCCGTCGAGATCCTGGAAGGCCACCGGCCCCGCACGGCCGGCACCGTCCACGTGCTCGGAGCCGACCCGGCGACCGCCGGCCGTGCCTGGCGCAACCGGATCGGGATCGTCCCGCAGAACTCCACCGACCACGGGTACTGGCGCGTCGGTGAACTGACCGACCAGATCGGGCGGTACTACGCCGACCCCGTCCCCGTCCGAACTCCTCGACCTCGTCGGCCTCGCCGACGGCCCAAGCAGTTGGTGGCCACCTTGTCGGGCGGTCAGCGCCGCAGACTGGACGTGGCGCTGGCCCTCGCCGGCCGGCCCGCGCTGCTCTTCCTGGACGAACCGACGACCGGCTTCGCCCCCGAGGCCCGGCGCGAGCTGTGGAGCGTCATAGAGCGGCTCAAGGAAGCGGGCACATCCATCCTGCTGACCACCCATTACCTGGACGAGGCGGAACGGCTCGCCGACCGCGTCGCCGTGCTGCGCGCGGGCCGGGTCATCAGCGTCTCCTCACCGCAGGATCTCGGTTCCGCCGACGCGGGAAGCGAGATCCGCTGGCGGGAGGGGAGCCGGGCACACCGGGCGGTGACCCCCGACGTCCCCGGCTTCCTCGCCGCTCTCCAGGCGCGGCTCGGGGCCGACGTACCGGACCTGGAGATCCGGCGGCCGTCCCTGGAGGACCGCTACCTGCGACTGATCGACCACTCGTCTGAGAGCACAGGCACATGAACACACTCCCCGCCGCCCACCGGGCTGCCCGGGACCGCCCCCTTCCCGGCGCCGTCCGCACCGGGCTGCTGCGCGGCCGGGCGGAGATCCGCGTCTTCTTCCGCAACCGCACCGCCCTCGTCTTCGGCACGCTGCTGCCCTTGGCCCTGATGCTGCTGTTCGGCACGCTCTTCAAGGGCTCCGTGCCCGGCACCTCCGTACCCGTCCACGACGTGGTGGTGGCGGGTGTGCTGGCCTCGGGCGTGATGTCCGCCGCCTTCAACACCCTCGCCATCGGTACGGCCCTGGAGAGCGGCGACGGCACCCTCAAGCGGCTGCGCGGCACACCCCTCAGCCCGAGCGCGTACTTCTGGTCGAAGGCCCTGCTGGTGCTCGCCCTCTGCGCCGTGCAGCTCGTCCTCGTGCTCGCGGTGGCCTGGGCCGCCTTCGGATTCGTCCCGCCCGCGTCCCCCGGCCGGTGGGCGCTCCTGCTGTGGGTGTTCGTCCTCGGAGTGCTGGCCAACTGCTTCCTCGGCATCGGGGTGGGCTCCCTCGTCACCGACCGCAGGGGCATCGGCGCCGTGCTCCAGTTCCCGTTCGTCCTCCTCCAGTTCGTCTCGGGCGTCTACTACCCGTTCGGGCAGTTGCCCGACGCGCTCCAGCATGTGGGCGCGCTGTTCCCGCTCAAGTGGCTGGCGCAGGGCATGCGCGCGGCCCTGCTGCCCGACACCCTGGCCGCCGCGGAGCCTGCGCACGCCTGGGAGCTGGAGCGCGTGAGCCTGGCACTCCTCGCCTGGACGGCGGGAGGGCTCGTGCTGTGCGTCCTGGCGCAGCGGCGCCTCTTGCGAAAGGGCCTGTCATGACCGCAACCCACCCCGCATCCACCGGCCCCGGCGCCGAGCCCGTATGGATGCTCCGCATCAACCCCCTGCGCAGAGCCTCACTGGCCGACGAGGCCCTGGCGGCTCTCATCTCCCGGCTGACCGAGGCGGAACGCGAGACGGCCGCGCTGGCCGAGGTCTGCTCCGACCAGCTCTACGCACGCATCGGCCGGACACCTGGGGAGGAGCGGGCCCGGCTCGTCGCCCTGCGCCGAGCCATCCACAACGGCCGAACCCCCGGCTCACTCGCACGCGCTGTCGACCCGTCCCTCGCACCGGCCATATCCCGGTGGGAGGACGCCCGGACGCGGCTGGCGCGGCTGCGCCAAGAGGTACGCGACACGCACGACGAAGCCATCGCACGCGAACGTCGCGTACTCGCCGGGTTCCTGGGTGACGAGGACCTGCGCCGCTCCCTGGCGCTGCTGGCCCCCGAGGTCGACAGCGCGGCGGAGCGCTACCGGCAGGCCATGACCCTGCCCGGCACACCCGCCGCCCGCGTGCGCAAGTCCGAACGGGGCCTGCTGCAATACGTCACCCGCGCCCTGGTCCGCACCAGCCCGCTCTCCCGCTTCACCGCCGTCGCCCTCGCGGTGCCCGGCGAACACGGGAACGGCCCGGACCAGGTCGCTTTCACCGGCGCCGTGCCCCAGCTGTCCCTGGACCGGGTCATGGCCGACTATGTCGCCGCCGGGCTGCCGGGGGCGACGAGCCGCCTGCCCGGACCCGACAGCTGGGTCTGCCGGCCCCCGACGGCCGAACTCGACCCCGAAACGGGCCGCTACACCTTCCTGCGCGCCACCGACGGGGGAGTGCGGCTGCTGGCTGCTCCGCCGAGCGGACGCCCTGCACGGTCATGCTCCGGATCACCGCCATGGGCCCCCGCCCCATCTCCGCGGTCGCCGCCGACGCGGCCCGCGTCCTCGACCTGAGCATCCCCGAGGCGCTGCGCACCGTCATGGACGCCCTGCGCGTCGGAATCCTGTGCACCGCCGCGGGCCCCGAGGAGTGGCACGCCGATCCGCTGCCCCCGCCGCAGGGGCCCGGAGCGGACCAGGTGCACGGACACCTGGCCACCGTCCGGGAGCAACTGCCGCGGCTGGCCGACGCCCCCGCCACCGAACGGGCAGCGCTCCTGTCCGCCGTACGGGGAGCGGCAGCGGAGCTGAGCCGTGCGGCGGGCCGTCCCGCCACCGCCCTCGTCGAGGAGGACTACGTCGCGCCCCCGGTCGCGCTCACCACCCGGCAGTGGCGGTCACAGCTGGCCGACCTGGCCCACGTCGTGGAGTTCCAGAGCCTGTTCGACCGCATGCACGACGTGCGGCAACTGCTCACGGCCGCGTTCACCGCGCGCTTCGGTGCCGGGGCAAGCGTGCCCCTGTGCGAACACGCCGACGGCTTGGTGCGCGAGGTGTATGACCGGGAGATGCGCTACCGGGTCCACGGCGAGCGGGGCCTCGGACCGGCCGACGGATGCCTGGAGGCCCTGCGCGACCTGCGCGAACAGGCCGTGGCCGCACTCCACTCGGACCTGGCGCGGTGCCGCCCGGCCGACGAGGAGCTCACGTGGAAGCCCTCCGAACTGTCCGGGCTCGCCGCCGACCTGCCCGAACCCTTGCGCCGGGACCCCGTCTCGTACGGAGTTCTGGTCCAGCCGACCGGAGACCGGCTGGTCGTCAACGACGCCTACGCGGGCCACGGAATGCTCTACGGACGGTTCCTGGCCGCCGACGCCGAAGCCGGCGGCCGGGCCGCCCACCGCCTGAGGGACCGGCTCACCGCCCGCTACGGCCACGACGGCGCGGCCGTCGCCGAGGATCTCGGCCTGCATCGCCTCAACGTGAACGCGCACCCGCCCGTGCTCCCCGACGGGTTGCGTGCGGACGACTGGTATGGGCTGCGCCTGGTCCACGACCCGGGGGCAGGCCGACTGCTGGTGGAGCGCCCTGACGGCCGCGAGCTGCGGGTCGTCACCCTGGGCGCCGGGTTCCCTGAGTTGTACCCGGCCCCGCTGCGCATCGCGACCTGCTGCGCAGCGGCGGCCGGCTGGTCACGACGTGGTCGCGCCCGCCACCGGCTCGCGGGCGCCGACCCACGCGCCACGCACGGCTACCCGCGGCTCGCCGCCGGCGACGTGGTGCTGTCCAGGCGCCGCTGGTACGCGGGGGAGGACCTCGGCGAGGCCCTCGCGGCCGGCCCCGGCGACGCCGACCGGCTGCTCGCGCTCACGCATGGCGGGCCCGGCACGGCGTACCGCCCGAGGTGGTCTTCAAGACGGTCGCCGACCCGACCCGGCGAGCCGCGGCGCAGGACCGCCGGAGGCAGAAGCCCCAATACGCCGACCTGCGCAGCGCGCTGATGGCGCGGGTGCTGCCCCGAATGCTGGAGCGGGGCGGGACGGGCTTCGTGGAGGAAGCCCTGCCGGGGGTCGGCGCGTCGGCGCACGCCTTCGAGTGGGTGGTGGAGATCGGACGGGACCCGGGAGGCCGGTTCACGTACATGGCGGAGGAAACACGTTGAGGAAACTGAGAAAACTGCGTCCTGGGCTGCACTACGCCCCCGTGCAGAGCGGCGTCTACTTCGGCTCGGCCCGGGGCCAGTTCGTCCTGCGGGGGCCGCAGGCGCTGTTCGGCGTCGCCGACGTGTGCGTGCCCGCCCTGGAGGACGGCGCGACGGAAGACGATCTGGTCGCCGCGCTCGGCACCGAGCGGGCCCGGCCGGTGGTGCAGCTGCTGCTGAAGACCTTCGACGGCCACGGCCTGCTGCTCGACCCGGCCCGCTTCACCGCGCAGCCGCCCTCGGCCGACGAGCGCCGACGCCACGCGGGCGCGCTGGCCGAGCTGGAGACGGTGAGCGACGACCCTTACCGTCACTTCGCGACGCTGAGGGCCGCGACCGTCGTGCTGTGCGGGCCGCCGGAAGCCGTCGAACCGGCCGCCCGCGGCCTGGCGCGGGCGGGGGTCGGCCGGCTGGTCCTCGCCGTTCCCGACCCGCGGGCCGTCGAGGCGACGGCACGCCGGCTCGGGGCCGCGACCTACGAGCTGACCGGCGCGCCGACGGACGGTCCGCTGCCCCTCGGCGGGGAGGCGGACGCGTACGTCCTGTGTCACGCGGTGGCGGGCGAGAGCACCGGGAACACAGGGAACACTGGGAACACCGAGACCACGGACGCTTGGGCAGCACGGCTCGCCCAGCTGCCCCCGGGGCGGCCGGTGGTGCCTGTGGCCTTCGCCGAGGCGTTCACGCTGGTGGGCCCGGTGCTCGACAGCCCGGTGGCAGCCCTGCACCGGACGGCCCTGCACCGGCGCGCCGCCGACTGGGCCGCGGCTCAGCCGGCCGTACCGGTCACCCGCCCCGTCGGGGACGCCCTCGCCGGAGCCCTGGCCGGGCGGGCGGTGTTCCATGCCCTCACCACCGGGGCGGACCCGGGAGAGGCGCACATCGTGCACGGCGACGAACCGGCCGCCGACCGCCTCGACACGCCCGCGCACCCGAACGGCCCGGACGCCCGCCGCCTCGCACTCACAGACGTCCCCGCCGAACCCGCCCCGGCCGCCGAAGCGACCGCCGAAGCCGTCGAATCGCTGGCCCGTCCATGGACCGGCCTGTACTCCCTGCCCACCGCCTACGACCTGCCGCAACTCCCCGTCGCGCTGGCCGAGGCCCGGCCCTGCTCCGGCGGCACGCGGGCCGTCGTCGGCCGGGGCGCCAACCAGCAACAGGCCGCCCTCCAGGCCGCGCTGGCGGTGCTGCGCGCCACCGTGTCCGACGCCGCGCCCGAGAGCCTGTCCGAGGGCGTCGCGGCGGCGGGCACCACCGCCGAGCGCTGGCTCCTGGACGGCGCCCTGCGCCTGCTGGCCGCCCGGGCCGAACCGGCGGCCGCCCGGTGGACTTCGACACGCTCGGGGCCCACCCCCGGGGGCTGTGGCGGGTGCTGGCGGACTACGAAGGCGTCGACCCCGACGTCGACTGTACGAACTTCCCGGGCTGTCCTGGCCGCTGGCCCGGGTCCGTACCCAGGACGGCGCCCCGCTGTCCGCCGCCTGGGGGCCGGACGCCGACCACGCGGTCGCCGACGCCCTCGCGGACGCGCTGGCCCGGGTCCGCACCCGCGCGGCGCGCGGAAGTGACCTTGTCGGCGACGGACCCGCCACCGACGCGCTGGAGAGCGCGGAGAGCTCCGCCGTGGCCGCGCTGCGGGCCGAGGTGACCGCGTACGCCGCCGCGAACGGCCTGGAGTTCACCGGGCGCCCCGCGGGCCGCGATCCGGTACTCGGGGACCTTCCGTTCCGGCACGGCCGGGTGAGCGCCGCATGACCGCCCCCGCACCGGCCCCGCGGGTCGAGGCCGGCCCTGGCCTGACGGCCGACCCCGGCCGCACCGCGCACCTCGTTGCCATGCTGCACCCGGCTGGCGGAACGCACCGGGGCCACCGTGTCGGTGAACGCCGGCTGGGACCTGGCGTGGGAGACAGCACAGTGGGCGGCAGCCGCCCGAGCGCACCGCCCACACCTGTCTGTGCGACTCCTGGGCGCCGAGGCGCTCGTCGGACCTCTGTGGGTACCCGGCACACCCTCCGGCTGCGCCGGCTGCGCCGAGGCGCGGCTGCGCATCGCCGCCGACCACCCGCTGGTCGAGGAGTTCGAGGTGCCGTGCCGGTTGCCCGGCGACGAGTCCCCCTTCCTTCCCGAACTGCTGGAGGCGGCCGTACAGTCGCTGCTGGACACGCTGCCCGCCCCTGGCGAGCTGCGCGCCGTCGGCGGACCGCACAGCTGTCGTCACCGGGTGCGCCGCAGCCTCGCGTGTCCCGTGTGCGGCGGTCCACCGGCCGTCCCGGTCGACGTCGATGCCCGCCGCCGCGCTGGCAGCCGGCCTCCCGCCCGGCGGACCCGCGCAACCCGGTTCGCAGCCTGCGGGGCCGTACCCTGCTCGACCGCTCCTCCTTGCGCGAACGGGTCGTCGACCCCCGCTTCGGACCGGTCCTCGGCGTCATCCGGGACACGAACGCGCCGTTCGCGATGAGCAGCGCCGTCCACCCCGACGCGAAGGCCTGGGGGTACGGGCGCGCCCCGCACTTCGACCGGTCGGAGCCGCTCGCGGTGCTGGAGGTGTACGAACGCCTCGCGGGCTTCCCCCACCACGGCGCCGTGCTGACCGACACCCCCTACGAGGCCCTGCGCGACCGGGCCCTGGACCCCGACTCCCTCGGCCAGTACACGCCCCAACAGCTGGCACACCCCATGAGCCGGGTACTGCCCGGCGACGCGACCACCCCGCGCGACTGGGTGTGGGGGCACCGGCTGAGGGACGGCGAACCCCTGCTCGTCCCGGCCGAAGTGGGCTTCTACCAGTACGAGTACACCGAGCGGCTGGCCCGCCACCGGGCACGCCGGGCCCCGGCCGACCGCCGCCGCCGGCACTTCCAGCCCGAGTCCTCCAGCGGCTGCGCCCTGGGAGCCAGCCTTGAGGAGGCCACGCTGCACTCGCTGTTCGAACTGGCGGAGCGTGACGCCTTCCTGCTGGCCTTCCACCGCGCCCGACCGCTGCCGGCCGTGGACCCGAGGTCCCTGGACGACCCGGTCAGCCGGATGTTGCTCGACAGCATCGAGGCCCGTGACTACGACGCCCACCTGCTGGTCATCACCCAGGACATCGGGATACCGGCCATCTGGGCGCTGGCCGTGCACCGCGAGGGCGGCTTCCCGGCGACCTGGTCCGCGGCCGGCTCGGACATCGACCCGGCGGACGCGGTGCGCGGCGCACTGTGGGAACTGGCCCAGCTGGTCCGCGAGCCCGTCGACTGGGAACGGGCTGACGCCGAACGGCTGCTGGCGGACCCCTACCAGGTCGACGTACTGAAGGACCACTACGTCCTGTACTCCCTGCCGCAGACGCTGCCCCGGATCACCTCGGTGCTGGGCGGCCCGGCCGTCGGCCTGGACGAGGCGTTCCCCGGCGCGGCGGAGCGGTTCCGCGCCGAGGCCGGCGGCGACGTGCTCGGCGCCCTGCGGTGGACGGAGCGGCTGTTCGCGGCGCCGGACTCGACACCGTCGTAGCCGTCGCACCAGACCACCCGGGAACACGCCGACCTGGGGCTGGCGGTGGCCAAAGCCGTGGTGCCCGGCATCGTCCCGATGTGCTTCGGCCACGCCCAGCAAAGGCTGACGGGTCTTCCCCGGCTGGAACGCGCCCTGGCCGAGGAGGGGCGTTCTGGAGCCACCGCCCCCTACGACCCCCACCCCTTCCCCTGACATCGAACCGCCCCGACCGGACCACACCTCCAGGAGATCGTTCATGGCTGCCCTGTCCCCGTCACCCCGGGACGTCCTGCGGTTCGCCTTCTCCCAAGGCGCCGGAAACGCCCTGGTCACCGCCCCGATCCGCGTCACCGAGAACCCGGTGACCACGGCAGGCCTGCTGCCGGCCGGTGCTCTGCCCGATCGCCGGACACCGCTGCCCCGGGGCACCCACGAATACCTCGCGGACCTGCCTTACCCACGGCGCGGGGTCGCGGCGGACCCGGCGGCCACGGCGGACCAGCGGCTCGGGCACGCGCTCGTCGCCGCCTTCGGCATCCAACGCCGCGAGCCGTCCAACCCGTACAACGACCACCGTGGTTACGCCTCGGTGCGCAGCAAGTTCCCCGTCCACGCCTTCGTCACCGGGCAAGGCCGCCGGCAGCTGGTGGACGTGGGCCGGCACGCCCTGCTGGAGATGAAGGCCCCCGGCCCGGCCGACGAGCCCACTTCGGTCGTTCTCGCCGGGCGGTTCACTCACCTGCCCGACTACTACCGTCCGCTGCGCGGGCCGCTGACCGAGCTGGAACTGGGCATCAACCTACGGGCCCTGGCCGTCGGCATGGAGCTGTTCGCCGTGAACGGGTCCCTACGGCTCCCGGGCGCCGATGGCCCGGAGCTGCTGGCCCGGCTCGGACTGGCCCCCACATGGGAGTGGACCCTGCCGCTGGTGGTCGAGACGGCGGGGCCTGCGGGCACTGGCCCGGAAGACTCCCCACCTGCCGGTACGGGACCGGAAGGCTCCCTGCCTCCCGGTGCAGGACCGGAAGGCTCCCCGCCCGTCGCCGTGACCGAGCCCGTCCCGCCGGACCCGGCCCTCGCCGAGGTGGTCTCCGTCAACCGCGCCCAACAGGCCGCCGTGCCGGCCGCACCCCTGACCGGGGCGATACCCGACCTGCCGGACCGGCACGATATCTCCTGGGCCGAGGTGTTCTTCGAACGGACGGCCGGGCGGATGCCCCGCCGCCTCTCCGGAATGAACGGCAGGCGCCGCCGCGTCCCGTCCACCGCGCTCACCGACGCGGCAGCCTGGCTCCGCGTGCCGCCACCGGGGCTGCTGCGCGCGGTGGCCGACGCGATCCGCGTCACCGCCGTCGTCCAGGACGTGGACGGCTTCGAGGACGGCCGCTACGAAGTGCGCGGCACCGGCATCTCGGCCCGGGACACCACGGGTCCCGGACTGCACGCCCGACTGGAGCGCGAGTACGGCTATCCGCTCACCCCGGGCAACGGTTGCGACGTACGCCATGCCACGACCCTGTGGTTCCTGACCGTCCGCCCCCGCCACCTCGTCGAGGAGTTCGGCCCCGCCGGATGGCCGCTCGCGCAGTACGCGGCCGGCTGGATGACGCAGGGACTGTCCCTGTCCGCCGCGGCACACGGCCTGTACGCGCGCCCGGCACGCGCCTTCGACGAGATTCCCACCCAGCGACTCCTCGGTCTGGAGCCCGACGAGACCATCCTGCTCTCCGTCATCAGCGGCACCGGCCGCTTCACCGAGCAGGTATGGGACATGCGGCTGTGAGCGAAGCGAGCCGCAGCGCGGCGCACTCGACCCCCACGGCCGAACGTCCCGCATGGACGGCTTGGCACCTTCACCTGCCCTCGACCGCGCAATCCGTCCACGACCGCGTCCTGAGCCAAGCCATCGCCCCTGCCATCAAGCAACTCCCGGACCTGCCCTGGTTCTTCGTACGCTACTGGCAAGCCGGACCGCACCTGCGGCTGCGCATCGCCGGCCTGGAACCGGAGCGGGCATCCGCGACGGAACTCCGCCTCCGGGAGGCCCTGACCGACGCCACGATCCTGCGGGACGGCGAGGAACCGCTGACCGACGCCGCCTTCGGCCGAGAGGCACAGCGCCTCGCCTCGGCCGGCGAGGCCGGCTCCGCCCTGCCCCCAGGCGCACCCCCGCTGCCCGCAGGGGTGTACGAGGCCGTCTACGAACCCGAGTACGAACGCTACGGCGGCGAGGCGCTGATGCCCCTGTCCGAATCCCTGTTCACCCTTTCCAGCACGCTCGTCCTGGCCTTCCTTTCCCGGCCGCGTGGACGCCGCGCCCGCGCCCTGTTCGCTCTCAACGGCGCGGGCGCCGCGGCCGCACTCGGCGGCAGCCCCGAGGCGGACGCCTTCTGCGCACACGGTCTCGCCTCGTGGCGGCGCTGGCTGCTGGGCTACGGGTATCCGGCCGACGAGGTGGACCGCTGGACGGCGGCAGCGGGCACCGGACCCGGCGAGGCGGAGCAGACGCGGGCGGTCCTCGCCTCCGCCGAGGCCGGCACTGGACCGCTGGCCCTCTGGCAGCGGGAGCTGACGGCGTCCCTCGGCATCTGGCGGCAGACCCCGGACGTCCAGCCTGGCCGGATTCTCTTCTCCCACCTCCACATGCTGCACAACCGGCTCGGCCTCGGCATCGCCGACGAACTTCTCACCTACGCACGGCTCGCGCCCCACCACACCACTGACCCCGACCGGAGCCTCCGATGACCCTCACCGACAGCCCCGAGCCGACGCTGGCCGCGCCCCGCCACACCGCTCTCCGACGCCTGGTCGAGGACCCGGCCGCCTTTGCCGTACGGCTGCCCGAGGAGCCCCGGATGCGCCGCGCCGCAGACGACTTCTCCGACCTGTTCGACCTGGGCACGATCGACGAACTGCTCACCGACCGAGCGCTGCGCAGACCCGCGTTCCGGGTGATCCGCGACGGTGAGCAGGTGCCCGACACCGCCTGCCTGCACCGGAGCCTGCTCTACCCGGACGTCGCCGACCCCCACAAGATCTCCCGCCTCCTCGCCGAGGGGGCCACGCTGGTCTTCCAGGGCCTGCAGGAACTGACCGGTCCCCTGGCCGAGTTCGCCCGCCGCCTGGCCCACGACCTGGGCCGCCCGGTCAACGTGAACGCGTACGTGACACCGGCCGGCTCCCAGGGCTTCGGCGACCACTACGACACCCAGGACTCCTTCATCGTCCAGATCCACGGCAGCAAGCGCTGGACCTTGAACGATCCCGTGGTCGCGCGACCACTCAGCCACGAATCGGGGAGGAAGGTCACTGCCGGCGCGCCCGGCCGGACCCTCACCCTCGCACCCGGTGACTGCCTCTGGCTCCCGCGGGGCTGGGTCCACTCGGCGCGCAGCACCGACACCGCTTCCGTCCATCTCACGATCAGCCTTTACGAGTGGACCGGGCACTGGGCCTGGACCCGCATCGCCGACCGGGCCGCGGACCTGCCCGGCCGCTTCCCGCTCAGCACGGACTTCTTCCGGGACCGGTCGGCCGCCGAGAAGGACATGGCCACCCTGCGCGCCGAACTGATCGAGTGGCTGACCAGAGCGGACGACTCCGCACTGGTCGATCTGGTCCGCGCAGCGGGCGCCCCCGAGTTTCCGTCCCCGCTGCGCCACCCGTTCCGGCAGGCCCTGGCCGACGGCGTGGACGAGGACACCGAGTACACGGTGAACGCATACGCCGTACTGGGAGCCGAGATCCGCGGAGACCGCCTGGTCCTCACCCTCGGCGCTCGCGGTCTCACCGTCCCGGCAACGATGGCCCCGATCCTCGCCGACCTCCTGTCCCGCGACCGCTTCCGCCCGAAGGACCTCACCCCGCCCCTCGACCCCGCCCAACGCGACCACCTCCTGTCCCGCCTCCAGTCGGAGGGCGTCCTCACCCCGGCCTCCGGCAGCCGCACATGACGGACGCGTGCACCGCCGGTCGTCGTGTCATCAACAACGACAGCTCCACCCGGCCAGGCAGGTCAGCGAACATCGGTGAACGTCGCCTGGTTGGGCTTGTCGTATCAACCCAGCTCTTACGTGTGCAGGGGTGTCGGGCCGGCGCCAGCGGTGGTGCGTGGGCGTGAGCCGACAAGTGATCTCAGCATGCCGGCCCCCGCCACAACGGCGGCGAGGTGCAGCACTGCGGCGACGGTGAGGTCTTCCGGCAGGGTGACGTCGGCCGGGTGGGCCAGGGCTACGAACAGGGTGAGTGGCAGTTTCCAGCCGCTCCACGCGAAGAGTGAGCCCGACCCGAGCCAGCCGAGCGTCAGCAGGAGGTGGTGGGGTACGCGGGCGGGACGTGATCGGGCGAGCGTTCGGATGGCGGCGGCTCCGGCCAGTGCCCAGAACGCGCCCACACCCGTCAGCAGGTACCACTTGGTGTCCTGTTCCGCCGGGTGTGCGACTCCGAGGGTGCCGCCAACCGCCCAGTACAGCCACGCAAGTCCGACGACGGCTGCGACGAACGCGGACCATGGCACAGCGGTACGGGTGCTGTCCCCGGCTCGCGCGGTGAAAACTTCCGGCCAGCGCCGCCGCAGGTAGGCGGGGAGGGCGAGGGCCAGCCCCAGTCCCATCCCGATGAAGCCGACCTGGATCAGAGCGCCTTCCCAGCCCGGCATGGCAGAGTCGTCGCCCCCGCTGTTCGCTGTGTCGCCGCGCGCGGCATCCAGCACCGTGGTGAGCACGGCGTACGGCAGGATCGACACGAGGAATCCTGTCCCCGTCCAGGCGCAGAAGGCCGCCAGCCAGCCCGGTATCCGCATGCCCCAGGGCCGTACCAAGGCGAGCGCCAGGGCGATACCGGTCGTGGCCATGCCGATGGTCACGGTATTGAGGAGGACCCAACTGGCAAGGCTGAAGCCCTTCCCGATCGGTGCCAGTCCCAGCAGAGAGCCGACGACCCACGACACCTTGATCAACAAATAGGGCGATATGGCCAGCGCCGCCCCGTACCCCGCGCACCGTCCGACCCGGTCCCAGCGTTCCACCTGGATGCCCCTCTCCCCGCAGGAACTCCAGCCTCGGACATCACCCTGCTCGTGTACGTCCACCACGGGGAGCGTTCACCTCCGTCGGACGGCGGAGCCCGGTCTCGTCATCCGGGCGGACCGGGTGCGCGAGCTGCCCTGACGAAGCAGGCGAAGAACCCGGCAGCCGAGGCCAAGGAGTACGCCGCCCAGGCGCAGAGTTCGCCGTCAGCGTCTCCGCCACGGCCACTTCCCGGACGGCCCCCGGCGTCGCACTGGAGCCGGAACTTCGTGCCCGAACCGACTTGCGGCCCGAGGACTCCGCGGCGAAGTTGGTGTGCCCGGACCTTGGTCGTCCGCAGGACGGCGGGGCTGACGAGGGTGCGCACGGTTGTCCGTCACTCCCGGACACGCTCAAGGCCCGTGCGGGCCTTGAGCATGCCTCCGCCCGTGCGGGTCACTCGAAGGTGAAGGTGAAGACCGAGCGGACCTGTTCGGCTGTCCTGTGCAGCTCGGCGACACTGTCGGCGACGATCATGGCCTCGGCGAAGAAGTTCTCCCGGTCCATGGTCACCACGCGGAAGTTCTCGAACAGGTAGCCGTCCACCACCCCGGGAATCCGCTTAAGCTCCTCGACGGAGGTGGCGCTCGCCAGGGTGCCGACGCGGTCGGCCTCGAAGGGGAGCATGGCCAGCAGCTCGGTGCCGCCGGTGGCCGCCTCGGCCAGCACGCCGTCCAGTCGCTCGCCGAGCGCCATGCGTACCGACATGTCGATGGAGTCGACACCGCACGCCCGCTGGGTGGCCGCCCGGTACATGCGGCCGCCGGGACGCGGATTGATCTCGACCAGTTCGCAGGTGCCGTCCGCGCGTGCCCGCCCTTCGACGTGCAGCCAGCTGTCCCCCATGTCGAGGGAGGCGCACAGCGCTCCCACCCGCTCCGACAGCTCGCCCACGGCAGAACGCACATGCGCGGAGACCGGAGGAGAGATGAGGAGTCCCGCGTCGTGGTGCCGCCGGTTGTCGTGCCCCGTCTTCTCGACCTCGAAGAGCGGATGGAACCGGCCGTCCAGCACCGGCCCGTCGACGGAGAACTCGACGCCGTCGATGTACTCCTCCGCGATGACGTCCGTCTCCGAACCCGCTGCGGCGGCCAGCTCCTTGAGGCAGGAGACGAGCTCGGCGGCGTCCTCGGCGCGGCGGACGAGCCGTGAACCGCCCGAGTCCTGGTCGGGCTTGACGATGACGGGGTACGAGGTGATCGCGCCGATGTCGAGGGAGGTGGCGGTTCCGGCCGCGAAGGCCAGCGAGGACAGGCCCCGGTCCGCCATGGCCGCCCGTACCCGTGCCTTGCTCAGCAGGACTTCGCGGCCCTGCTCGCCACCCGTCAGTCCGTAGTGCCGCGCCGTGCGCACCTGCCAGGAGATCAGCGAGTCCACGAAGTTGACGACGGCTGTCGGCACCACGCCCGCCGCCCCGACCGCCGCCACCAGTTCCTCCAGGCTCGCCGTCTCCCAGTCCACCACGACGTGGGCCGCACAGTGGGCGCGGTTGACGTCCTCCGGCTCGTCGGAGACCAGGACCGGGCGGCGTCCCATGTCCGAGAGCATGCGCGAGACGAGGCGCACCCCGCCCTCGAAGCGCTTGGAGTAGATCAGGACGTCTCGCTCTTCAGCCACGTCGTTGCTCGCTTTCTGCCTCTGGGGAACACGGTGCCGGGTGATCGGGGTGGTGCGGGGCCGGTTAGGGTGCGGGGCCGGTCAGGGGGCGGGGGTCTGCTCGCCGACGGACTCGGGACCCGGGCTGCTCGCCCAGCGCGCGGGCCTGTTCGAGGGTAGTGGCGGAACGAAGCGGCGAGAACATCAGCCAGCACGAGACGCACAGGTACGAGACCCCGACGACCCAGATGGCGCGGCCGGCCCCCAGGGCGTCCGAGAGGGCCCCGCCGGCGAATGCGCCGACCGGCAGCGTCCCCAGGGCCACCAGCCGGTAGCTCGCGGTGACCGCGCCCAACTGGTGCTCGGGCGGGATGGCCTGCCGGAGGCTCACCGCGAAGACGTTGAAGAGTGCCACCCCGAAGCCGTTCACGACGAAGGCGAGGGAGAGGAGGGCCACCAGGACGACGACGCCGAGGTCGAAGACGACCACGAGCGGGACGAGGAGGAGACCGGCGGCGGCGAGGACCACACCGCCGGTGAGGGTACGGCCCACGGTCGTCCGGGCGCCGATGCGCGCGGCCACCAGCGAGCCGGCCAGCGCGCCGACACTGCCGACGCCGATGACCAGACCGATCTCCGTGCCGCTGAGACCCAGCTCACGGGCGGCGAAGATCAGGAAGACGGTGAGGAAGCACTGCTCGTGCAGATTGGACAGGCCCGCCTGCGTGCAGAGGTCGCGCAGAGGGCGCAGGGACCAGGTGTACCGCAGCCCTGACCCGATCGTGCGCAGCGCCGACTGCCGCGGTACGCCGGGCGCCTTGACGCCCCGCAGCAGTGCTCCGCTGAGAGTGGCTCCGACGAAGAAGGCGGCGGCGACGGCGAAGGTGGGCGAGAGCCCCAGCTTGCCGACGAGGAAGCCGGCCGCCGAGGGACCGGCGAGCTGGCTGACGGAGTAGGTGGCCTGGTGCAGTCCGTTGGCCGAGGGGATGGAGTCCACGGAGACGATCTTGGGGATGGTGGACTGGTAGGCGACCTCGTAGAAGACGGTCGCCGTGCCGATGACCGCGGCAGCCGCCACGACATGGGTGATCGTCAGCCCCTGGGCGGCCTGTGCGAGGCCGGAGAGCGCGAGCGCGGCACGCGGGCCACGCTGGTGATCACCAGCGTGCGGCGGGGCGGGTGGCGGTCGACCACCACCCCGGCGACCAGCGACAGCAGGACGATCGGGATGAACTGCACGGCGGAGATGAGGCCCACCTCGGTGCCGCTGGCGTGCAGGGCGGTCACCGCGACCAGAGGCAACAGGAAATTGGTCAGCTGGCTCCCGAAATGGGCGGCCGACTCTCCCGCCCACACATTCCGGAAATCCCTGTTCTCCTTGAGGAGAAGCCGGACTTCCTCGTCTAGGATCGCCATACCATCCCTCGATCGAACCAGTTGGAAAATGAACCTAGCACACGCCCCATCCGTTCGCTAGAGTGTGGTCGGGCCCGACGATCCGGCAGGCGTTCGGAGAGATGAGGATATGGTGTCGGAGTATTCGGTACTGACGGAAGAAGAATTGCGGCTACTACCGTCGGACGAGGATGTCCTGCGCTACGAGAAAACTGGCTGGTACCTTTCGCAGAAGCTGCTCAGCGACGCGGAAACCGAGGCTCTGACTCAAGCCAGTGAACGCTTCTATGCAGGTCAGCGTGACCGTGAGCTGCCGGCCCGGCCGGATCGACTGGCCGATTGGTCCCCCGCCGACGGCGAGATCCAGCGCAACAACGACTACATCCATTACCGGAACGAAGTCATTGGTGAAATTCTCCGCAAACCCGTGGTGGCCGCCGTTGCCGCGCGTCTTGCGAGAACACCGGAGATACGCACTTTCATGGCGACTCTCATTTACAAGCCGGCCGCCCCCGAAGAAAAGTCGAACATCGTCTCATGGCATTTCGACAAATACTTCTGGCCCACCTGTTCGTCCAACAACATGCTGACCGCCTTCATCCCTTTCCATGACTGCACGGAGGAGACCGGCACCATCACGATGGTGCCGGGAAGCCATCGGTGGAAGCGGCGTCACGGCGCCGAGCGGCCGACCGGTGACCCGGCGGACGTGGCCCGCGAATACCTGCTGGAAGGGGACGCGGAGCGCAACGGCGCGAGTGTCGAGCGGGTCCCCGTGCACATTCCCCGGGGCCACATGACCTTCCACCACTGCCTGCTGTACCACGGCAGCGGCCCCAACCGCAGTCCTGCCCCCCGGCGGGCGATCTCGTTCCACCTCCAGGACGGCACCAACACCTACCAGCACTACCGGAACTCCGAAGGCCGCCAGCAGCCCTACAAGCACGACGCCCTGGTGCGGCGGACTCCGGCCGGGGAGCCGGACTACACCGACCCGGACTTCTGCCCCACCCTCTGGCCCGCCCGCAGGTGAGAGCATGCCGCGGGGTGCCGCTGCCCTTCGGCGCCCCGCGGTGACCGCCGCGGGGGTCAGAGCGGGGTGACCCGGCTCAGCTCCCACTCGTCGTCGTCCATCCGCCGCCCGCCTCGGCCCGCACCGAGTCCGCCAGAGCCTGGTCGGCGGCGGCGTCGCGGGTCAGGCCGGCACCCCGGACCAGCGGCAGGGGCAGCACCGCCGCCCATACGGGGTGGAGTCGCGCTCCGCGCCTGACCTTGGCCTCGACCGCCGACAGACCGAGGTGGAGGGCATTGAGCCCGTGCTGCTCCATGTGGCGCAGCGGTCCGTAGTAGACGGCGTTGAAGTACTCGTACGCGTCCTTGGTCCGGGTGTAGTCGAAGCCGGCCACCCGGGCGTAGAGCATCTCCCGCCAGGCGAAGGCGACGTGCCCACCGACCAGGCCGCCCTCCTCGTCGACGACGCGGAACACCGTGCTGCGGCCGTCCAGATGATCGGCTTGGGCCTTGAGGAACGTCCGGATCTCCGCCAGGTCCAGGGAGGCGTCGTAGCGGTCCATGGTCTGGCCGATCAGGGGGGCGAGTTCGTCCACGCACGCCGACAGGGGCGCCGTCTCCAGCCGCAGCCCGGCCCGCTCGAACTTGCGCACCTCGTAGTCGCGCTTGCGGACGTTCCGTCCCAGCAGCCGCCGGTACGACTCGAAGGTGCCTCCCTCGTTGTGGACCACGGCCTCGGCGCTGCGCAACTGGGCGCGGACCGGGAACAGACCGGCGAGCAGCCGCAGGCTGTCGGTGGTGAGGAAGTCGAAGAGGAGGGCGTCGCGACCGAGGCCGGCGGCGTGGTCCGCGAGGCCCTCGACCAACTCGGCCAGGGCGGAGCGCTGTTCGGCCTCGGTCCCGGCGAGCAGGAACTCGTTGTGGTATCCCGTGCGGGTGCCCACGCGCAGGACCTTGCGGTCGGCGGCGACCGGCGGAAGGGGTGGGGCGTTCTCGGCGGGGAAGTCGTAGGACGGGGTGGCGGCGAGCAGTCCGTCCCCCGACGACACCACGGTGTAGGTGGCCGTGGCGAAGTCGGGGCGCTCCTGCCCGGCGAGCCAGCCGTGGCTCAGGTAGAAGCAGGAGGCGGGCGCCAGGGAGTCCCAGGTGGCGCGGTCGATCTCACCGATCGACGCCAGGTGCCTGGTCTCAGTCACGGCCGGGCCTCCTCCCGTACGATCCGGTCCTCGGGGCGGTGCGCCTGTTCACAGCTGCCATTCCTTCGTGTCGAGCCCACCGACGACGTGCCGCGCGTACGCGTCCCCGAACGCCTCGGTCTCCTGCCGGTTGCGTTCCCGTACGGCGTCGGGATCGGCCTCGAGAGGCTGATCCACGCCCAGGAGCACCGTGTACAGGGGGACCGGCTGGGCGCCCCGGGTCAGCTTCGCCTCGAAGGTGCCCAGGCCGAGGTGGATGGCGCTGGTGGACCGCCCTGTTCCCTGGTCGATCGGGTGGTAGAAGACCAGGTTGAAGTAGTCCGCCTTGTTGGCGAAGTCGTAGTCGAAGCCCGCCACGCGGGCGTAGAGCATGTCCTGGTGGTGGTACCGCAGGGCGAAACCGACGGGGCTGTCGCCTTCCTCGGCCAGCAGCAGGGTGCTGCGGTCGCCCAGGTGCCGTCCCTGCCGGCCGTAGACCTCCGCCGCCCGCTTGACCCCGTAGTCGTGGCCGTGCTTGCGCATGAGGGCGCTGTTGAGCGGGGCTATGCGGTCGACGACCTCGGGCAGAGCCACCTCCCGGACGGTGCGCCCGCTGTCACGGAAGGTGCGGACCTCGCGCCGGGCGCGGGGGCGCCGCTTGGCGGGGAGCCAGGCGTAGTAGTCGTCCAGGCCGTCCCAGAGGCCGATCGGGAGCACCGTCTCCACGTCGTGGAAGAGGACGACTGCCCCCGCGTGCTCGTGGGCGCGGGCGATGTCGAGCGCGTCCTCACGGGGGAGGTAGTAGTAGGCGAGGACGGAGGCCTCGGCCCCCTTGGCGAAGTTCAGGGCCTCGGCGGCCAGAGCCTCGACAGCCACCGCCCGCTGCTGGGGACCGGAGTCCGGGTGGTGGACGACCTGGCCGCGGAACTCCGACCAGCCCGCGCCGATCGCCAGCGGGCGCGAGGCGACAGCGGCGTGGCGCTCTTCGCCGACGAGGCCGGCGAGCAGATCGGCGGGCGTGTAGAGCGCGTGGGGAGGCCGGGTGAACGTGTAGGTCTCCAGACCGGCCACCGCGGTGCCCTCGCTGCCGTGGGCCGTGATACGGCGGGCCCGCGCACCCTGTGGCAGTTCCTCCTCCCGCACGCCCTGGAAGCCCGTGGTCGAGTAGAGGGTGGACCCGGAAGTGAGGGCCTCCCAGTCGGCGGCGGGCAGCGCGCCGACCGTGTCGTAGGTGCGGACATCCATGGGTGACTCCCGACGTTGACAAGAGGGTTGTTCCGTCGGCCTGAGGCGGATCACCGGGCGATCCGGCCGACAAGGTTCCGTACGTCGCCGCCGCGGAACCGGATGAGGCGCACGCCGGTCTCCGACAGGCGTGCGAACAGTTCGAGATTGGCCTGCCGCTGTTCCGCCCGTACCTTCAGGGCGTACCAGAGGATCGACCGGGGGCCGACGACCGTCCACAAGGTCTCCCGGGTGCCGCCCCACAGCTCCTCCCGGCGGACCCAGCGGCGCAGGGTGCGGCGCAGCAGCCGGGGCCAGGCGACGCGCAGCGGCGGGTCGACCCAGACCACGCAGTCGGCGGTGTGCGCGTAGGCCGCGACGGCGGCGGGGAACTGACCGTCGACCACCCAGCGCTGGGTCTCCAGCGCCTTCTTGATCTCCGCGAGGAATTCGTCCTCCGGCACCGGCGTCCAGCCCGGTCCCCAGAACAGCGCGTCCAGGCGGACCGGGGGCGCGCCGGGCTCCGCAAGCAGCTCGGCGAGGGTCGACTTGCCGCAGCCCGCCCGCCGACTATCCACACTTTCTCCGCCGGCGGGCCGCCGGGAAGGTTCACTTCGTTCACAGGAGGTTCCTCTCCAGCCACTTGGCCACCCCGTCCTCGTCATGATTATCCGTCAGTTCCGTTGCCGAAGACCGCACGTCCGAAGTGGCGTTGGCCATCGCCACGCCCGTGGCAGCCGCGCTGAGAAGAGCCATGTCGTTGGGCGCGTCGCCGAAGGCGACGACGGCGCTCCAGTCGAGACCCCGGCCGGCCAGGAGCCAGGAGACGGCGGACCGCTTGTCGGCCCCGGGCGCCGAGACCTCGACGAGGCCCGCGTCCGAGGAGGTCCAGGTGAGACCCGCGGGGGCGAGGAAGGCGGGCGAGGGAGGGCAGGCGCGCCGGGCCATCAGGCACAGGACCTCCTCGCCGTCCGGCACCTCCGCGACCCGGGGCGCCCCCGCGCCGGGCCATGCTGAGGATGTTCGGGCCAGTCGGGCCCGAACAGCCGCCCGGAGGGGCGGTCCACCGCCCACGGAGCCGGTCCGAGCAAGGCCAGTGCCTCGCGCACCCGGGCCGGGTCCATGGCGCGGACCCGCCGCGGCCGGGGGTCGTCCAGGCCGCCGGTGACGGCTCCGTTGGAGGGAGACGAGGGCCGCGCCCGGTCCGCGCAGGGGCCCCAGCACCTGCCGGGCCGACCAGGCGGGCCGTGCGGTGGCGAGCACCAGATGCACGCCGTCGGCCACGGCGGCGGCGAGAGCCCGGCGGGTGCGTTCGCCGACCTTGCGGTCCGCGTCCAGCAGTGTGCCGTCCAGGTCCGAGACCACGACTGCGGGGCGGGCGCCCCCGGGAAGATGGGGGCGCCGCCGGTGCGGTGCGGTGTCGGTGGAGGTCACGGGGACGGTTCAGGGGTGGCGGGCAGCGGCATGCGGTGCGTGATGGCGGCGGCGTACCGGTGGTAGTGCCACTGCTCGTAGCCGAGGTGGCTCTCGCCGCGGATACCGAGGTCGGCGTTCTCGAAGAGCTGCCAGCCGGGTCGGTCGACTATACGGTCCATCTCCTCCCGGGGCGGGTAGTAACCGCACCGGCGCTCCTCGTCGTTGAGCCCGATCAGGTACTCACCGAAGAAGATGCCGCCCGGGGCGACCATGTCCATCGCGTGGTGGATGAGCGCTTCCAGCGTGTGGGCCCGGTTGGGGGGCATCGACCACAGGCCGCTGCCCATCACCAGCTGGAAGTCTCCCGAGGCCGGGAGGGTCATGTAGTCCTGCTCGACGATGGTGCAGGCCTCGGTGAGGCCCTCCGACGACAGCCTCTGCCGCAGGCCCACGACCTTGTGGTGGCCGTCGACGAGGTCGAACTCGCCGCCGTTCAGGAAGAGCGCGTCGGTCTCCACGCCGACGACCTCCCAGCCGGCGCGCAGCAGGGGGAGGGCGAACTTGCCGTCCGAGGCACCGAGCACACAAGCCCTCGGACGGACCCGGCGGGCGTACTCGCCCAGCGGGATGTAGCGGGCGAGCGCGGGGAAGTACGAGTAGTACGGCCCCCAGTAGCTCTGTTCGTCGACGTCCAGCACTTGGCCTTCCAAGACAATCCCTTCGGTGGTGTGTGTCATGCGCCGATGGAGGCCACCGACTCGGCGGCGCTGTTGCGGGTACTGCCCCATCGCTTGGCCGAGGCCTCGTGGATGAACCAGATGTCGTCCTCGTCCAGGAGCCGGGAGACCACCTCGGGGTAGGCCTCCTCGAAGTACGTGTAGGGCGGCCGGTTGTCCTTCCGCGAGTGGTAGTCGAGCCGGTCCTGCCCGTGCGCCGCGGTGATGGCGGTCCCGGGATGGTAGGTGAGGATGTTCGGGCTGGCCATGATGAGCAGCCCGTCGTCGATGAGGCGGCCGATCTCCTCGATCGTCTCCTCGATGGTCCCCCGGTCCTCGCCGTCGAGTCCGAAGAGGACGGAGCTGCGACGCGGATTCCGTGGGACTTGATGGTGTTCAGGGCTTCGCGCACCTTGCTGACCCAAGCCTCGGGGTTGCGCCGCAGGAGGTTCTTGCCGACGTTCCGCATGACCTGCTGGGCCATGCTCTCGATGCCGATGTAGATATAGGTGCAGCCGTTCTCCCTCATGAGGTCGAGGGCCGCGCCGACCTCGTCCGCCTTGGCGCGGTTGAGGACGACGTCCACGGTGAGTTGGGCGCCCCACTCGAACGACCGGATTTCCGGCTTGCGGTCCTGCAGGCGTGCCAGGTCGTGGCAGAAGTCGGTGATCGCCTTCCAGTTGCCGCCCCAGAAGACCGGATCGTCGAAGAAGGCCGCCTCAGCCCCCCAGTCGACCAGCTGGCCGATGCGCTGTGCGACGTGCTCGGTCTCGGACACCGCGAAGCGCGTGGGCCGCTGCGACACCTGGATGCTCTCGGAGCAGAAGGTGCATTTGAACGGGCAGGCGTCCAGCGTCATCATGTGCGCGGTCCGGCTGCCCAGGGGCGAACTTCCCGCGCGGGTGAAGATCCCGAACGGCCGCCGACGGAGAACGCTTCGTAGGGTGAGGGGAGTTGCGCCGCATTCACGCGCTCCCCCCGTACGGGGACGAGCACGGCTTCATCCGCCGTGAGACCGACGATACTGCCGACGCCCTTCGTCGTCCCGTCGTGGGCGGCGACGAGCGGGAGCGCGTCGAGGACCTCCTCGACGGGGGTGGGGCCGAAGCCGGGGGTGGCGACGAGTCCGACTGCGCGTAGCAGCAGGTCCAGAAGGAGGGCTCCGTCCCCCGCCACCACGAAGTCGACCACGGGCCGGGCGCGGCCGTCGCGGATGACTTCCACGGTGCTGCTCCAGGAGAGGTCAGCCGTGCGGGTGGCGTGCTGGTAGCGGACGGTCTCGTCGGCGTGCCTCCCCCCGAGGACCACCAAGCAGTGCGGCGCGTGTTCCTTGGCCAGTTCGGCCATCTCCAGCGCATAACGGTGGCCGGCCGACACCGAGCTGAGCAGCAGCACCTTGGGGCGCAGCGCCAAGAGTTCGGTGATGAAGGCCTGACGGGCCACGTCGTCCCAGATGCGCGGATCGAAGACGTGGCCGTCGGTGGTGGGGCTGTCCGCGATGAGCACGGAGCGAGGGCCGTCCTCGGCGCGGCGGTAGGCGGCGTCCGGGTAGCGCCCCCAGTCGGGGACGACGTCGTCCAGCGACGGCTGCGGGGCGAGCCCGCGTTCCAGGCGGGCGACGGAGCGTTGGACGGTGAGCGAGAGCGCCGAATAGAGGCACATGGGATCGCCGGGGTAGGCGACCTCTCCGCCGCGGCTGGTGGCGACGGGGACCAGAGCGGCCATGATCGGGAAGAGGTAGCGGTCCGTGCCGGAGGTGCCGCCGGCCCGCTCGAAGAGTTCACGCCGGCGGCTGAGACGGCCGGCCAGGACCGACGGGGCGGGTGGGGCCGGACATCGTTCTTCCAGGGGTGGACGAAGCGTCAATATCACGGTAGGCCCTGCGCTTCCTGCGATCAGATCGCGGAGATCAGATCGGCCACGGCGGGGCCGGCCGCCCTGCTGGTCACCAGGGAGGTGGTGTCCCCGAGCTTGCGGTAGGCGTGGGTGGCCAGGCAGGCCCGGGCGACGTCCGCGTAGTCGGTGGCGGCCGGGGCCCCGGCGATCTTGTCCACAGTGGCGGTGTCCTGCGCCTGGGCGGCCCGACGCAGCCGGGATTCGAGGTCGACGAGTTCGCGCGCCTTCGCGGGCGCCGTCCGGGGTGGTGGGGAAGGCCGGCAGGGAGGCCGGGACCACCGGGTCGCCGACGATCTTCCGGGCGAGCGCGCTCTCGTTGTCGTAGAAGTGGAAGGTGCCGGACTGGTGGATGTACCGGCCCGCGGGTACCCCGAGCAGACCGGCGGCGTACTGCTGCATGCCCATGAAGAGGAAGGCGTCGTAGGGCAGGACGGTCAGCGCCTGCTGGGCGCGCATCACAGTGAGCCAGATGAGGGCCCCGTCCCGCAGGAAGAGGTGGACGCCCACGGCGCAGGGGTACTCCCGCGACTTGCGGAAGTTGTCCTGCGGCTCCAGGACCAGGGCGAAGGCCCGGCGGTGGGCGGGGTCGCGCTCGATGCGGCCGACGACCTCCTCCAGCTGGTTGCCGTTGGCCGTGACCAGCCGGTGGCCGAAGGCTCCGCTGAGGGTGTGCTGGTCGTCCGAGTACTCGTGGGCGCCCCGGCGGTAGTACGCGGGTGTCTCCACGTCGTTGCGCCCGTCGAGCGACCAGGCGAGGAGTCCGAAGCAGTACGCGAGGTTCACCGGCAGGTGCGGGGTGACCGCGAGACAGGAGGTGGGGTCCTCGACCGTGCTGCGGTGGGCGATCAGCTCGCGGTAGGGACGGTCGTTGCGGCCGAAGTCCGAGGCCTTCGACAGCGGGTCGCGGACGGAGGGGACGTCGTTCCCCTCATCCAGGACCGCCTGGAGACCGGACGTATACGAATTGGCAAATGAATGGAAAACATCCATGTCGCGTTCCCTCTAATTGTGAGAGCTGCGCGAGGGCAGCGCGCGAAAGCTCGCCTCGCGCAATTCGGGCAAAGCATCGTGGTCTCTTGATCACCTGTCCGATCGATCCCACACCAGCCGTTCATCGTTGTCAACCAACCTTGGTGGGTGGCACTTTGGGACCGCAGCGACCTTGGCGGCATCGCAATCCGCAGATTCGTTTACGCCATTGACATCCACAGGAGAGGCCCTGCTAGTGTGCGCGCTTGAATTTCCCGTAGCCATCTCACTGTCGGGAGAATGAGGTCAAACAATGGCTGGTTTCAGCCGTTCCATGCCGTCCTGGCTGGATGAGCGATGGCGTATCGGGTGGGGCACCGGCGTGGTGCTCGTGACCTACGCGGGGCTCATCGCCGTCCGCCCCGCCTCGGAGCACGGTGTGGGTGGTCCGATCGCGCTGCTGGCGCTGGTGGGTTACACGCTCGGCGCCCTGCTGATCGTCTCCGGCGCCGTGGCCCGCCTGCCCGCCACCACCGTGGCCCTGCTGCCTGTGGCCATCACGGTGAACATCGTCATGGGTAAGATCGTTTACTTCAGCGGCCTCCCCCTGCAACTCGACTCCATCGGGACCGTGCTGGTGGGAGTGGTCGCGGGACCTGCCGCCGGTGCCGCGACCGGGGCCCTCGCCAGCGTCATCGTGGGCATGACGATCACCCCCGGCGCCCTGCCGTACGCCGTGACGGCGGCCATGATCGGCTTCACCGCCGGCATGCTGGCACGTGCGGGGCTGTTCCGACGGCTGCCCACCGCGGTGCTCGCCGGTGGCTTGATCGGTGTGGTCGCGGGCGTCATCTCCGCCCCCATCACCGCCTTCGTCTTCGGCAACGCGAGCGGATCGGTGGGCCAGTCCGCGCTGATCGCGACCTTCCAGGCGTTCGGCAACGGGATGCTGAAGGCCGCCACGCTGCAAGGACTTGTGGCGGACCCCCTCGACAAGGCGCTGACGGTGGTACTCGCGATGGCCATCCTCAAGGGGCTGCCACCGGGCTTCCTGCACCGCTTCCCCTTCGTCCGCGACCGGCATGTCCTGGCACCGCGGCCCGACCTGGTGAGGGCGGGGTGAGCACCGTGCAGAACAGCCCTCACGCAACAGGTAATTCATTTGTCCACCGGCTCAGTCCTCTGACCAAACTGACCTTCGCCGTCACCGTGACCGTCTGCGCTTTCGCCGTGGTGGATTACCGGTGGCCCCTGCTGCTGTTCTGCGCCCTCCTCCTTCCGGCCGCGATCGGCGCAAAGGTGGTACGCCGTTTCCTGCTCATGCTCGCCACGTTCTGGGTTCCAGTGGCCGCAATCCTATTCGTAATCCAAGGTTTCTTCTTTCCCGAAGCGCATGACGTAATTGCTCGATTCGGCCCGCTGGAACTCAAGAGCGAGGGGGTCGCCTACGCCCTCCTGACGGCGCTGCACATTCTGGTGCTGATGGGCGGGTTCTTCCTGCTGCTCCTCACCACGCACGCCGCGACCCTCATGAGCGCACTGAGCGAGCGCAATGTGTCGCCGAGTCTCATCTACATCGTGTCGGCGGCACTGCAGATCGTGCCGACACTCAGCCGACGCGCCACGCGCATCCTCCACGCCCAGCAGGCACGCGGCCAAGTGATCCACGGCCTGCGCGGCCGGGCGCGTGCCCTGGTGCCCCTGGTGGGTCCGCTGATCCTCGGCGCCTTCACCGACGTGGGGGAGCGCGCCGCCGCCATGGAGACCCGGGGCTTCGGTGCCACCCGGCGCCCTACGAGCCTCATCACGGTTCCTGACAGCGCGGTGCAGCGGAGCGCGCGCGTCGCAATGATGCTTTGTGCCGTGGCCGCGGTCACCGTGAACGTGTGGGGAGTAATGCGTTGATCGAAGTAAAAGGTTTCTCCTTCACCTATCCGACCGGCTCCCGGCCGGCCCTCCACGACATCGGATTCGAAGTCGGGCCGCACGAACTCTGCGCCGTGGTCGGCGGAAGCGGAGCGGGCAAGAGCACCTTGGCCGGCGTGGTGAGCGGCACCATTCCCCATCTCACCGGGGGCTCGGCGGAAGGGCTGGTCCGGGTCAACGGCCGGGATCTTGCCGATATCGCACTGTCCGGGCTGGTGGGCGAGGTCGGGCTGGTCATGCAGAATCCGTTCAACCAGATATCCGGCGCCCGCTTCTCCGTACGCGAGGAGATCGCCTTCGGTCTGGAGAACATGGGTGTGCCCCGGGACGAGATGGCGGCCCGGGTCGACACCGTCCTGCACGACCTCGGGCTCACCAAGGTGCGCGACCGGTCGCCGTACGAGCTCTCGGGCGGGCAGCAGCAGCTGCTGGCCATCGGGTCCGTCCTGGTCATGCGTCCGACCGTCATGGTCCTCGACGAACCGACCTCGCAACTGGACGCGGCCGGAAGCGCTCTGGTCTTCGAAGCGCTCGGCACCCTCAGGGAGCAGGGCGTCACCACCCTGCTGATCGAACACCGGATGGAGCGCCTGGCCCGCGCCGCCGACCACGTCCTCGTCCTCGACGGGGGCATGATCGTGGCGCAGGGTTCACCCGGCGAGGTGCTGGCGGACGAGCGGTTGGAGGAATGGGGGGTCGCCCCACTGCGCTACACCGTGGCCGCACGCCGTGCCGCGGCCCGGGGGCTCTGGCCGGACGCCAGGCCGCTGCCGGTCACGCTCGACGCCGCCGCAGAGGGATTCGGCGCGACGGTGGCCCATCTCGCCCGAGGAGACCGGCGATGATCATACGGATCGATTCCCTGACGTTCCGCTACCCCAACGGGACCACGGCGCTGGACGAAGTGTCCTTCTCCGTCGCGGCCGGTGAACGGGTGGCGATCGTCGGCCCCAACGGTGCGGGCAAGAGCACCCTCGCCCGTCACCTCGTCGGCATCGAACGCGCGGCGTCCGGAACCATCGAAATCGCCGGGCGGCGGACCGACGGGCTCGGCATCGCCGAACTCGCCCGCACCGTGGGGTTCGTGTTCCAGAACCCGGACGACCAGCTCCACGCGGCAAGCGTCACCAAGGAGGTGGAGTTCGGCCCGCGCAACCTCCGCTTCCCTCCCGTGCGCCGTAAGGAACTGGTCGAGTCCGCCCTGCGGAGGACGGGGCTGGCGCGGTCGCGCGATGCCCACCCCCACCACCTGTCGCTCGGCGAACGCAAACGGGTCGCTCTGGCCTCGGTCCTGGCCATGGACACCCCGTCTCGTCCTGGACGAGCCGACGACCGGGCAGGACCACGCCTCGGTGGTTCTGCTGGGGAAGCTGGTCGACGACCTCGGCGCCGACGGCCGGACCGTCCTCGCCATCACTCACGACATGGACTTCTGCGCCGAGCACTTCGACCGTGTGATCGTTCTGGAGGACGGCGGGATCTCCTGGGACGGCCCGGTCGACCGCTGGCTGGCACAGGCCGCGGACACGGCCGGCCAGGCATACGAACTGCCCCAGATGACCCGGCTCGGCCGCCGCCTGGGGTGGGAGGGATCGGTGTCGACCGTGACGGGCTTCCTGGAACACCTCGCCCCCGGGACCGGCCCCGCACCGCTTGTGTCCACCGCTCCCTGACACGACGCGCCCCGGGCCGTCCTTGGACTGGGCGCGTCACTGTCGTCCTCTCCCGAAGCGCGGCGGCGGTGACGTGCCGAGGACGACACTTCGTGGGAGCCGGGTCGCGCGGACCCCCAGTTGAGGGGGTTCACCGCGAAGTAACCTTGCTCCACTGCGGTATTGAGGACTTCGTTGCACACAGCCCGCTTGCGCCGCGCCGTCTTGGCCGCAGCTGCTTGGCCCGTGACTGGTCCGGAAGAGCTGCGCACCGCGCCTTCGATATCGTTGTCAAAGGCGCGGCGTGCGCGGAGTTCCCCTTAAGGGGTGCGGTGAGCCCCGAAGGGAGCCCGGCGCGCTGTGCGCGCGGTCGCCCTACGGCGTGTAGGTGGCGTCACTGCCGTACAGCTCTCTGGTGAACGCGGAGACATCGGCACCACGGTCGGTGCCGTCGAGGTTGTACGTCAGATACACGCCGTACCCCTCGCGGACGGTGCGGCGGGCGAGGTCGGCGGCCGTGTTCTGCGCGGTCCGGCCGATCTCGACGGCCGCCGGTGACAGCTTCGACTTGGGCAGCGCGATGCGGGGGACCTGCCAGGTGCCGTAGTACGGGTTCCAGGCGTAGTCGAACTTGGTGGAGATGTCGACGCCGCCGTAGGAGAGGCGCGACGCGGCCGGACCGATGTTGTAGAGACTGATGATCTTGTCCGGCATGTTCGCGCGCAGCGCCGTCACCAGGTGCACGAAAGAGCTGCTGTTGGGCTGCCCGGTGCCGTTCTTGCCGTACTCGGCGTACTCGTCGTCGAAGTCGATGCCGTCGAGCGCGTACTTGGTCACGGTGCCGGACAGTTGTCTCGCGAACGCCGATGCCGCCTGCTTGGACGGGAAGTTGGCGAAGCCCGCGCCCTGGTGGTTCCCGAGTACGGAGAGGACGACCTTGATGCCCTTCGCCTGCAACGGCCGTATCTGCGTGGCGGCGTTGTCGAGGACGCGCTGCACGTTCTCGTTGAAGTGCAGATACGCCGTCTTGGTGTCCGTGTTGTAGTTGATGTTCGCCGCGAAGATCACGGCCACGTCGAAGACGTTGCCGCCGCCGTTGGCGAGGGTGTACTTCCCCACGTTGAGCATGCTGTGGTCGTTCACCTCGACGTACGCCACCGAGGTCGGCCCCTGCTTCTTCGAGGGAGCGGGCGCCGGAGCGGGGGCCGCTGCCGCGCCGGCCGGGGCGGCTGCGCCGAAGGCAAGGGCCGCGACGGTCGAGAGCGCGAGCGCGGCGTCCGCCACCCTTCTCCGTACCAGAGTGAACATCGTTGTCTGTTCTCCCGTCGTATGGGTCGGCGCCCGACCTGTTCGAAAGCGCCGAGTGAGCCCTGCGAGTTTTCCACTGCTGCGACCGAACCCCCAGGGTCGTGCGCGAACTTCTCGGAACTCCGCCCGCGAGAGGTCGGCAGTCCGCTGTCCGCTGTCCGCGGTCACCCGCGTACGGTTTCGGCGTCCGCGTCCGTGACGATCCGGCAGTGGGAGCGAGTCCGCACCCGGAAGGCGAGCAGGGCCAGCGCGCCGGTCGAGGCGGCCCAGGCGAGCGGGAGAAGACCGTGAGACCAGGAGGTGACGGACGTGAACGCCGCCGCCAGCGCGAACTGGCACGCGCCGTACAGCGGTAGCGCGCTCGACCCGGCCACGTCGGCGACGTTGAGGACCGGGTTCTGCAGTCCGGTGTCGACCAGACTGAGCATGATGACGAGGAAGAAGCCCTCCAGCTCGCCCCGGACCGACGAGCCGAGCAGGAGGCCGATGCCGCCGTACACGAGACCGGCGCCGAGGACGGCCAGGGCCAAGGGCCCCGACTGCTCCACCGGCAGTGAGCTCCCGAGCACGGCAGTGGTGTACACGGCGATGAGAGTGGCGACGACGGCGACGGCGGTGACCTTCGCCAGCAGCATCGGGAACCGCGGATAGCCGGCCAGGACGAGCCGCCGGTCCATCTCCCGGGCCTTGAAGGTCTCCATGAACGACGAGAAACCTGTGACCAGGGTGACCGCGGCCAGGGCGTTGACCACCTGGCCGACGTCATTCGCCGGGGCGCGGACCTCGGCGCCCACGGAGCCCAGCGAGAAGCGCACGGCTCGCTCCGACGCGCACAGGCGCGCCACGACGATCCAGGCGGGGACGAACGCGACCGCCAAGAGCACCGCCATGCGGCTGCGGAGGTGGCCGAGAAGAGTGCAGCGCAGCATCTGCGTGAACGCGTCCCGGTGAAAGGTCATCGGGCGGGCACCTCCATGTCGAGGCGGCCGTCGCGCAGATGGCCGACCATGTCGAAGTGGTCCCGGTCATGCAGCAGATGGGAGACCACCACGATCGAACAGCCCCGGTCGCGCAGCTGGGCGGCGAGTGACCAGAAGCGCTGATGGGTCTCCCAGTCGAAGCCCTGGTACGGCTCGTCGAGCACCAGGAGCCGCGGGTCGTGCATCAGGGCGAGCAGGAGGTTCAGCTTCTGCCGCGTCCCTCCGCTGAGCTCCCCGGCCCGCTGTCGCCCGCAGTCGGCGAGGGCCAGGACGTCCATCAACTCGTGGGCACGGGTGAGCGTCGGCAGCCGGTGGGCCACCTGGAAGAGTCGAAGGTGCTGCGCGACGGTGAACGAGTCGTTCAGCACGGCCTGCTGCGGGCAGTACCCCGCTGTGCCGGTACGCACCACCGTGCCCCGGTCGGGCGCCAGATGCCCCATGGCGATCCGGAGCAGGGTGCTCTTGCCGGTGCCGTTCTCCCCGACGATGCCGATCAGCGCCCCGGGGGGAACATCGAGGTCGGCGCCGCACAGGACCTGTCTTCGGCCGTACGCCTTCCATACGTCGCTGATCCGCAGCCGTGCCTGCGGTGGCGTCTGTCGCGGAGTGTGTGCGGGCACGTCGAGCCCTCCCGGTCAGCGGAGCGTGTAGATCGAAGCGGCAAGGGCGAGGGTGTACCACTGCTCCACCAGGCGGTAACTGCGCTGGTCCTGTTCCTGCCCCCGGCACAGCACCACCCGGACGGCGAGCAGCAGGCTCAGACCGCACAGGAGTACGTCCGTGACGGCGATCCACCAGTGCGGGCCGGCGGGCGCCATCAGGAAGCGGTGGATGGCCGCGGGACCGATCGCGAAGCCGACGCAGAGGAAGATCCGGGTGCGTGTCTCCCCGAAGACCAACGGCATGGTGGAGCGGTGAACCGCGCGGTCACCCGTGATGTCGCGCAGGTCCTGCACGGACATCAGGAGGGTCACGGTGACCGTGAGGGTGACGATCCAGCGCCAGGCGTCGGGCGTGATCGGGGCGACCATTTCCCAGGCGGCCGCCAACTGGGCGATGACTCCGGCTCCGGCGTAGACATTCCGGCCCAGCCAGTGCCGGCCCCAGCCGTATTCGTGCTGGAGCAGCGAGAGGATCTGCCACATCAGGGCCCATTCGAGGACACCGAGCCCGTACCCGTAGAGGGGGAACAGAATTCGTACGCCGATCAGGCGCAGCCGGGCGCCGCGGATGCTGCTCCGGCCGGTGACCAGCGGCCGGAACGGCTTGTTGACGCGGTCCTCCTCGATGCCGACGAGCTGGTTGGCCAGGGTGTGCTCGTAGACGAACAGCCAGAAGTAGAGGGCGCCCGAGGCCAGGGTGATCGCTGCCTCGGGCGCGGAAAGCCGGGCGTGGACGACGGCCGCCGTGACGAAGCAGGTCGCCGGGAAGATGGTGGTCCAACGGTCGGCGCTGATGAACAGCCAGCTCAGGTGGATCTCACGCCAGGCGGCCCGCCACACCGTCGTGGGTGCGGTCGACGTCGTAGTCATCGCTCTGCGCTCCGTGCTGAGTGCGTGGTGCTTGTTGCTCCGTGGCCGGCGCTTGCCGCTCCGTGGCCGGTGGTCGGGGCGGTGGTCGGGGCGGTGGTCGGGGCGCCGGGAGTCAGGACGTGCGGTGCACGACTGCCTCCGCGACATCCCGCAGCGTGCGGACGGCGTGGGGCGGGAAGGGCGCGGAGTCCAGGGAGTCCAGGGCTTGCCGGTATCTCGCCTCGATCATCTGCTCGACCGCGGTCCGCGCTCCGGTGCCGGTGAGGAGATCGCGGATCTCGGCGGCTTCCGGCTCCCCGAGCTCGGGATCACCGATCAGCTCGCGCAGCCGACTCGCCTCGCCCGGACCGCAGGCGCGCAGCGCATGGACGACGAGGCTGGTGCACTTGCCCTCGCGGAGATCGTCCAGGCGCGACTTGCCCGTCCGGTCCGGCTCCCCGAACACACCGAGCACGTCGTCCCGCAGCTGGAACGCCTCACCCAGGGGGACCCCGTAGTCGGTGTACGCGCGCATGACCTCCGGTCCGGCACCGGCGAGGGCCCCGCCGACCTGCATGGGGCGTTCGATGGTGTACTTGGCGGTCTTGTAGCGGATGATGCTCATCATCGTCTCGACGCTGGTGTGCAGCTCGCCGGTGGTCAGCAGGTCCAGGTGCTGACCGGCGATCAGTTCGCTCCGCGCGCGGTCGACGCAGCGCAGTACGGCGGTCCGGTGGGCGTCGGGCATGGGCGTGGTGTGCAGCAGCTCGTCGGACCAGACGAGCGCGAGGTCCCCCAGCAGGATCGCGCCGCCGACCCCGTACTGCTGGGCGGTCCAGGACGCGTGGTGCCGGTCGGCCAGCGCCCGGTGGACCGTGGGGCGACCGCGGCGGCTGTCGACGCGTCCATGATGTCGTCATGAATGAGGGCGCACGTGTGCGCCAATTCGATGGAAGCGGCAAGCCGGAGGGCCCGCGCGGCGTCGCCCCGGCCCCCTGCCGCGATCCACCCGGTGACGCACAGCAGAGGACGGATTCTCTTGCCGCCGGAGATGAAGTCGCGCAGCATGAGGGTGAGCACGGACTGGTGGGGTACGGGAGCGTTCTGTGCCTTCTCCGTCAGGAACTCGAACAGAAGGTCGTCGATCGCGGTGCGGGGCGCGAAGAACTCGGGCTCGATCACCGGCGATTCAGCACTCATGACGCAGCACTCATGACAACGCGCCTTTCTCGGAGAGACCGGGTACGTCCCCGGCCGTGGTCGGGCCGTGCCGGAGCCGGCCCACTGGCCACCGCACGTCGGTGGCCTCCGTGCGGTCAGTGGCCCTTGCGCAGGACGTAGCGGCCCAGCGCCATCAAGGGGAAGACGTGTCCGTAGTACTCGTAGTGCGCGGCCACGGCCCGAGGGACGAGCGTGCCGGTGAAGTGCCGTTCCTCCCAGGTGCCGTGATCCGTCTGCCGTTCGGTCAGCCAGCGCACCCCGGATCGGACCGCGGCGCCGTCGTCCTCTCCCGCCGCGAGCAGCGCGAGCAGGGCCCAGGCAGTCTGTGAAGGTGTGGAGGGTCCGCGGCCGACGCGGGACGGGTCGGCATACGACTGCCAGTCCTCGCCCCAGCCGCCGTCCTCGTTCTGCACCGACGTCAGCCGGGTGACGGCGCGCCGGACGGCGGCGTGGTCACCGGGGACCCCGGCGGCGACGAGGGCGGGCACGACACATCCGGTGCCGAAGAGGTGGTTCGCTCCCCAGCGCCCGTACCAGGCACCGTTCGCTTCCTGCTGGTCGAGCAGCCAGCGGACGGCACGCCGGGTACGCGGGTCGCGCTCCATCCCGAGGGCGGCCAGCATCTCCACCACGTGGGCGGTGACATCGGCGGTGGGCGGATCGACGCAGAACTCACCGAAGTCGAAGAACGGGACCTTGCCGGGAAGGGCGCTCGTGTTGTCGGCGTCGAAGGCCGCCCACCCCCCGTCGCGGCTCTGCATGCCGAGGCACCAGCGCACCGCCCTCCTCACCGCTTCGTCGAGGGCCGTCCGATCGGGCGGGCGGATGCGACGCAGTGCGAGGACCACCTCGGACGTGTCGTCGAGGTCGGGGTAGCTCCGGTTGTGGAACTGGAAGGGCCAGCCGCCGGGTGCCGGCCGGGATTGTCGTACGGCCCAGTCACCGGGCTGGTCGGCCTGCTGGGTGAGCAGCCAGTCGGCGGCCTTGACCAGCGCCGGGTGGTCGGCGGGCAGACCGGCGTCCAGCAGCGCGGTCGCGGACAGGCAGGTGTCCCACACCGGGCCCTGCACGGTCTGCAACGCCCGCACGTCACTCGCGGGCCACGTGGCACTGTCGTCCAGGTAGCCCCAGGCTGCCTTGAGCACCGGATGGTCCGGCGGGCAGCCCTGGAGGTGCAGGGCGAGCATCACCCATGTGGTCATCGGGGTACACGCCCCCCAACTGCCGTCCACTTCCTGGTGCTTCAGCAGCCACCGGGTGCACGCGTTCGTCGCGCTTTTACGTACGGACCGGGGAATTCCCTTGCGGCAAGCACGCACCGTCGCGTTCGCGCGCCGGAAGAATGTCTCCCAGCCGCCGGACGGTGACGGCTTCGGCCTCCCCGCCGAAGTGTCGGGCGCGGCGAAGAGCTCGTCGATGCCGAAGGGGGCAGGTCGCACGGGTCGGTGCGCGCTGATGACGCTCAGCGAAACGAGCGCCAGGCGCATGATGGCACTGAAGGAATAGATGTTCAGCGGCGCCCATTTGGGCAGGGCGATGATTTCCGGCGGGATCTCCGGGAGGTCGTTCCACTCCCACCAGCCGAACATGGCAAGCCATACACGTGCTGTCAGCGGACTCGCCGTCACGCCGCCCTGTCGCCGTACCCACGCCGCACACCGCAGCATGTGTTCCTCGTCCGGACGGTCCCCGGCGAGCCGGAGAGCCACATAGGCCTGAATCGTGGTCCCCAGATGGCCCGCGCCTTCGAAGACGAGGGGCCAGGAACCGTCCGGGCCCTGCTGACTCCGGAGCCAGCGGCCGCTCGCGGTGATCACCCGCTGATCCGGTACGCCCAGGAGATAGCGGAGAAAGACGTCGTGAGCGTCGTAACTCACGTCCGTCGTGAAAGCGCCCTTCCACCACCCCTCGGCGTTCTGGCGGGCCAGCAGGTGATTCGCAGCCCGGGTCACCGCCCGCTGAGCCGCTTTCTCCGTCGGGTCGGAGGTGGAAAAAGTGAATGTCATGTCGGCCTCGTCCCCGGGGCCCTCCCGGCTTTCCGCGTGTGGCACACCACCAGGCGAATTCGTCATGGCACTCCTAGGTGATCGAGCCCCTGCATGCCGCGTGTTCCGCGAAAGCCGCGAAAGCTGCGGGTAGCGCGGATGCCGCCGATACCGCGGATAACGTGACAATCGCTCTCGCCGGCCTCGGTGTTCCGTATCGCCATCCGCCGGGGGCGGTATCAAGCCTTCCGCTTATTTCCCGGCCCGCCCATCCTCCATACGAGTTCGGAAAGGGCGCGAGGGGTCACTTCACCTGCCCTCGGCTGCGCCGTCGGCTCCTGGCGCGCCGAAAGAGCGCGGCCTCGTCATACCGGCAACCCTGCCGGCGCCGACACGAATGCCGATGCCCCTGCCGGGACGACGGGCGATCATCTGTCGCCGCGTCACCCGGCCTTCCGGAACAGCTCCGACATCCGGCCCCCCCACCTCGTGCCCCAGCACCCCATGGCCGCCCACCTCATGCCCCGGCGCCGCCGGGTCCGCGCCGCTCAGGCTGGCCCGCTCGGCCAGTTCCCGGGCGTGGACGTCGACGACGGCCTCGATGAGCTCGGCGAACGCGTCCAAAGCGGCGCGGGAGCGGGAGCGGGCGACGGCCGCGCAGCAGACGGCGACCAGGTCAGGCGCGTTTTCCGCGCCTCTAGAAGAAGCCGAGCTTCTTCGCCGAGTACGACACCAGGAGGTTCTTCGTCTGCTGGTAGTGCTCCAGCATCATCTTGTGCGTCTCGCGACCGATGCCCGACTGCTTGTACCCACCGAACGCCGCATGCGCCGGATACGCGTGGTAGCAGTTCGTCCAGACGCGGCCCGCCTGGATCGCACGGCCCGCCCGGTACGCGGTGTTCATGTCCCGCGTCCACACCCCGGCGCCCAACCCGTACAGCGTGTCGTTCGCGACCTTGATGGCGTCGTCGAAGTCGTTGAACGACGCGACCGAGACGACCGGGCCGAAGATCTCCTCCTGGAAGATCCGCATGCGGTTGTCACCCTCGAAGATGGTCGGCTGGACGTAGTAGCCGCCCGCCAACTCGCCGTCGTAGTCAATGCGCTGGCCGCCCGTCAGGACCTTGGCGCCCTCCTGCTGTCCGATGTCCAGGTAGGAGAGGATTTTCTCCAACTGGTCGTTGGAGGCCTGCGCGCCGATCATCGTGTCGGTGTCGAGCGGATGCCCTGCCTTGATCTGCTCGGTGCGGGCGATCGCCGCTTCGAGAAAATCGCTGTAGTGGCCGCGCTGCACCAACGCCCGCGACGGACAGGTGCAGACCTCACCCTGATTGAGCGCGAACATCGTGAAGCCTTCGAGCGCCTTGTCACGGAAGTCGTCGTCGGCGGCCCACACGTCGTCGAAGAAGATGTTCGGTGACTTGCCGCCCAGCTCCAACGTCACCGGCTTGATGTTCTCGGAGGCGTACTGCATGATCAACCGGCCCGTGGTGGTCTCCCCGGTGAAGGCGACCTTCGAGACACGCGGACTCGAGGCCAACGGCTTGCCCGCCTCCACGCCGAAACCGTTGACGATGTTGACCACGCCCGGCGGCAACAGATCGGCGATCAGGCTCATCCAATAGTGGATGGAGGCGGGCGTCTGCTCGGCGGGCTTGAGGACGACCGCGTTTCCGGCGGCGAGTGCCGGCGCCAGCTTCCACGTCGCCATGAGGATCGGGAAGTTCCACGGGATGATCTGTGCGACCACACCGAGCGGCTCGTGGAAGTGGTACGCGACGGTGTCCTCGTCGATTTCGCTCAGCGACCCCTCCTGGGCGCGGATGACCCCCGCGAAGTACCGGAAGTGGTCGATCGCGAGCGGAATGTCCGCCGCCAGGGTCTCGCGGATCGGTTTGCCGTTCTCCCAGCTCTCGGCCACCGCGAGCTGTTCGAGGTTGGCCTCCATCCGGTCCGCGATCTTCCGCAGGACATCGGCCCGTTCGGTGACGGACGCCCGCCCCCACGCAGGCGCGGCCGCGTGCGCCGCATCGAGGGCCCGCTCGACATCCTCGGCGGTACCCCGGGCCACCTCGGTGAAGGGCTGTCCGTTGACCGGGCTCGGGTTCTCGAAGTACTGCCCACGTGCGGGCGCCACATACTCGCCACCGATGAAGTGGTCGTAGCGCGCCTGGAAGTCGACGATCGCGCCCTCGGAGCCGGGCGCTGCGTAACGGGTCATCTTGGCTGGCCTCCCGGGGAAGGCTGCCCACGGTCGGGCAGCTCTCGCCCGGAGGCTAAGAACGCGGACGTTGCATGTACGTTGCGAGGGTCCTCCTCAGTACGGTTGCTGGGAGCCATGGCCGTGCCTGAAGCCGGAGCTGGGGCCGGGGCCGCGCCCGTAGGCGTGGCCAGAGTCGTGCCCGGCGAAGGCCAGCTCGGTATCGAGTTCAACGCACGCGCGCCAGGACGGGGGGCGTGGGGCGCAGCGCGTGCCGCGCCCGCCACACCACCAGGTCACCCTCGCCCCAGGGAGCGTGCGCCCAGTCCGCCAGCAGGTCGGGGTCGCCGCAGGCGACCAGCGCCGCCCGCAACTGGTCGGCGAGCCTGTGACGGAGGCGGGCCAGCGCGGGCGCCTGCGACTGCGGCAGCAGCGGCCCGGCGTACGCGGCGACTGCCGCCGCCACCGCACCGGTCCCCAGCCGTCGCTCGACCAGGTCGGCATCGCATTCGACAGGCACCGCCAAGCGGTACGGACGAGACCGCAGCAACTCCGCTCCGAGCACCCGCCTGAGCCGAGCCATCTCCGCCCGCAACGTCACCTGCGGCACCGACTCATCCTCGTACAGCGCACACAACAGCTCGTCCCCGCTCAGCCCCTCCGGGTGGCGGGCGAGCAGCACGACGATCTCGCTGTGCCTGCGGCTGAGCCGCACCTTGCGCCCGCCCACCACAAGCAGCGCTTCGTCCCTGCCCAGCGCCGATATCTCCACCGCTTCCCCCGCCTCCGTCTCGGCGCGCGAGCAGCGCGAGCTGGGACTCCGCGGCCCTCGCCACCGCCTGCACGAAAGCCAGGCTGTGCGGGTGTGCGAGGCCGTCCCCACCCGTGATGTCGACCGCCCCCATGAGCCTCCCGGTCCGCGGGTCGTGCACCGGAGCCGCCGCACACGTCCACGGCTGCACGCCCCGCATGAAGTGCTCGGCGGCGAAGACCTGCACCGGCCGGTCCACGGCGACCGCCGTCCCCGGCGCGTTGGTTCCGACCGCGGACTCAGCCCACCGGGCGCCCGGCACGAAGTTGATCCGCCCCGCGCGCTGCCGCGCCACCGCGTGACCCTCGACCCACAGCAGCCGGCCCCGCGCGTCACACACGGCGAGCAGGTGCTCCCCGTCCGTCGCAAAGGTGCCCATCAACTCCCGGAACATGGGCATCACCCTGGCCAGCGGATGCTCCGCCCGATACGCCCCGAGGTCGCCGTCGGTCAGTTCCACCGCCGCGCCGGTGCCCTCCGGGCTGACGCGGGCCCTGGCCGACCTTCGCCACGAGTCGGCCACGACCGGACGCACCGGACGCACCACTGTCCCGGCAGCGGTGAACTTCTCGTGCGCCCGTCGCAGCACCCGCACCCGCTCGGCAGGGTCCGCGCCCGGTTCAAGAGCCACCCATGGATTGGTCAACTCGGCCTCCCGAGACGGTGATGCGATGGTGCCATCGTCGCTCCGGGCACTGTGACCGACAAGCGTGCCGTGACGGGTGGGGCGCCCTGCTTCTGGCCGCGGTGGGTCGAAGCCACCCTCAGGCGAAGTTGACGAGGCGTATGTAGCGCGACCAGTCCCAGTACGGGCCGGGGTCGGTATGGCCCGAGCCGGGTATCTGGTGGTGCCCGATGATGTGCTCACGGTCCATGGGGATGTCGTACGTCGCGCAGATGGCGGCTGTCAGTGCTGCGGACTGCTCGTACATCGCGTTGGTGAAGTACTGCGGTTTGTCGATCCACCCTTCGTGTTCGATGCCGATGCTGCGCGTGTTGTAGGTCCAGTTGCCGGCGTGCCAGCCGATGTTGCGGTCGCGCACGCACTGGGCGATGTGGCCGTCACGGGAACGCACCACGTAGTGGGCCGAGACCCTCTTCGCCGGGTTCTGGAAGATGGCGAGCGTGTCCGCGTATGTCTCCTGGGTCACGTGGATGACCACGTAGTCGATGGGATAGCTGGTGGGGCGGCTGGAGGCCGTGTAGTTGGAAGTACTGGCCGGAACCCACTCGGCCAAGGGGTAGTCAGCCGCCCAAGCCTGAGCGGTCGCGCGGTTCGTGCTCGCGAGCGTCGCCGGAACAGCGGCGGCGACGGCGCCCTGGAGCAGTCGGCGCCGACTCGGGAAACGTCTCGTTCCATCCATGACTGACCTGCCTCTCGGTAGAGGGACGGCTGGACTGGCGCGCTGCACTGGAGAGGGCCACTGCGACTACTGCCATGGCGGAGGGACTCCGGCCCGGAGAAGCAGTTGGGACTCCGGTCGGCGAAACAGTTGGGACTCCGGCCGGGTGAAGACGGCCGGGACTCGGGTCGGGAGAGGACAGCTGGGGCGAAGACCGGGGGAGTCGGCTGGGACGAAGACTGGGGAAGTACGGCTGGGACTAAGACCGGGAGGGGCGGTGAGCTGTCCCGTAAGGGAGCACGGCGGCTGTCTCCCGTAGCCGCGCGTGCATACCGCGGTGCGTTTCGCGCGCGGGCAGCCACTCCTTGCGGAGCTTGGCCACGCACGTGTAGTTCGTGTCGCAGACATTGGCGAGCGGCGACTCGACGGTCTGCGTCGCGAACTGGTAGGCGTCCAGTTCACTGAACCCGTAGTCACGCACCAGCCACTGGATCAGGTCGAGTTGCGATATGCGGAACGCGTCCTCCAGAGGACGCGCCGACCCCGTCGAGATGATGTGCGTGTCGGACTCCAGGCGCGGCCAAGGGGTGGCCACGCCCTTGAGGAGTTCGACGATCACCACGGTGTTCATGGCGCATTCGACAGCGACCCCGCAGGTCTCCCCTTCACCCTGGCGCGCGTGCCCGTCACCCAGACTCAACAACGCACCCTCGACGTTCACACCCAGATAGCACGTGACTCCCGCTCGCATCTCGGGTGTGTCCATGTTGCCGCCGTGGGCGTCGGGCACGAGTGCCGAGCGCACCTCCAGATTGGCCGGTGCGACTCCGACCGTGCCGTGCATCGGGTCCATCGGCAGGGCGATCTCGAACTCGCTGTCCCGTGCGCTGAACTGTGCGGTGCGGCGGTCCCTGTCCAACTGCCAGATCCACACGGCTTCCGGCAGCGGCGCCTGGAGCGAAGCGGTCGAGTGAGTGGACGTGAGGGCGCCGAAGAGCGGGACGGTCGTGGACGCCGCCCAGTCCCGGGCAGGTTCGATCGACACGAAGTGCACGGCCAGGGTGTCGCCGGGCTCCGCGCCCTCCACGTAGAACGGTCCCGTCTGCGGGTTGAGGAAGGGAAACTCGCACACCTCGGAGACCAGGTCCTTCTCCGAGCGCACGTTCCCGGCGAAGCAGTCCTCGGTGAACAGGTCAAGGACCGTGCCTGGCATGATGCGCGCTACTGGTGGGGCGCCACCGAAGGTCCAGGCGTATTCGCTCGGTTCGGGCCGCACAGTCAGAATGCGGGGGTCGCTCATCGCTGCACTGCTCCACTCTGGCCCCGGTGGGCCGCTGTTTTGGGCGGGGCTGCCTTCCCGGGCCTCTTGCCGCTCTCATCGCTTTTGCCGCTCTCATCGCTTTTGCTGCTCTAGTCGCTCTAGTCGCCCTAGTTGCCCTAGTCGCTCTTGTTGCTCGCGGTGTCGTGGCAAGCCAAGCCACAAGCCCGATCCGGACCGACAGCGGCATGACCCCCGATCCGCAGGGGCGCCGTTGCCGTCCGGCCGACGACGTCTCGCGTGAATTACGGTACGGCGCCCGCTGGTTGGGGCGGAAGGGCATAGCTCGCATCTGTGTACAGCCGCGCGATTGTGGAAAACTCGGCCACTCGAACGGGGGAGGGGAAGGCCGGCGAACGCCTTCCGGGGGCGTCGGATTTACGCGCCCTCGCCCCGACCGGAAGCCTGATCCGGTCCCCGGATCGATCCCGCGCCGCGCGTCGGCTCTGCGGTCCTGCCCGTCGTACCACGCAGCCCGCACAGGCCCGCCCTGAGCTCGATAAATGACCCGCGTAGCCCGCATCGGCCTGCCCCGGCGGTCTCGACGACGCACCGCGCAGCCCACAACCGAACTACCCGGCCGCGCACACTCCCACCGGGTCGTCCAGCACAGCCCGCACCACCGAGTGCGCCGCCCCCAGCAGTGGCCCATCCGGCCCGAGCCCCGACACGGTCACCCCGCAGGCCCGGCCGCCTGTTCGCCCCGTCAGCTCCAGCTCCAGCGACGGCAGCAGCCACGGCGCGAGGCGGGACAGCGCACCGCCGAGCACCACGGCCTCGGGGTCGAGGAGATTGACGGCGCCCGTGAGGGCGATGCCCAAGGCGGTCCCCGCGCCACGCAGGGCCCGTCGCACCGCCTTGTCGCCCGCAGCGGCCCGCTCGGCGAGGAGCCCGAGTCGGCCGTCGCCGGGTTCCAGCCCCGCCGCTCGGAGCACCGCCACCTCACCCGCGTACTGCTCCAGACAGCCACGGCCCCCGCAGGGGCAGGACGGCCCCTCGGCCCGCACCGGTATGTGCCCCAACTCGCCCGCGAAGCCCCGCGCTCCGCGCAGCAGTCGGCCGTCGACGACGAGCGCGCGCCGATGCCGATCTCCGCCGAGACGTGGAGGAAGTCCTCCGGTATGCCCTCGCCGAGCCACAGCTCGGCGAGCGCGCCGAAGTTGGCCTCGTTGTCCACGGTCAGCGGGAGACCGGACAGGAGCAGCGGTTCGAGGTCGGTGTCGCGCCAGCCGAGATTGGGCGCGCGGACGACCGTGCGGGTGTCCGTGGCGACGAGGCCAGGCACGGCTACCGCAAGGCCTGCCGGACTCATCCCCGCCCGGCGGGCGTCGTCGCAGACCCGCTGCACCATGGAGGTCAGTTCCCGCAGCACCGGCTCGGGTGAGCGTCCACGGTTGCCGACCCGGCGTACGGCTCGGGCACGGATTTCTCCCCGCAGGTCGACCGCACAGACCGCGAGATGATCGACGCCGACCTCGGCCCGACGCCCACCGGGCCCCGCGTGCTGACCGCGAGGGCGGAACCGGGGCGGCCCACCCGGCCCGGGCGCTCCGGGCCCAGCTCGTCCAAGAGCCCGGATCGGATCAACTCCTCCACGAGGGTGGAGACGGCGGCCCGTGTCAGCCCGATCCGGGAGGCCACGGCTGCCCGCGACAGGGGGCCGTGCGCGGCCACGGCGTGCATCACCCGGGAGAGGTTGCGGCGGCGCATCCCGTGCTGAGTGTCGGGCAGCCGCGCACCCGATGTTCCCGGGCGCTTGTCGTGCAGCGGTGCGGTCATGCCTCGGTCAGCCCTCACTCCCCATGGGGCGCCCTGTCCATGAGCGGCGCCGCGTCGGAGAGTACCCCGGAGATCCGCGACAGCGTCGCGTCGTCACGTTCCACCGGGTCGAGCACGGGCCCCTGGGCCGTGCCCCAGCGCCGTGCGATGGCGCTCGGGTCCTCTCCGGTCAGGATGCCCGCCACCTGCGCGGCGGCACCGAGCGCGACCAGTTCCTGGGCCTCGGGCACCTGGACGGGACGGCCGGAGAGACGACGTACGGTGTGCTGCCAGGCCGCGCCGCGCGCTCCGCCTCCGATGAGCAGCAGCGGGGGGGACGACCTGTCGGCGTCCCTGTCGAGGACGAGGTCGAGGGCGCCGAGCAGCGAATGCACAGCCCCGTCGTACGCGGCCTGCAACAGCTGTCCGGGCGTCGTGTCGTGCCGCAGGCCGTGCACCATCCCGGTGGCTTGCGGGAGGTTCGGCGTCCGTTCGCCGTCCAGGTACGGCAGGAGGGTCACCGTGCCACCGGGAGCCACCTCCTCACGGTCGAGGCGCAGCAGGGTGGCCACCCGGTCGACGGCCAGGGTGCAGTTGAGCGTGCACGCCAGCGGCAGCCATGCGCCTCGTGCGTCGGCGAAGCCCGCCACTGTGCCCGTCGGGTCCGCGGGGCGGCGCTCCGAGACCGCGTACACCGTGCCCGAGGTGCCGAGACTCAGCACTGGGGTGCCGGGGCGCAGCCCGAGCCCCATGGCGGCCGCGGCGTTGTCGCCGGTTCCAGGGGCGACCAGTGTGCCTTTGGAGAAGGGCAGCTCACTGCCCCCGCGTACGGTGCCGACGACTTCGCCGGGGCGTGCCACGCGGGGCAGAAGCGCCGGGTCCAGGCCGACCACGCCGAGGATCTCCTCGTCGTACGTCTCCGTTGACGACGCCCACCAGCCCGTCCCCGAGACGTCACCGCGATCGGTTGTGCCGAGCCCGGTGAGGCGTTCGGTGAGGTAGTCGTGGGGCAGACGAACGGCGGCCGTCGCGCGCGCGGAGGCCGGCTCGTGTTCGGCGAGCCAGGCCCACTTCGTCACGGTGAACGAAGGCCCCGGCACACTGCCGACGCGATCGGCCCACTCCTTGGGGCCTCCGAGCCTCTCAAGGAGCCCTCGGGCCTGTGCGGCGGAACGCACGTCGTTCCACAACAGCGCGGGCCGCACCGGCTTGCCCTCTTTGTCGAGCGTCACCAAGCCGTGCTGTTGGCCAGCCACCGACACAGCCGAGGCCTCCCGCGCGAGAGGCCCGCACTGCCGTAGCGCCGTGCACAGCGCTTCCCACCACTCCTGGGGATCGCTCTCCCGTCCCTCACCGGTGGTGACCCGGTGCGGCGCCTGGCCGCGTGCCATGACCTGCCCGGTGGCCGCGTCGACGACCAGAGCCTTGGTGGACTGCGTGGAACTGTCCACTCCGACGACGAGGGGCCCCTGGGCCGATGGCGCTGATGACATGTGGGTCTCCATTCCTGCGGCTCTCCCCGGGCGTGCCCCGGAGTTCCCTCCCCGACCTTCCCAGCGGCGCCCTCGGATACTAATTTGTTAAGGGCCATGACGAAATAGGTGAGGGAGCCGCACATGAACTACCAGCCCACTCCTGAGGACAAGTTCAGCTTCGGCCTGTGGACCGTCGGTTGGCAGGGCCGTGACCCGTTCGGCGACGCCACCCGGGGCGCGCTCGACCCCGCCGACTCGGTCCGCCACCTGGCTGAACTGGGCGCCTACGGAGTGACCTTCCACGACGACGACCTGATCCCGTTCGGGTCGTCCGACACAGAGCGGGAAGGCCACATCAAGCGCTTCCGGCAGGCGCTGGACGCGACAGGCCTGGTCGTACCCATGGCGACCACGAACCTCTTCACCCACCCCGTCTTCAAGGACGCGCCTTCACCGCCAACGACCGGGACGTACGTCGTTACGCGCTGCGCAAGACGATCCGCAACATCGACCTCGCGGTGGAGCTGGGCGCACGCACCTACGTGGCGTGGGGCGGCAGGGAGGGGGCGGAGTCGGGTGCCGCGAAGGATGTGCGTGATGCGCTCGATCGGATGAAGGAGGCCTTCGACCTGCTCGCCGAGTACATCACCTCCCAGGGCTACGACCTGCGCTTCGCGATCGAGCCGAAGCCGAACGAGCCGCGCGGCGACATCCTGCTGCCGACCGTTGGCCACGCCCTCGCCTTCATCGAGCGGCTGGAGAGGCCCGAACTGTTCGGCGTAAACCCCGAAGTCGGCCACGAACAGATGGCGGGGTTGAACTTCCCGCACTCCATCGCGCAAGCACTGTGGGCGGGCAAGCTCTTCCACATCGATCTCAACGGCCAGACCGGCATCAAGTACGACCAGGACCTGCGGTTCGGCGCAGGCGATCTGCGCAGCGCCTTCTGGCTGGTGGACCTCCTGGAGAGGGGCGGTTACGAAGGCCCGCGGCACTTCGACTTCAAGCCGCCCCGCACGGAGGATAACGAAGGGGTGTGGGCATCGGCCGCCGGCTGCATGCGCAATTACCTGATCCTGCGGGAGCGGGCCGCCGCCTTCCGCGCCGACCCCGAGGTGCGCGAAGCGCTGACCGCCTCTCGCCTGGACGAGCTGGCACTCCCCACGGCCGAGGACGGGCTCTCGGGACTGCTCGCCGACCGGAGCGCCTACGAGGCCTTCGATGTGGAGGCGGCCGCCGCGCGCGGGATGGCTTTCGAGCGACTCGACCAGCTGGCGATGGATCACCTCCTGGGCGTGCGCGGCTGACACCGTGCCGCCGTTACCACCCCAGGCCCTCCGCCGCCCAGTGGCCCGCCACCGGGGAGCGGCGGAGCGGCCCGTAGCCGCCCGCAGGGGGCGGCTACGGGCCGCCTTCCGGAACCGAGGGATGGCCGCCGTCCACGCCGCTTGAAGGGCCTCCAGGGCGGCGCAGGGGACTGTTCGCGTTGCTCGCGGTCCTCGTAGCCATCGGAGTCGTTGCAGCGGTCGTCCTCGTGGCCACGAGGGGCGGCGACGGGTAGGACGAGAAGGGCCCCGTCGACACAAGTAGGACCACGCGCCCGGGACCGACGCCCTCCTTGGGCATCCCCTTGCAGCTTCCGAGCCAGCTCCCCACCGAGTGGCCCAGCGGGTTGCCGTCCCTGCCCACCGACTTCCCGAGCGACCTCGGCTCGCTCACCCCTTCGCCCCCGGACGAAGCTCCGCACTAGGCAGTGTCTTCAAATGATCACAGCTGGTGGATCATGGTGATGTGATACGTC
>RBWT01000330.1 GCA_004010275.1 Streptomyces huasconensis
TCGTCGCGCGCCCACAAGCGCGACCCCGCAGTTGCCCGGAAGCTCGCGCACCGCGCGCAGAGGCGCGGTCCTCGCACGACCGGAAGCACGGCTCGCCGCATGGCCCAGAAGAACGCGCGCCGCGCCCAGAAGCGCGGCCCTGGCGCAGCCGGAAGCACGGCTCGCCGCACGCGCCCAGAGGCGCGGTCCCGCACGGCCGGAGGCATGCTCGCCGTACGCCCAGAAGAACGCTCGCCGCACGCCCGAAAGCCCGGTCGCCGCACGCCCAGAGGCACGCTCGCCGCACGCACAGAAACCGAGATGCCCCTCTCCTCCCGTTCCTACGGCCGATCCGGCGGTGATGCCGGGCCCGGAGGCGGGCTGGGGTTGGTCCACCCACCCGGTGTAGCTTTGAGGCTGAGCCAGACGTCGCTGCTGATGGCGGTCGGGCGGTCCACGCACGGACCGGCCGAGGGAGAGAGGGCCTCCGACGGACTGCGCTGCGCGCGTCGGTGCGGTGCACCCTTGTACCCGACGCCGCAGGTCAGCCATGCCCACCCTCGACCAACCCCACGAGGAGCCAGCTCACTCATGACGACTGCCACCAACGGCCAGGACTTCAAGGTCGCCGACCTCTCCCTCGCCGAGTTCGGCCGCAAGGAGATCACCCTCGCCGAGCACGAGATGCCCGGCCTGATGGCGATCCGCAAGGAGTACGCCGCCACCCAGCCGCTCGCCGCGCCCGCGTCACCGGCTCCCTGCACATGACCGTGCAGACCGCCGTGCTCATCGAGACCCTGGTCGCCCTCGGCGCCGAGGTCCGCTGGGCCTCCTGCAACATCTTCTCCACCCAGGACCACGCCGCCGCGGCCATCGCCGTCGGCCCGAACGGCACCCCGGACAACCCCCAGGGCGTCCCGGTCTTCGCCTGGAAGGGCGAGACCCTGGAGGAGTACTGGTGGTGCACGGAGCAGGCCCTGACCTGGCCGAACACCCCCACCGGCGGCCCGAACATGATCCTGGACGACGGCGGCGACGCCACGCTCCTGGTCCACAAGGGCGTCGAGTACGAGAAGGACGGCAAGGTCCCGTCCGTCGACACCGCCGAGAACGACGAGCACCGCGTCATCCTGGAGCTCCTCAACCGCACCATCACCGAGGGCTCGCAGAAGTGGACCCAGCTCGCCTCGGAGATCCGCGGCGTGACCGAGGAGACCACGACCGGCGTCCACCGCCTCTACGAGATGCACCGTGACGGCACGCTGCTCTTCCCGGCGATCAACGTGAACGACGCCGTGACGAAGTCGAAGTTCGACAACAAGTACGGCTGCCGCCACTCGCTGATCGACGGCATCAACCGCGCCACGGACGTCCTGATCGGCGGCAAGACCGCCGTCGTCTGCGGCTACGGCGACGTGGGCAAGGGCTGCGCCGAGTCCCTGCGCGGCCAGGGCGCCCGCGTGATCATCACCGAGATCGACCCGATCTGCGCGCTCCAGGCGGCGATGGACGGATACCAGGTCACGACGCTGGACGAGGTCGTCGACAAGGCCGACATCTTCATCACCACGACCGGCAACAAGGACATCATCATGGCCTCCGACATGGCCAAGATGAAGCACCAGGCGATCGTGGGCAACATCGGCCACTTCGACAACGAGATCGACATGGCCGGCCTGGCCGCCATCCCCGGCATCGTCAAGGACGAGGTCAAGCCGCAGGTCCACACCTGGACGTTCCCCGACGGCAAGGTCCTGATCGTGCTGTCGGAGGGCCGCCTGCTCAACCTGGGCAACGCCACCGGCCACCCGTCCTTCGTGATGTCCAACTCGTTCGCGGACCAGACCCTGGCCCAGATCGAGCTGTTCACCAAGCAGGAGGAGTACCCGACCGACGTCTACGTGCTCCCCAAGCACCTGGACGAGAAGGTCGCCCGCCTCCACCTGGACTCGCTCGGCGTGAAGCTCACCAAGCTCCGCCCCGAGCAGGCCGCGTACATCGGCGTCGAGGTAGAGGGCCCGTTCAAGCCCGACCACTACCGCTACTGACATTCCGACCGGTTATCGGTCAGCACGACCCCAGCAGGCCCTCGCCCCCGCGGCGGGGGCCTGCCCCCTTTGCCTCAGAGGACCCCAGCCCATGCCCCGCGGCCGTTATTCGCTCCACGATCCACACGATCACACCCCCCTCGGCGAAGAACACTTCCACTGCGCGCCCGGCCCCTCCGGCTGGCGCTACGTCTCCCAGCGCACCACCCCCTCCGGCACCCCCGCGGGCTCCGTCGACCTCGCCCTCGACGACCGGGGCCGCCCCATCCGCCTCGAACTGCACGCGGGCGACTGGCAGGTCCGCGCCGCCGCCCTCAACGGCGTCACCTGGGTCCGCACCGACCCCACCGGCGCCCACGCCACCGAGGACAACGCACCTGCCCACGCCTTCACCGGAACCTCCCCCGCCTTGCTCATCGCGACGGCCCGGCTCCTGCGCCTGACCCCCGCTTCCCCCGCGACCCGCATCCGCCTGGTCGCCTTCACGGACCCGGTCCTCGCCCCCCGCACCCTCGACCAGTCCTGGGCCCTGCTGAAAAGCGAAGCACACGCCACTGACAACGGCCCGCTGATCGTCGACGAATACCAGGTCACAGCCCTGGACACCGGCGAACAGCACCCGGTCCACATCACCGGCGACGTCGTCCTCTCGGCCCCCGGCATCGAGCTGGAACACCTCGAAACGCCACCCTCGACCTTCGCCTGACGCCCTTCGCCCGCCCTGACCGGCTAAGCGGGCGGCACGAACCCCGTGGCCGGCCGCGCGGCCTCATCGCCCCCACGTGGCTCCGGCGCCGGAACGGCACTCGGAGCGGGGTAGCGCGGCGGAAGCGGAGCAGCAACCACACCGCCGTACGCAGAACCGTGGCCAGACGCAGCCCCACCGCCAGTGACCGCAGCCCCGCCGAACGCCCGCCGCGCGTCCCGCGCCTGCCGCTCATGCACCACAGCCGCCAGATACGCGGCCGGCGGTACCCCATGAGGCGCCGGAGCCCCCGTACGCTCCGCCAGATCCTCGGCCAACCGCTCCGCCATCGCCCAGCTCACCTGCGGGTCCAGCTGCCCCATCCGCGTCAGGTACTGCCGGATGGCGAGCCACAACCCCTCCGGAACCCCGGACAGATCGAGCCCCGAGAACCGCCCCATCAACCAGGGCGGCGGCGGAGGCACAAAAGCGGCCCGCCCCGCGGGAACCCGCTCACGCACCACCAGGGTCCCCGCGAACACGTCCCCGAGCCGCCGCCCGCGCGCGGACACCAGCGACGCGATACACGCCACGACCCCGAAGGTCAGCAGAATTTCGACGACCCCGAGGGCTCCCCGCACCAACGCGTGCCGGAACCGGATCGGCCCCCCGTCGTCCCGCACCACCCGCAACCCACAGGCCAGCTTCCCCAGCGACCGCCCATGACTGAGCGTCTCCACCGCGATGGGGCCCCCGACCGGAATGAGTACGAAACTGGCGACCGCGACCGCGGCAGCGGCGGCGTCATCCAACGAGGACGTCGAAGCGATGATCCCGACCGTCACCGCGAGATAGACCGCCCACGCCACGACCAGGTCGATGAGCACGGCCAGCGCCCGGCTCGGCAGCTTCGCGGGACGCAGCTCCAGCGCCACCGCCTCGCCCGTCACAAGCTCACTCACGCCCGCCGCCCTTCCCTGTCCTGCCCTGGGACTGGCCAGTCTGCCAAGCTGAACTGCCACGCGCCGCAGTACGAGGAGCAGCCGTCCGATGGACCTCGACGTCTTCGTGTCCGCCCACCGAGCCGAGTGGGACCGTCTGGAAGCCCTGCTGCGCCGTCAACGCCGCCTCTCCGGAGCAGAAGCCGACGAACTCGTCACCCTCTACCAGCGTGCAGCCACCCACCTCTCCCTGATCCAGTCCAGCGCACCGGACCCCCAGCTCACCGGCCGCCTGACCCACCTCGTGGCACGCGCGCGCAGCGCCGTGACCGGCACCCGCCGCGCCTCCTGGCGCGATGTGACACGCTTCCTGACGCACGGCTTCCCGGCAGCGGTCTACCGCTCCCGCCACTGGTGGGTCCCGACCGCGCTGCTCTCGACGGCCCTCGCCGCGCTCATCGGCTGGTGGATCGGCACGCACCCCGAGGTCCAATCCTCGATCGCCGCCCCCAGTGAGCTGCGCGAGCTCACCCGCCCCGGCGGCCAGTACGAGACCTACTACTCCAGCCACCCGGCAGCGTCCTTCGCGGCCCAGGTCTGGACGAACAACGCCCAGGCCGCCGCTATGTGCCTCGTCCTGGGGGCCTTCCTGTGCTTCCCCGTCCTCTGGGTCCTCTTCCAGAACATGCTCAACCTCGGGGTGGGCATCGGCCTGATGTCCTCGGCCGGCGGCTCGACACCTTTATCGGTCTGGTCCTGCCCCACGGCCTCCTGGAGCTGACCGCCGTCTTCGTAGCCGCGGGCACGGGCCTGCGGCTCGGCTGGACCGTCATCGACCCGGGCCCGCGCACACGCCGCATCGCTCTGGCCGAGGAGGGCCGCGCAGCACTCGGCATGGCGATCGGCCTGGCTCTGGTGCTGTTCGTCTCGGGCGCCATCGAAGGCTTCGTCACGCCGTCGGGCCTGCCGACATGGGCCCGCATCACCATCGGCATCGCGGCAGAGCTGACGTTCCTCGCCTACGTCTACGTCCTGGGCGGCAGGGCGGCCCGTGCGGGTGAAACGGGAGACCTGGACCGCGCCGACGGCAGCGCCTCCGCCCCCACCGCAGCGTGATGTGCATACGACCCTGCCGAGCTGCTAGTCTCCTCTTCGCCCCGGAAAAACCGTTGACACGGAAGGACTGGGGAGGTAGATTCGAACAGTTGCCTAGAACTGGACAAGTTCCAGAGGCGACAGTTAGAGTCGGCCTGCTTCTCGAATTACATCAATTGAGAAGCTGCCACCCGATTCAATCGGAACTTCGAACCGGCAAGACCGGCCGAAAACTTCTGATAAAGTCGGATCAGCCGAAAGGCAAAGGCCCTCCAACGGCCACCGGAAATGAAATCCGAACCGGAAACGGAACGGAAAACGGATCTGGTAAGGTTGGAAACACGAAATACCGAAGGGAAGCGCCCGGAGGAAAGCCCGAGAGGGTGAGTACAAAGGAAGCGTC
>RBWT01000331.1 GCA_004010275.1 Streptomyces huasconensis
CGCGCGGGCGATCGGGAGGCCGCCCTCGCCGACCTGCGCGCCGCGTCGCGCATCGCCCCGCTGGACGACGAGGCCCGCTGGGTCCTCGCGGCGCTCTCGGGCCGCCCCGCGCGCGAGGTGGCCCTGCGGCTGCGCAAGGCCGCGGTCACCGGGCTGATGGGCGTCGGCCGGCGATCAGCGCGGCGGCGGCACCGGCGGCGGTCCCGGTCTCTGCGGGGATGATCGTCCCGAGGGGCGGCAGAACGACGCGTGGGCGCGGGCCGCGGCGTTGATCGACGCGGCCCGGCGGCTCGACGGGGAGCCGGGCCCCTTCGTCCCGCTGGCCGCCGTCGCCCTCATCCGCGGTGGCCGGCGTGCGGCTGCCGTGGAGTTGCTCGGAGACGCCGTCCGGCACGACCCCGCCGACCACCGGATAACCCTCGCGCTGGCGCTGGCGCTGCTCAACTCGCCGGACGCCGAGGGCGGTTCCCGGTGGGAGCGGTGCGTCGCCGCGTGGGCGGCCTTGCTGCACGACGCCGGGTTCTGGGAGCGGGTCCGGGCGAACGCCACCCGGCGGTACGGCGTGGCCGTGGAGGCGTCGCTCGTCCCCGCGTTGCGGGCGGGGCTGCGCGAGGCAGTGGAGCGGCGCATGCCCGACGACGAGGCCGGTACGCGCGTCGCTCCGGGGCCACTGCACGGGGTGAGGCCGACGCCGCGCAGCTGCTCGCCGCCGTCGGGGGGCTTCCCCTCGGCCGGAGGCGGCGGGGTGCCCTTGTTCTGCGGTCCGCATGCGCATCGAGGAGCTGGGCAGGTCGGCGGAGTTCGGGGCGTTCGCCGCCGCCCAGGAGGCCCGGGCGCTCCAGCTCCAGGGCGCCGCCGGGCCGGGTGGCGGTCCATCCGGCGCCCCCGGGGCCGATGCCCCTGCCGCTTCCAGCACGGCATCGACGTACGCCCCTCCCACGTACGCCTCTCCCACGTACGCCTCGCTCACGTATGCCTTCTCCGAACTCGGCTTCGCGCAGATGCTGTTGGGGATGGACAAGCCCGGTGACGCCCTGGCCGCGCTCTCCGAGCTGCGCTGCTCCGACTGCCGTGCGGCGGGTGGCGGGCCGGGGGCGGCTGCCGTGTGCGAGCCGCAGTGTGCGCGCTTCGACGAGCTGAACCCCGGGTACGCCGGGCTTCCGGACAAGCACCGCAGGCTGTCCCTCGACGCGCGCGGCCTGGCCCTGGAGGCGCGGCTCAGCATGGGCCGCGCCGAACTCATCGCCCGCCCACCGCGCTTCGCGGCGGCGGCCGCGTACTGGCGGCGGGCCCTGGTCCACGGCCGGGAGCTGGAGCGGTACCGCGAGACGACCACGTCGTCGACATGGCGCTCGGCGCGGCCCGCGCGGCCCACCGCGCGGGACGGCTCAGCCTCGCGGTGTCCACCCTGGAGACGGCGCGTTCGGTGATCGGCGCCAACGAACGCGGCCGTCTGGAGGGCCAGTTGGCGCGCGTCCTGGCGGACCGCGGCATCTCCGTGGCCAACGACCAGGAGGCGTTGCTCGACGAGCCCGCCGCCGATCTGCGCCGCTCGGTCGCGTTCAACCCGCACCTGCTGCGGGCTCAGGTCAGTCTCGGCGTCGTGCTGCGCGGGCTCGCCGCGGCGCGCTGGAGATCGGGGAGCCTGTCCGGCGCGCGGGACATGCTGCGCGAGGCGATCGACCAGCTCACCGCCGCTCTCGTGCTCTTCCCCGACGACCCCGACCTGGTGGAACAGCGCGAGGCGGCGGTGGCCGATCTCGACCACGTCATGTGGCAGCCCGACGAGAGCGAGCAGTGACGGCCGTGCTCGCCTTCGAGGAACTGCGCATCCGGGTCCGCAGCGTCGCGCGCCCGCTATCTCGTGACGGCCAACGGCCCGGCGTGCGCGCCGAGGTCATCGCGGTCGGCGAAGAGCCGGCGGCGTTCCGTGAGCGGTGGGACCGGCTGATCGCGGCGGAGCTGGGGCTGGCGCCGATGGGTGAGCAGCACACCGGTGCGGCACCTGCGGGAACTCGGCCGCGGGGTGTTCCGGCTGCTGTTCGGCGGCGAGGGGCAGGCCCCGGAGCCGGGCAAGGGGCACACTGCGGAGCCCGGCGAGGGCGCGAGCGACCGCGGCGCGGCGACCGAGGGGATCGGCGCGTGTCGACGCCGCGCTCGACCGCGCCCAGCGGATGCGCCCACCGCGCGGGCTGCGGCTCCGCTTCGATCTGCCGCCCGAACTGCGTGATCTGCCGCTGGAGGCGCTGTGCGCGCCGCCCGGCAGCCGCAGCAGTCGCTCGCCCTCCACCACGGCTACTCACTGGCGCGTTCGCTGCCGGGCGGGCCGCTCGGGCAGCGGCTGCCCGACCCCGCGGACGAGCCGAGCGTGATCCGGCTCCTGGTGGCCTGCGCCTCACCCGGCGGCCTGGCGCGGCTGCGGGCCTCGGCGGAGGTGGCCGCCCTCCGCCACGACCTGCCCGAAGTGGCCGTGCAGACCACGGTGGTGGAGCGGGCCACCCGGGCGAGCCTGGAGTCGGCCCTCGCCGCGGACCCCGGACTCCCCACGGCCGTCCTGCTGATCGCGCACGGGGCGTACGACCACGAGCTGGGCAAGGGCGTGGTGGCCCTGGAGACGGAGAGCGGCGGCGTCGACCGGGTGCCCGCGGATCTGCTCGGCGGGATGCTCCTGAAGGCGCAGCGGCTCCGTCTGGTCGCCCTCAACCTCTGCTTCGGGGCGGACAGTTCGCACCTCGAACCGTTCTCCGGGCTCGCGCAGGCGCTCATCGGCGGGGGCGTGCCCGCGGTGGTGGCGATGCGGGGGCCGGTCAGTGACGCGTCGGCGGGGGCCTTCAGCCCCGAACTCCTGAAGGGCATCGCGGCCAACAGGACCGTCGACGAGTCGATGGCCGCCGCGCGGCTGCACATCTCCCACCAGCCGGACCACACGGCGGTGGAGTGGGCGACGCCCGCGCTGTTCCTGCACGAGGAGTGCCGACAGGGCTGGCTGTTCAAGGCGCGTGAGGTGCGGGACGACGAGTTCGGGCCCGGGGCGGTGGCGGACCCGCTGCGGGAGGGCGCGGACGCGCTGCGGACGTTCCAGAGCCCGGTGGGGCACGTCGGCTCGGCCGTCCTGATCGGCGCGGCACGCTTTCAGCGGGACCTCGGGAACTGGTCGCAGGTGCTGAGCATCCTGCGGACGCCGACCCGGAGTTACGCCGATGAGCAGCACCGGATGCGCGCCGAAGCCGCCTTCGAGCTGGCCTGGCCCGCGGTGGAGAAGCTGTGCGAGCTGCTCGCCGGGGAGCGGGACGCCGCGGGCGCGAAGGACCAACTCCGCTCGTTGAGCGAACAGTTGCCGGGTGCCGTTCCGGACTGCCTGGCGGCGGAGGTCGCCGAACTGGAGCGGCTGGCCGCGCTGGTCGGGCGGGCGCGGGCCGCGGAGGCGTCGGCCGACTGGGCCGCCGCCATCAGCCATTACGAGGAACTCCTCGCCGCGCGGCCCGCCGGGTTGCGGGACGTGGCGGAGCGGCTGGCCGCCGCCGGCGATGAACTCCACGTGGCCCACACCTGCGAGGCGGCGGAGCGGGCGCGGCGGGCGGGCGACTGGGCCACGGCCGCCCGCGCTCTACGCGACGGTCCTCGCGCTGAGTCCGGGGCACGCGACGGCCGCCGCGTGGGCCTCGTACGTCGAGGGACGCGCCGCCGAGGCGGCCGAGGACTGGCGGGCGGCGGAGTCGGCGTACGCGGCGTGCGCGGCTGGAGGACGCGGCGGGGCGGGCGAGCGTGACGCGCGGGGCCGGGCGGCGGCGCGGCACGAGGACTGGCCTGCCGCGCGCGAGGCCTTCGCGCAGGCGGGGCCCGAGCCGGTCGCGTGGGCCACGTGGGGTGCGTACGCGGCGGGGCGGGCGGCGGAGGCGGACGGCGCGTGGGACGCGGCGGTGGAGGGGTACGCGGCGGCCGACGGCTTCCTCGACAGCGCTGTACGGCTCCTCCTACGCGCGCGGGCGCCGCGCGGCGGACGCCGGTCACCTCGCCGAGGCGCTCACCGCTCTGTCGGCGGCGTCCGCGCGGGGCCGGGACACGGAGCCGTGGCTCGGGGAGCTGCGGCGCGGCGTGTTCGAGGCGGCGCTCTGCGCGATGGAGTCCGCCGACTGGGCGACCGCGCTCGCCCACCTGACTCCGTTGCCGCCCGCGTACCGTGCCGCGGGGGCGCTCCTGCGCTACGTGCAGGGGCAGTTGGCGGTGGCCGCGCACGACTGGGCGGGGGCGGCGGAGGCCTTCGGGGAGGCCGCCGAGGGGTACGGCCCGGGGGCCGGAGTCGACGTGCCCCGCGACCGCCTGCCTTCCGACGCGCCCCACCTCCGGGGGTACGCCTTGGGCCGCCTCTGCCAGGAGCTGGTGAGTGGACCGAGGCGCCTCGCGCACTTCGCGGGGCTGCCGGTGCGGAGTTGGCGGACGTACCGGACCGGGTGCTGTACTCCCGCGGGCGGGCCGCCGACGAGCGCGGCGAGTGGACCGGCGTCATCGACGGCTTCGGGCGGCTGCCCGACACCTACGCGGACGGTGAGGTGGGCGTCCGGCGCCTGTACGCACGCGCGCGTGTCGCCGCGCGATCTGCGGCGGCGACTGGCGGCGGTCCTCAGTCTGCTCACCGGGGTCCCGGACGCGGCCCGCGAGGGCGCGGTGGCCGCGCTGCGGCGCAAGGCGGAGGGCCGCCAGGCGGAGGAGGCGGGTGACTGGGCGTCGGCGTGCGCGATCTACGCCCGCGCCTTCCCGGACGGCACCGCCGCCCGCGACCGCGCGCCCCCGCGCCGGGCGACGACCCGCAAGACGCAGCGCACCCCGCTTGCGATACCCCGCCGGACGAAGCCGCCCACCTCTACCTCTACGCCCTCGCCCGCGCCCACGAACTGGCCGGACGCTGGCCGGACGCGCTCGGCGTCCACGAAGCGATGGACGCGCGGTGGGCCGACGTCGCCACGCGGCGGCGGTACGCGCGCGCCCGCATCGACGAGGGTGAGGCCGAAGGGGCCGAGGCCTGGCGGCGGGTCGTGGCGGCGTACGAGGAGTTGGAGCGGGCGGAAGCCCGGAGCGTGGGCGCGACGCCGTCGCCCGGGGGCGGACGCACGGCGTGCGGCTCGGCGAGGCCGAGGGGACTGGGCCCGTGTC
>RBWT01000332.1 GCA_004010275.1 Streptomyces huasconensis
GTGGGAGGCGGCCTTGAAGTCGTGCAGCGGCTTGCGGGTGTGGTCCTCCGCCTTGGCCAGCGCGGATGCCGCCTTGTGCAGCGACTCCGCGTCCTTCTTCAAGTCCGACATACGTGTCCGCCCCCGTGGGTTGAGATGGTTGTGCGTGTGATGCGTCGACTGGCCGATGAGTCTGTCGGCGTCGGTCAGCGGTTGATGGACTGGATTTCCTGGACGTTGATGTCCTGGGTGGTCTCGAAGGTGCCGTTGGGCAGGCTGCCCTTCGCGTCGCCTGTGCCCTCCCAGGAGATCTCCCAGGTGATCGACGCCTCCAGCTCGTACGGTTCGCCGCTCGTGGCGCGGAGGTACTGAATCCCGCACGGCGGCTCCTGCTGGGCGTCGCCCTTCTTGTACGGGGCACCGATGGAACCATCCTCATTGACCGGGCAGTCGCCGGAAGAGGGGAAGGTCTTCGCATCCGCAGTGCCCGGCTTCAGGTGCAGAGCCACCGGCTTCGCGGTGGTCACCGCCCACAGGCCGGTGCCGGGCAGGTCGGCACGGACCGAGACGCCCTTGAAGGTGGCCTTGTCCAGCCACGCCCAAGTAGGGAGGTTGACCGTCGACTTACCCTCGGGCTTCAGCTCGACCTCGGTATCCGGAACCTTGATCTTGTCGTACGCGAACGCGGCGAGAGTTTCGGGCGTGGGGGCGTTCTTGTCCTGCGGGATCGTGCCGGCGTCCTGCCAGAACATGATCCGGCCGCAGTCCCACGCCTTGGAGTCCTGGTACATGCCCTCGCGGACCGTGCTGCGCCAGAACATGCCCTTCTTGCCGAGGTTGTAGTTCTTGTATCCGTCGGCCGTGGTGTCCCCGGGGAGCTTCAGGTCGAAGTTGTTGTCGGCCTTGCCCTTCTCGTAATGGTCCACCCAGAGGCCATTGCTCCACCACACGTGGGCGTTCACCAGCCCGCCCTCACCGGTCGCGACCGCGTCCTTGAGCTGCTGCGGAGAGAAGGCCGGCTCGTACCAGCAGGCCGGCGGCTCCCAGCTGGGGTCCACGGACCTCAGCTCGCCCACCGACGCCGTCGCGGTCCGGCCGCCGGGGTACGTAAGCTTGATCTTCGAGTTGGACACCGATGCCATGAGTGACTGGCCGGAGGCGTCACCACTGGGACCTGAGGGCTTGCTCGGCTGCTTGGACTTGTCGTCCTCGCCGAACGCGTGGGCCATGCCGGGCACCGCAACGACGATGAGTGCCGAGGCAATCAGCAGGCTCGCTGCCCTGTAGTGGCGCGGCACGTTCAGCAGCCTCCCCGTTCGGTTTCCGAGTAGCTCGTCTTCCACACGCCCTGTGATGTCTTGTCGAGCCGGTTGCGGTACTGGACGCGCGCTTTGGCGTTCTGGGGTGTCTGCTCGACCTTTCCGGTCTTGGTGTTCTTGGTGGAGCCCTTGCTCTCGTCGACGCAGTAGAACAACACGCCGCTGCCGTCGTCGGCGATGCTCACCTGCGGCTTCGACACCGTGGCGCGGCCGATCAGAACCAGGTCGTCATCGACGAAGCCCTTGATCCATTTGCGGGCCGACTGGCTGGCGGCATCGTCGGTGTAGAAGGCCAGTGCCTTCGAATCCGGGTTTCCCTCGATGATCGCGGCGTACTCGGCCAGCAGTTCTTGCTTGCCGTCATTCAAGATCGCCTGCTTCTTGGGGTCCGAGTTCGTCCACCCCTCGAAGTCGGCCTGGTAGCTCTTGGGGAGCGTGATCTTTGGGCGGCCTGCTGCCATGTCGGAGGGCGTGGCGGAGGCCGACGGCCTGGCGCTCGATCGTGTGTCCGCCCCGGCGATCTCCTGGTTGTCCTTGTCGTCGCCAGAGCTGCCGCAAGCGGTCAACAGGAAGGCGGCGGAGGCCGCGAGCGCGGTCGCCACGAGCCGGGTCGAGCGGTTCACAGTCGTCTCCGATGAGGTGAGGGTTAGCCCAAGCGAAGCAACGGTATCCGTGATCACCTGGTGACAATGAGAGGGGTCAGGCTTTGGCTGAGACGTAGCTGTGCTGAACCACCCGGTTCGCGTGAGACCACAGGGAAACCGCGGTGATCTCATTACGAACGCCCTTCCCTGCATTGCCCAGCACCTCTCCAGCCACCTCGCGGGATGGGCTTTTCAGGTCCTTCTCGGCCACCACGTGGGTGGGCGAGTACCTCTCGACGCACAGGAACTGTTCCGCTCCGATGTCCACCGTCAGCGGCGACCGCCAGGTGCCGCCGTACATGACTTGCCATGCTGCGTGATGGAGCTTGAGGATCACGAGGGTGGCCTTCACCGGGCTCGAGCCGGTCGTGTCGGAGACCTGGAGCAGTGCAATTACGTTCGCGAAGTTGCGGGTTCGCTGGCCTGAGCCCACGAACCCGCAGCGCCTTGTGCTCCGCCTCGCCGCGCCGTTCGGCCTGCTTGAACGGAGCGAAGGTCGACTCCATGCCACGGGCCGGTACCGGAGTACTCGATGGGTTCTGGGACCGGCTGAGCGGCAGGCTTCACCCATGCTTGAAACGGCATCGGCGAACTGTGCTGCGGTTGTCCACGCAGCCAGGCGTCATTCTGCTTGTTGGGGCGACGCGGAGGCCGCCTTGGCCATGAGCTCGACCGAGTACGCGGTCTCCCACGTGGTGTGCGCCACAATGTCGGTGGCCTTGCAGCCTTGCTGATTCAGCCCAGTTCACGTACGCCGATCCCACTGGACTTAGCCAGGCCGGGGAGCCGACGAGCAGCCTGACAGGCCTGAGGCGGCGGGTGCCCACCATCGCACGCCCGGCGGGGGCAGTCTCTGGAACTCCAGACACGAGGTGCGGTGGAAGCCGATCAACAGCTCGGCGATGCGGCAAGTGGGCCTGTTGCCGGAATGGCGTCGCCATCCCGACGGAGCGGGTCCGTGTCCACGAGGACGCTGATGGGATGAGCGGTGTCGGTGACTTTCCGCCAGCCATGCCCCGGGTGGCGTTGCCGTCGGCATTGGTGGCCGGCCTGGACAAAGGTGGTGTCGCGGAGATCGGATTATGCGGCGGCCAGCGGCCAGCGAGCCTCGCGAAAGAGGGGCACCGGATCGAAGACGGTGCGGACGCCCCAGTCGTCGAAGTCGTCAGGCTCCTTCGGGTCATGTGCGAATTCGCGTCGTTAGGCGGAGGCACCCCCCACGGTCGCGTTCACCGTCCCGGCCAAGTGGGGGTCGGTCGGTGATGCCCCAGAATCCGGCGGCGAGGTGTCCGCGCAGTGGGGCGTTGCCCGAGAGCAGTCGGCCCATGAAGGACAGCGCCGAGCCGCGCAGCAGCAGCCGGGGCCGGGTACGGAATCCGGCGCACTGGTCACCCAGAGACCGCAGCGAGCGGCCCCTGCCCAGTCGGCAAGGAGGTGTCTTGGACGACGGAAGTTGCTAGACCAACACTGATACCAAGCTATGCCGAAGGCCCCGGCCGCAATGCGGTCGGGGCCTTCGGTTGCCCTTGCGGGCGAGTGCGGAGGATACGAGATTCGAACTCGTGAGGGGTTGCCCCCAACACGCTTTCCAAGCGTGCGCCCTAGGCCACTAGGCGAATCCTCCGCCGCAAACAATACAAGACGTTGGGCAGTGCTCGCGAACACGATCCGGTCGGGGGCTTCGCGGGCTCCGGTGGGCCCCTCCCGGCGTCGCTTTGGGCCCCCGGTATCCGCTAGGGTGGGGCTCAGCCCCTCACGTGGCGCTATCTGACTGAACTCCCCCAGGGCCGGAAGGCAGCAAGGGTAGGTCGGCTCTGGCGGGTGCGTGAGGGGCGCTTTGCGTTGGGGCGGTCCGGGTTGTCAGTGGTCGCCTATAACCTCGTATGCGTGTCGTCTCTCGCGTTGTACCGCCGTTATCGCCCGGAGTCGTTCGCCGAGGTCATCGGGCAGGAGCATGTGACCGACCCGCTGCAGCAGGCGCTGCGGAACAACCGGGTCAATCACGCGTACCTGTTCAGTGGCCCGCGCGGCTGCGGCAAGACGACGAGCGCGCGCATCCTGGCCCGCTGTCTCAACTGTGAGCAAGGTCCCACTCCCACCCCCTGCGGCGAGTGCCAGTCCTGCCGCGACCTGGCGAGGAACGGCCCGGGCTCGATCGACGTCATCGAGATCGACGCCGCGTCGCACGGTGGCGTGGACGACGCCCGTGACCTGCGCGAGAAGGCCTTCTTCGGCCCCGCCGGCAGCCGGTACAAGATCTACATCATCGACGAGGCCCACATGGTCACCCCGGCGGGCTTCAACGCCCTGCTGAAGGTGGTCGAGGAGCCCCCGGAGCACCTCAAGTTCATCTTCGCGACGACCGAGCCCGAGAAGGTCATCGGCACGATCCGCTCGCGTACGCACCACTATCCGTTCCGGCTGGTGCCGCCCGGCACGCTGCGGAGCTATCTCGCCGAGGTCTGCGGGCGCGAGGGCATGGCCGTCGAGGACGGCGTGCTGCCGCTGGTCGTGCGGGCCGGCGCCGGTTCCGTGCGTGACTCGATGTCCGTCATGGACCAGCTGCTGGCCAGCGCGGGCGAGGCGGGTGTGACGTATGCCATGGCGACGTCCCTGCTCGGGTATACGGACAGTTCGCTGCTCGACTCCGTCGTCGAGGCCTTCGCCTCCGGAGACGGCGCCGCCGCCTTCGAGATCGTCGACCGCGTCATCGAGGGCGGCAACGACCCCCGGCGTTTCGTCGCCGACCTCCTGGAGCGGCTGCGGGACCTGGTGATCCTCGCCGCCGTGCCGGACGCCGCCGAGAAGGGGCTCATCGACGCTCCCGCCGACGTCGTGGAGCGCATGCAGGCACAGGCCGAGGTCTTCGGTGGCGCCGAGCTGAGCCGCGCCGCCGACATCGTCAACGAAGGCCTGACGGAGATGCGCGGCGCCACCTCGCCGCGGCTCCAGCTGGAGCTGATCTGCGCCCGCGTCCTGCTCCCGGCCGCGTACGACGACGAGCGTTCCGTCATGGCCCGCCTCGACCGCCTGGAGCGCGGCGGGAACTTCGTGGCGGGCGGCCAGGGCCCCGGCCCCGCCATGGCGTACGTGCCGAGCGCGAGGAGCACGCGGGCATGCAGCAGCCGCCCGCGGCCATGCCCCCCGGGCGGCCCTGGTCCGGT
>RBWT01000333.1 GCA_004010275.1 Streptomyces huasconensis
GATTCTGCCCGTATCGGGCAGGCGCTCCGCCTCTTCCAACGCACGATTCTGCCCGTATCGGGCAGGCGCTCCGCCTCTTCCAACGCACGACCGTACTCCCGAGTGCCCACCCGCTGTCAGCGCCCCGGATTAGACTTCGTCGCTGTCCCCCCAGACTGCCCGCAGCCTGTCACCAACCGTTCTCCGGAGGCCTCCCACCGTGACCAAGCCGCCCTTCACGCACCTGCACGTGCACACCCAGTACTCGCTGCTTGACGGTGCCGCGCGGCTCAAGGACATGTTCAAGGCGTGCAATGAGATGGGCATGACGCACATCGCCATGTCCGACCACGGCAACCTCCACGGCGCGTACGACTTCTTCCACTCCGCGCAGAAGGCGGGCGTGACGCCGATCATCGGGATCGAGGCGTATGTGGCGCCGGAGTCGCGGCGCAACAAGCGCAAGATCCAGTGGGGCCAGCCGCACCAGAAGCGCGACGACGTCTCCGGTTCCGGTGGTTACACCCACAAGACGATCTGGGCGGCGAACAAGACGGGCCTGCACAACCTCTTCCGCCTCTCCTCGGACGCGTACGCCGAGGGCTGGCTCCAGAAGTGGCCCCGCATGGACAAGGAGACGATCTCCCAGTGGTCGGAGGGGCTCATCGCCTCCACCGGCTGCCCCTCGGGCGAGCTGCAGACCCGGCTGCGTCTGGGTCAGTACGACGAGGCGCTGAAGTCGGCCGCGGAGTACCAGGACATCTTCGGCAAGGACCGGTACTTCCTGGAGCTGATGGACCACGGCATCGAGATCGAGCGCCGGGTCCGCGACGGCCTTCTGGACATCGGCAAGAAGCTCGGCATCCCGCCCCTGGTGACGAACGACTCGCACTACACGTACGCGCACGAGTCGACCGCCCACGACGCCCTGCTCTGCATCCAGACCGGCAAGAACCTCTCCGACCCGGACCGCTTCCGCTTCGACGGCACCGGTTACTACCTGAAGTCGACCGACGAGATGTACGCGATCGACTCCTCGGACGCCTGGCAGGAGGGCTGCCGCAACACGCTCCTGGTCGCCGAGCAGATCGACACCACCGGGATGTTCGAGAAGCGCGACCTGATGCCGAAGTTCGACATCCCGGAGGGCTTCACCGAGGTCACCTGGTTCCAGGAGGAGGTCCGCCGCGGCATGGAGCGCCGCTATCCGGGCGGCGTCCCCGAGGACCGCCAGAAGCAGGCCGAGTACGAGATGGACATCATCATCCAGATGGGGTTCCCGGGGTACTTCCTGGTCGTCGCCGACTTCATCATGTGGGCCAAGAACAACGGCATCGCGGTGGGCCCCGGCCGAGGCTCCGCGGCCGGCTCGATCGTCGCGTACGCCATGGGCATCACCGACCTCGACCCGATCACGCACGGCCTGATCTTCGAGCGGTTCCTCAACCCCGAGCGCGTCTCCATGCCCGACGTCGACATCGACTTCGACGAGCGCAGGCGCGTCGAGGTGATCAGGTACGTGACGGAGAAATACGGCGCCGACAAGGTCGCCATGATCGGCACGTACGGAAAGATCAAGGCGAAGAACGCCATCAAGGACTCCGCGCGCGTGCTCGGATATCCGTACGCGATGGGCGACCGCCTCACCAAGGCCATGCCCGCCGACGTCCTCGGCAAGGGCATCGACCTCGACGGCATCACCAACCCCTCGCACCCGCGCTACAGCGAGGCGGGCGAGATCCGGGGGATGTACGAGAACGAGCCGGACGTCAAGAAGGTCATCGACACCGCCAAGGGCGTGGAGGGCCTGGTCCGGCAGATGGGTGTGCACGCGGCCGGCGTGATCATGTCCAGCGAGCCGATCGTCGACCACGCCCCGATCTGGGTGCGCCACACCGACGGCGTCACCATCACGCAGTGGGACTACCCCCAGTGCGAGTCGCTCGGCCTGCTCAAGATGGACTTCCTGGGCCTGCGCAACCTCACCATCATGGACGACGCCGTCAAGATGGTGAAGGCCAACAAGGGCATCGAGCTGGAGATGCTCTCCCTCCCGCTCGACGACCCGAAGACCTTCGAACTGCTCTGCCGCGGCGACACGCTCGGCGTCTTCCAGTTCGACGGCGGCCCGATGCGCTCCCTGCTGCGCCAGATGCAGCCCGACAACTTCGAGGACATTTCCGCCGTCTCGGCCCTGTACCGGCCGGGCCCGATGGGCATGAACTCGCACACGAACTACGCCGAGCGCAAGAACGGCCGCCAGGAGATCACGCCGATCCACCCGGAGCTCGAAGAGCCCCTGAAGGAGACGCTCGGCCTCACCTACGGCCTCATCGTGTACCAGGAGCAGGTGCAGAAGGCCGCGCAGATCGTCGCGGGCTACAGCCTCGGCGAGGCCGACATCCTGCGCCGCGTGATGGGCAAGAAGAAGCCCGAGGAGCTGGAGAAGAACTTCGTCCTCTTCCAGGCGGGCGCCAAGAAGAAGGGCTACTCCGACGAGGCCATCCAGGCCCTGTGGGACGTCCTGGTCCCCTTCGCCGGCTACGCCTTCAACAAGGCGCACTCCTCCGCGTACGGCCTGGTCACCTACTGGACCGCCTACCTGAAGGCGAACTACCCGGCCGAGTACATGGCCGCGCTGCTCACCTCGGTGAAGGACGACAAGGACAAGTCGGCCGTCTACCTCAACGAGTGCCGCCGCATGGGCATCAAGGTCCTCCCGCCGAACGTGAACGAGTCCGTGCACAACTTCGCCGCCCAGGGCGACGACGTGATCCTCTTCGGCCTGGAGGCGGTCCGCAACGTCGGTACGAACGTGGTGGAGTCGATCATCCGTTCGCGCAAGGCCAAGGGGAAGTTCACCTCCTTCCCCGACTACCTCGACAAGGTCGAGGCGGCCGCCTGCAACAAGCGCACCACGGAGTCGCTCATCAAGGCGGGCGCGTTCGACACGATGGGCCACACCCGCAAGGGCCTGACCGCGCAGTACGAGCCGATGATCGACAATGTGGTCGCGGTGAAGCGCAAGGAGGCCGAGGGCCAGTTCGACCTCTTCGGGGGCATGGGCGACGAGACCGGCGGCGACGAGCCGGGCTTCGGGCTCGACGTGGAGTTCTCCGAGGACGAGTGGGAGAAGACGTACCTGCTCGCCCAGGAGCGCGAGATGCTCGGACTGTACGTCTCCGACCACCCGCTCTTCGGCCTGGAGCACGTGCTCTCCGACAAGGCCGACGCGGGCATCGGCCAGCTCACCGGCGGGGACTTCTCCGACGGCTCGGTGGTCACCATCGGCGGCATCATCTCCGGCCTCCAGCGCAAGATGACCAAGCAGGGCAACGCCTGGGCGATCGCCACCGTCGAGGACCTCGCCGGCTCCATCGAGTGCATGTTCTTCCCCGCGACCTACCAGCTGGTGTCGACCCAGCTCGTCGAGGACGCCGTGGTCTTCGTCAAGGGCCGCCTCGACAAGCGCGAGGACGTGCCGCGGCTCGTCGCGATGGAGCTGCAGGTCCCCGACCTGTCGAACGCGGGCACCAACGCGCCGGTGATCATCACCATCCCGACCGTCAAGGTGAGCCCGCCGATGGTCCACCGGCTCGGCGAGGTCCTCAGCCACCACCGCGGCAACAGCGAGGTGCGGATCAAGCTGCAAGGGGCGCAGAAGACCACGGTGCTGCGCCTCGACCGGCACCGCGTGAAGCCGGACCCGGCGCTCTTCGGCGACCTGAAGGTGCTGCTCGGCCCGTCCTGCCTGGCGGGCTGAGCAAGGCCCGCCCGCCACGGCGGATGAACGCATACGAGGGGCGCACCCGCATGGGGTGCGCCCCTCGGCCGTGCCTCACGATGTGTGTCAATTGTGGCCGAAGCGGCGCTGCTGCTTACGGGCAACATCGGCGGGGCTGCCCTGCGCGTGCGACTCCATGGGCGACTGGGCCTCGGCGGCGGCCGACTTGGCCTGCTCCGATGCCCGCTCGGCCGCCGAGCCGCGGTTCTCCTGGCTGCCCTGCTTGCGATTCTTGTTCTTGGCCATGGTGATCTTCCTCCTGAGGGGAATCCGGGGGCCATGACGGGACCAGACTCACATATGCCGACAAGCCGCGCATTTCGGAGAATCACCGTGTGTGATAGAGGGCGCCGGTAGGGGAAACAACGGCTGTCCGTGCGGGAAGTGGTGATACGCCACGCCGAAGATCGAGTTCCGCCCGTTAACCTCCGCCAGGTCGGGCAGACTCGAAGCAGACCCGACGCGGCCCCGCACGCGCACCCCTGATTCGTTCCCGTAACAGGGTGTGTCCGTGGGCCTTCGAGGGAACGTCCAGGAACCTCCGGGCACTTTTCAGGGACTGCCGCCGAAGGCCGGGAGAACCTCCAGGGAAAGAGGGTGGATCGCGTGGACCGCTGCATCGTCCTGGTGGACGCCGGGTATCTGCTGGGTGCCGCCGCGAGTCTCCTCGCGGGCGAACCGTCCAGGTCCCGGATCACCGTCGATCACACCGCCCTGATCCACGGCCTGCGCGAGCGCGCAGAGTGCGAGACCGAGCGCCAGCTGCTGCGCATCTACTGGTTCGACGGCGCCCCCGACCGCGTACCGCAGCCCGAGCACCGGCGGCTGCGCGTGATGCCCCGCGTGACGGTCCGGCTCGGCGCCCTGACCCGCAGCGACGGGCGCTGGGCGCAGAAGGGCGTGGACGCCGCCATGCACGCCGAGCTGACCGAGCTGGCCCGCAACCGCGCCTGCTCCGACATCGTGCTGGTCACCGGGGACGGGGATTTGCTGCCCGGCATGATGGCCGCCAAGGAGCACGGCGTCGCCGTCCACCTGTGGGCCGTGCAGGCCGCCGACGGCGACTACAACCAGTCCGAGGACCTGGTCGCCGAGGCCGACGAGCGGCGCGTGCTCGACCGCGCGTGGATCACCAAGGCCGTACGCCCCAAGGAACTCACCGGCATCTGCGCCCCGCCGCCCGCCCCGCGCGCGGAGATCGCCGCGATCCTCTCCGCGCCGCTCCCGGAGTCCGCGCTCGCCGCCGCGGCCCAGCGCGGCGAGGAG
>RBWT01000334.1 GCA_004010275.1 Streptomyces huasconensis
GCGGAGGATACGAGATTCGAACTCGTGAGGGGTTGCCCCCAACACGCTTTCCAAGTCTTCGCTCGACCGTCCTGAAGCGTACGGGATAGTTCTGACCTGCGATGCGGCTGGGGCTTGTGGGTCTGGTGAACGGCCCCGGACGAACGTGAATGAGACCAGAACTGAGACCACGGATCAGCGTGTGCAAGCGCTGCCGCACATGGTGCCCGGTACCACCGCGCTAGCAGTCAGTTCAAGTGCCGCTCGGCATCAACTCAGACGAAGAGAAGTCGATCTGTGACAGCGAGGTACGGAAGGGCCTGTATTTCCCTATCCCCGACACACTCACCCATATGGAATTTAATTAAGATGCGTGCGGTGCTTGAATCCGAGTGCACTGTCATCTGGGTGGCACCGTCGTGGAAGATATCGAGGATCTCTCTCCCGCGCCTGTTCTTCCAACGGGCCCGGACCGATCTGGCCAGAGCCTCGTAAGAGAGCATGATGCACTTGTCTCCCTCGTCCTGCAGCGTGAGCAGGCGTGCGTCGCTGTCCTCGTCGCTCTCGGGCCATTCACCGATCACTTCGAGGACTTCGTGATCGCCCGGGACGATGAACTCTCGATGCACGCATTCTTCGGTCTCTGTACGGCTAGTGGTTGCAGCGCGGCCATTCGGCGGAGCTATTGACGATGCTCACGCCGGGCCCGCCCTATTCAGTGCCTCGCATTGGGCCGAACCGTGACGGCGCGTGGTGATCCCCGTCGTCCTCGTGCCACTGGCAGTCGGCAGCGCGAACGTATCCCTCTCCGCCATTCAACAGAAACAAGGCGCCACGCCCAGGTTCTGCATGGCGATCACGCAAGAACTCGGCGCTTTCGATTTCGTTGAGTCGTGCAATCGTCAGGCGTGGGAAGCCGGGGCCGACATGCATGAGTTCAACTGCCGGGAACACGACATCGATTCGCGTGTTGTAAAGTCGAGGATGAAAGCTTCTGAGGAGCAGTACGGAATGGCTGACAGAGTACTGCCAGACTTGGAACTTTCGGTCCCATGATGCGATGTTGCGCAAGTTAACTCCCAGGCATGGGCCATGATTCTGGTTCAGGGACGGTGATTTTCCGGCCCCCTTCGTAGAAAGAAATGCTACCCCATTCCCTGTCGCCCACCCGTACCGCCTTCCCTACGTGGTACATCTCACGCTCGGTCGCGAACCAGTTATTCCCCATCCCGCTCTTGTAGGCGTTCATAAAACGTTCGGTCGGTGTTTCCCCGGCGAATCCGTCCATGGATACGTGCAGGCGGACGTTAGGATTATGGGCCGCAGCTCTGACTTGCGCTTCGAATCCCGTCCAGTCATCGAGGTAGTGAGTGTATCCATTCTTGTCCGCAAATTCCCTCAACCCTTCCTCTCGAATCCCCAGCGCAACGTTATTCGGACACGGTGAAAGGCCGAGCGGGTCGGTCCAGGTGTGCGGGTTGTGGACGTAGGTGTTGGGGTTGGGTGCTGGTGCGAGTCCGAGAGGGTCAGGGGTGGTGTACCGGGCGGTTTCGGGGTCGTAGTGGCGGTAGTAGTTGTAGTGGAGACCGGTTTCCGGGTCGTGGTATTGGCCAGGGAAGCGGAGGGGTGTGTAGGTGGTGCTGTCCGTCGGCCAGGCTGTGGTGCCCCAAAGGGTGCTGCGGGCACGCCACGCGATGTCTCCTCGTTCGTCGATGAGTTCGGTGGGAGTGCCGGTGAGGTCCGTGACGATCGCGTAGAAGCGGGAGTCGATCTCGTCTTGTGGGGCGGTGGCCGCTGTGATGCGTTCGGTCTGGGTGAGGGCATGGAGCCCCTGGTGGTCCCAGGTCAGCGTCAGTGGGTTGGGCAGCTCCCGGCTGGTGGTCGTCTGTTCACACAGGGCCGAGCCGTCCCAGGTGAAGTCCGTATGTTCGGCCACGGTCCTGCCGTCGTGGGCTATCCGTGACTTGGTAATGCGTCGGCCGAGGGGGTCGTAGCGGTAGCGCCAGATCGTGCCGTCCGGAGTGACGACCTGGGTGAGACGGTCCTCGGCGTCCCAGATGTAGTGCCAGGTGTCCGGCTTGCGGGACAGACGGGGCTTCTGGCGCAGAGTGATGCGTCCGGCGTCGTCATGTTCGTAGCGGACCTGACCGGCCCTGGCGATGCGGGTACCAGAGTATGAGCGGGTGCCGGTGGCTTCCTGACCGGAGTGAGCGGAAGGCCAGACAGCCTCGGTCTGGTTACCGGCATCGTCATAGGCGTAGGTCTCGGACCACTGGTCGGCGCGGACCGCGGTGACCCTTCCCGCGGCGTCCAGATCGAAGCGACGGAGACCGTTGAGGCGGTCGTTGACGGCGACGAGGTTGCCGTCGGCGCGGTAGCTGTAGTCCCGCTGCTGGATTAGTCCGTGTGAGGCCGGCCCCGTCACCGTCTGGCTCGAAAGGCGGCCGAGGGGATCGAAGGAACTGATGAGGGTGAAGGTCTCACCGACACGGCGGGACAGTTCACGGCCCGTCCGGTCGTGGTCGAAGGTCAGGGTGCGGCCGGAGGCGGTCAGCTGGGTTCGGCGCCCGGCTGCGTCGTAGGCGTAGGTGGTGGTCGCGCCGGTTGGTGTGGTGCGGCCGGTCCGGCGCCCCAGCAGGTCGTAGGAGTAGGACGTGGTGCGCTCGTCGACCGTTTCGGAGAGCAGGCGTCCGGCGGCGTCGTGCCGCAGAGTCAGAACGGTGTCGCCGTTTGCGGCCCCGGTCAGGCGGCCCGCGTCATCGTAGGCATACGTGGTGACGCGGCTCTCGACGTCCTTGGTCACGGTGCGGCCGAGGACGTCGCGTTCGAAGCGGATCCGCTGCCCGGAGGCGGTGGTACGGGCGACGAGCTGACCAGCGGCGTCGTGAGTGTAGGTGAGGGTTCGGCCGTCGAAGTCCGTCTCGGAGACCAGGCGGCCCGCCGGGTCGAAGGTGTAGGTCCACGTAGATCCCTGCGCGTTGGTGACACCGGTGAGGCGCAACTCTGCATCGTGCGTGAACTCGTATCGGGCGCCATCGGGCCCGGTACGTGCGGCGAGCTGGTCGAAGTGCGTGTACTCGAAGCGGCTGACCGCCCCCATCGGGTCGGTGTGACGGGTGCAGTTGCCCTCACCGTCGTATGCCCAGGACTCGCTTGACCCGTCCGTGTAGGTGCGACGGGCGAGCTTGCCCTCCACCGTCCATTCCAGGCGGGTCACATGTCCCAGCGGGTCGGTGATGCTGACGGGGTTGCCGAAGCTGTCGCGCTCGTACGTGGTGACGGCGTCGAGCGGATCGGTGACCTTGACGGGCAGTCCCGCCGCATCGCAGCGAACCTTGGTGGTGTGGTCCAACGCGTCGGTGACCGCGACGAGGTGGCCCGATCTGCTGTAGCGGTAACGCGTTGTGGCTCCGGCGGGATCAGTGACGGAGATCCGGTTGCCCCGGTCGTCGTACCCCTGCTGCCACACACTGCCGTCTGGCTCGGTGATCGTTGTGGGGAGACCAAGTTCATTGTGTTCCGCCCGGGCTTCCCGACCATCCGGCCGTATCGCGGAGGCCACCCGGCCATGTTCATCGTAGATGTAGCGTGTCGTGCGGCCGAGCGGGTCCGTGACCGCGATGAGGCGGTGGTCGGCATCCCATACCTGATGGGTGACATGCCCGAGTGGGTCGGTTTGCCGGATGAGGCGGTATGCCTCGTTGTGCTCGTAGCGCGTCGTGTGGCCGAGACCATTGGTGACGAGCGTCGTGCGCGTCTCGTCGTCGTAGGAGAGGGTGCCGGACAGGAAACCGTCGCTGCCCTCGGTGCAGACGACCCGGCCCACGTCGTCGTAGGTGTACTGGTAGACGGTCCCGTTGCGGTCGGTCCACGAGGTAATGCGTCCCACGTCGTCGTACGTGAACCGCAAGGGCAGCCCCGAGGAATTGGTCACCTCGGTGAGGTGCCCATTCTCGTTGTAGCCGTAGGAGACGAGGAGCGTCCCGTTCCCCTCCGGCCGCACCGGGTCGAGGAGCCGAAGGCTCGCGATGCGGGGCAGATGGGGGTGGTGGTCGAGGGCGATGCGGTATCCGCCGGAATGGGAGACCTCGGTGGGGAAACCGTCTTCCGCGTAGTGGAGGGCGATGCGTTGGCCGTTGCGGTCCACGATGGTCTGCAGCGGCAGGTCGACGGCCTGGCCGTCGTCGGCGGGACGTGGCGAGTGGAAGACGTACGAGTGCCCGGTGTCCGGATCGGCGATGCGCAGGGCGCCGTCGACTTCGGTGTCCCAGGCGAGCGAGAGGCGCGAGCCGCCCTCCGGGTAGACGGGGTCGGTGGCCTCGGAGGCGAGTGGCGGGTAGATCAACCGGGCCCCGTCGGGGGCGGCGTAGACGAAGCCGTCGTCGTCGGCTTGGAGACGCTGGTCGAGGGTGGAGGCCCAGGAGGGTCCGAACCAGCCGCCCCAGCGATAGGAGGAGACGTGGGTGCGCTCCAGTACCAGGGGCAGGGTGCCGGGCAGTGCGACGTCGGTTTGCGGCAGCAGCATGTCGCCGGTGGCCACGTCGATCGGGTCGAGGTCGCACTTCTTGAGCATTGCCCGGATGGAGGCGGGCAGCTTCTCCCACTCCGCGGGCCGCAGCTTGAGCCGGGTCAGGCCCGAGCCGTCAGCTCCCAAGGCCTTGCCGAGCTTGGCGAGTTCGCTGGGCTTGAGCTTGCTCAGGCCCTTGCCGAGAAGCTTGCCCAGACCGCCGACACCAACGCCGAGCGCTGCTCCCGTCGCCAGGGTCTCCGCCAGTTTGTCTGGGTCCGCGAAGGTGCCAGGATCTTTCAACAGGGCGTCGAAGGCGGAGAACTTCATGCCCTCACCTGCGAGTTTTCCTGCCTTGGCGATCGTCTTGATCTCCCCGAGGGCCTTCAGTGCCCGTTCCAGGCCGCGGATGGCCTCCATGACGGTGCGGATGACCCTGGCCATGCGGGACCCGGACTTCTCGA
>RBWT01000335.1 GCA_004010275.1 Streptomyces huasconensis
GGCGGAGGGGGCGGTGGCGGAGGTGGTGGTGGCTTCGGGCGCTGCGTGGGCCCCGCCCAGCAGTCGGCGCCGTTGCCCGAGACGGCCACCGGGCCGCCGCCCGAGGAGGAACCGCCCTGCCGAGCGACGCGTACGCACAGTCGCCGGCCATGGCCGCACCGGTGGTGGCGGAGGCGCCGAGCAGCAACGCCAGTGCCAGGAGCGTCAGTACGCGCGAGACGACGGACGACAGGGTCCGCGAGGTTCCATGCACGACGGAGATCATGGGCGGTGTCCACTCCATGCATGCCGGAAGGCGCCCGGATGCCCCGAAAGGAGGAGGCGCGCCGCCCCTGGCTTGACGCCCGTCCCGTACATCCGTCCGTCCCGCGTCCGCGGACCGCGCGAATAATTTTTGCGGGCCGATTGAACGCGACGGCCGCCTCCGCCCGTACCTAGGGCCATGTGTGACGCAAAACGGCGCCACAACACCCAAGCGGACAGCGGGAGTCACAGATGCGGCATCCAAGTGGGCGAGCCCCTCGGGCCTGGCGGAGCGCCTCGCTCGTAACGACGGCTGCGGCCCTGCTGGCACTGACGACGGCATGCGGCCAGGAGAAGGGGGACCAGTCCCCGAACGGCCAGAACGTGGGCAACCAAGCGCCCGCCAAGGCCGACGGCTACGGAGCCGACTCCGGCGCCGCCGAGGAGGGTGCCGGCGCCAAGGCGAAGCCGGCCGGTCAACTCGCCGTGTGGGACAGCAAGAAGCTCGGGAAGGTCGTCACCGACAGCGCGGGCTTCACGCTCTACCGCTTCGACAAGGACACCGCCCAGCCGCCCAAGTCGAACTGCGACGCCGCCTGTCTGAAGCTCTGGCCGGCCGCGCCCGCCGACGGGGCGAAGGCCGCGCCGGGCGCGACGTTCCCTGCTCGGCGAGGTCACGGGCGTCGACGGCACCAAGCAGCTCACCATCGACGGCTGGCCGATGTACCGGTACGCGAAGGACACCAAGCCCGGCGACGCCAAGGGGCAGGGCGTGGGCGGCGTCTGGTACGCCGCGGCCCCGGACGGCAAGAAGGCCTCACCCCCGGCGGCCGGAACCGACCCTTCCGAGACCGCGCCCGACAAGACCGCCCCGCCCGAGGCCGCCCCCGCCGACCCCGCGGGCCTGTCCACCCGCAAGGACCCGAAGCTCGGCGAGATCGTCGTCGACAGGAACGGCATGACCGTCTACCGCTTCACCAAGGACTCCGCCTGGCCGATCAAGTCCAACTGCGTGGGCGCCTGCGCCGAGAAGTGGCCCGCCGTGGCCCCCGTCGACAAGGCTGACACCAAGGGCATCGCCAAGAAGGGCTACATGACCTACGACCGCCCGGACGGCGGGAAGCAGCAGACGATCGACTGCTGGCCGCTGTACACCTTCGCCGGGGACAAGAAGCCCGGTGACACCAACGGGCAGGGCGTGGGCGGCACTTGGTACGCCGTGAGCCCCGAAGGCAAGGCGGTGGGCGCCCCCCGGTAACTCCGCCGGTAACCCCCGGAGCAACCCCGGGTAACCCCCCACGGACCCCCAAGAACCCCCCACGGGCACGGTCGGCCGGTCCGTTCCCCCTCTCCCTGAAAAAGGGAAGGGGAACGGACGGCCTTCTGTGTGGTGTACGGCACTTGCCGCAGGCAGTGACCGAGAACGGACGGCCAATTTCCGTTTTGACTCGCTCCCTTGGCGGACGATCAGTAGCCTCACCCTCGAACACCGGATCGCCCGCCACACCCCCTATGCCTTGGAGTCCTGATGGAGCGTCCCGCCTGGGCCCCGCTCGGCATCGACATCTCGATGCCCAGCGTGTCCCGCATCTACGACTATTACCTGGGCGGTTCGCACAACTTCGAGGTGGACCGGGAGGCCGGCCGCAGGGCCATGGAGTTCATGCCGGGCCTGCCGAAGGTCATGCAGGCCAACCGGGCCTTCATGCGGCGAGCGGTGCGGTACGCCGTCGACCAGGGCGTCACCCAGTTCCTCGACATCGGCTCCGGCATCCCCACCTTCGGCAACGTCCACGAGGTGGCGCAGCAGGCCAGTGACGAGGCGCGTGTCGTGTACGTCGACGACCCGGTCGCCGTCGCGCACAGCGAGGCGGTCCTCGACGCGACGAGCGGGCCGCGGTCGCCTCGCCGCGGATCTGCGCAAGCCCCGGGACTTTCTGGGCAGTTCGCAGGTGGAGGAGCTCCTCGACCTGGAGCGCCCGGTGGGCCTGCTGCTCGTGGCCGTGCTGCACTTCGTCGAGGACGCGTACGATCCTCGCGCGGCGGTCGCCGAACTGCGGGACGCCCTCGCGCCCGGCAGCCTGATCGTCGTCACCCATGCCTCGTACGAAGGGATTCCGGTTCCCCCCGAGCAGGCCGACGGCACGGTCGGTGTATACAAGGACATCCGCAATCCACTGATCATGCGCTCGCGCGACGAGATCGCGCGGTTCTTCGAGGGATACGACATGGTGGAACCCGGCCTGGTGCCGATGCCGCACTGGCGGCCCGACACGGCGCCCGACGAGGAGGACCCCTACTCCTTCTCGGGGTTCGCGGGCGTGGGACGAAAGCGTTGAGCGCCGAGCCGGACGGGCCGGAGGGAAGACTCCGCAGGTTCGCCACGATCTGGAGCCGCGCCATCTTCCCGGTGACGGCGACCTCCCTGACCCGTCCCGAGTTCGAGGAACAACTCGTCCCGCTGGCCGCGAAGTTGCGCGACGCGCTCCAGGAGCGGTTCTTCGACGCGGCGCGGGGCCGCGCGGTCGGCGCCGCCTCGTCGACACGCACTGCACCGACCCGGAGGCGCTGAGCCGCACCCTCGACTGCGTCGACGCCTACCTGGTCCTGTACTGCGGCGGCGACGGCTCCCAGGAGGAGCTGCGGGCCCGCAGCTCGCGGATTCAGCACGCGGTCGCGGCCGGCTTCGCGCAGGCACTGCGCGAGCGCACCCTCACCGAGCAGGAGGCCATCTCCCGCGCCGCGCTGAGCGCCCGCAGCGCCGTCGCCGAAGCCCTGCACGCGAGCGAGGCACGCTTCCGGGCCGTCTTCCACGGGGCGGCGATCGGCATCGGCATCGCGGGCCTCGACGGCACGATCCTGGAGGTCAACGACGCGCTGGTGCGCATGTTCGGCGGCCTGGAGAGCAACCTGCGCGGACGCAACGCGGCCGAGTGGACCCACCCCGACGACTCGCCCCACGTATGGAAGCTGTACGAGGAGCTGGTGCGCGGCGAGCGCGAGCACTACCGCGTGGAGAAGGCCTTCTACCGCCCCGACGGCACGGTCCTGTGGACGAACCTGACCGTCTCCCTGCTGCGGGACGCGGACGGACTGCCGCAGTACCAGCTGGCCTTGATGGAGGACACCACCGAGCGGCGGCTGCTCAACCTCCGCCTGCGCTATGAGGCCACCCACGACGCGCTCACCGGGCTGCCCAACCGCACCCTGTTCTTCGAGCGCCTGGAGAAGGCCCTCGCGGCGGGCGAGAACGCCCGGTTCGGCCTCTGCTACCTCGACCTCGACGGCTTCAAGACCGTCAACGACAGCCTCGGCCACGCGGCCGGCGACCGGCTGCTCGTCGAGGTCGCCGACCGGCTCCAGTCCTGCGCGACCGCGCCCGGCGTGATGGTGGCCCGGCTCGGCGGCGACGAGTTCGCGGCGCTCACCACCGGCCCCGACACCGAGACCGAGGTCGACGAGCTGGCCGGGCGCATCATGAACGCCCTGGCCGCCCCGATCCGGGTCGACGGCCGCGAGCTGACCGTGCGCGGCAGCATCGGCATCGTGGAGGGCCCGGCGGGGGAGCGCGGCGCGGCGGAGGTGCTGCGCAGCGCCGACATCACGATGTACCGCGCGAAGTCCGCGGGCGGCAACCGCTACGAGATCGCCGACCCGGAGGCCGACGCCCGCGTCATCACCCGGCACGGCCTGACCACCGCGCTGCCCGCCGCCCTGGAGCGCGGCGAGTTCTTCATCGAGTACCAGCCGCTGGTGCACCTCGGCGACGGCAGTGTGCGCGGCGCCGAGGCGCTGGTGCGGTGGCTGCACCCGCAGCACGGGATCATCGGCCCCGACCGGTTCATCCCGCTCGCCGAGCACACCGGCCTGATCGTGCCGCTCGGCCGCTGGGTCCTGGAGGAGTCCGTACGCCAGGCCCGCCTCTGGGAGTCGCGTACGCAGGGCGGGGCGGACGCGGCGCCGCTGCGGGTCAACGTCAACCTCTCGCCCATGCAGCTCACCCATCCGGGCCTTGTCTCCGACACGGTCGACATCCTGGAGCGCGAGGGTCTCGCGCCGGGCGCGCTCTGCCTGGAGGTCACCGAGTCCGCGTTGATAGGAGCCGACGACGATCTCCTCAAGCCGTTGCGCAGGCTCGCGGAGATGGGCGTCGACATCGCCCTCGACGACTTCGGCACGGGCTACTCCAACCTCGCCAACCTGCGCAGGCTGCCGGTGAGCGTGCTCAAGCTCGACCGCTCCTTCACCCAGGGCATGCAGCACTTCCCGGCCGACCCCGTCGACCTGAAGATCGTCGAGGGGATCGTCGCGCTCGCCCACAGCCTGGACCTCGCGGTCACGGTCGAGGGCGTCGAGACGGGCCACCAGGCGGACCAGCTGCGGCAGCTGGGCTGCGACACGGCTCAGGGCTGGTACTACGCGCGGCCGGGACCGCCGGACCAGTTGCACGAGCTGGCGCTGGCAGACGCGGTGGGCTGACCGCCGGGGAGCGGGGGCAGGCCAGGGCTCGGGGGTGCGCCTGATCCGCCGTCCGCGGGTCTCGTAGTGGTTGCTCGCGCAGTTCCCCGCGCCCCTGACGGGGCACGGGTGAGCGCCCCTTAAGGGGCGCGGGGAACTGCGCGACCAGCCACGACGCACCCGCACCCGCATACGACGCAC
>RBWT01000336.1 GCA_004010275.1 Streptomyces huasconensis
CGTACGTGACGGGGGTCATGCTGCCGGTGGACGGCGGAGCGCGCAGCGGCTTCTGCGGGGGCGGCCTGCTGCGGGGTGGCGGCCTGGGCGTCCCGCTGCTCGGACGCGGGGCGCATGGCGCGGATCGCCATGGTGCCGTCGGTCCGGGGCGCGGAGGTGGGCACGGCTGCGGGGGTGGGCGCGGCCGCCGCGTCGGCGGGCTTCACCGGCCCCGTCGGGCGGCGGAACGTCACTGTTCCCTCGCCGGCGGCCGGCTTCGAGGCGGCACCCGGCTTCGGCGCGCCCGGCCTGACCGCGCGGATCATGACCGTGCCCGGGTTGCTCTCGTCCGCGGGCGGCTCGGGCGCGGCCCCCGGCCCGGCGTCCGGGGTCTCGGCGCGCGGCGCGGCCTCGCTCGGCACACGCGGGTCGGCCTGGCCCGGGGCGCCCCACGAGGCGCGCTCCTGCTCGCCGCCGAGGCCCGACTGCCGGGTGGCGTCGGCCTGCCAGGCGGTGGCGGGCTCGGCGCGCGCCGTGCTGCTCCTGGCCGCCCACCACCGGGTCCTCGTCGAAGAAGTGCGGCCCGGTCTCCTCCACGGCGGGCGGCGGTGCCGGGGCGGCACCCGCCGCGGGGCCCGTGCCGGGCGGTGCCGGGAGGGGTTCGCCGTCGGACGGCGCGGGACGGCTCGTACCGGGCACCCAGGCGGCGCCGTTCCAGTACCGGACATATCCGGGAATGGACGGGTCGGGGTAATAGCCTTCGCGGGGCCTGTCGTCGCCTGGGGCCGGAGTTGGGGCGCTCATGTCCGTCGTCCCGTATCTGCTCGGGGGTCTTTTGAGGGGTCCACATCTATCAGACCTCCGTGGGCCACCGGGCGGGTCCGTCCCTTCGAACCACTATCCGGGTACGGTCCCCACACATCCCCCGCGAGCCCCACGTCCCCCGCCCGCGCCGCTCCGCGAAGCCGTCCGGGAAAATTCCGCCGAACCCGCGTAATGCTCCGGCGGCCACGCGCTCTCCACTCGTATGGGTCCGCTCCCCGGGCCCCTTACGAGAAGGGAAACGCACCGACATGCACTCCGTGGTGGAACGCGAGCTGGAAATCAAGCTGGTCCTCTCCCCGGAACGGGCCGTTCCCGTCCCGGCCCGACTCACCTACCGCACCGACGACCCCTACGCCGTCCACATCGCCTTCCACATCGGCTCCGAGCACCCCGTGCACTGGACGTTCGCCCGGGAGCTGCTGGTGGAGGGGGTGTTCCGGCCGTGCGGCCACGGGGACGTGCGGGTCTGGCCGACGAAGGTGGACGGCCGCAGCGTCGTCATGATGGCGCTCACCTCACCGGACGGCGACGCCCTCCTGGAGGCGCCGTCGGCGGCCGTCTCCGCCTGGCTGGAGCGCACCTTGCGGGTGGTCCCGCCGGGCTCCGAGGCCGAGCAGCTCGGCATCGACGACGGCCTCGCCGAGCTGATCGCGCCCACTCGGGCCGGGGCCGCGTGGACGAGTTGTGGCTGCGGGACCCGTGGCCCTCGGACGAGTCGGGGGACGGCGAGTGACCGGTGCGCGCGGGTCGAGAGCGTGGTCGCGCGCGGGTCAGAAGAGCTTGCCCGGGTTGAGGAGGTGGTGCGGGTCGAAGGCGGCCTTGACGGCCCGCTGCATCTCCACTCCCACCGGGCCGATCTCGCGGGCCAGCCACTCCTTCTTGAGGACGCCGACGCCGTGTTCGCCGGTGATGGTGCCGCCGAGTTCGAGACCGAGGGCCATGATCTCGTCGAAGGACTCCCGGGCGCGCCGGGCCTCGTCGGCGTCCGCCGCGTCGAAGCAGACGGTGGGGTGCGTGTTGCCGTCGCCCGCGTGCGCGCAGACGCCGATGGTCAGGCCGTACTTCTCGCCGATGCGTTCGACGCCGTCGAGCATCTCGGCCAGCCTGGAGCGCGGCACGCACACGTCGTCGATCATCGTGGTGCCCTTGACGGCTTCGAGGGCGGTGAGGGACAACCGCCGCGCCTGGAGCAGGAGTTCCGACTCGGCGGCGTCCTCGGCCGGGACGACCTGGGTGGCGCCCGCGGCCTCGCAGAGCGCGCCGACCGCGGCGAGATCGGCCGCGGGGTGCGGGGTGTCGAAGGCGGCGAGGAGGAGGGCCTCGGTGGTCTCGGGCAGCCCCATGTTCGCGAGCGCGTTGACGGCCCGCACGGTCGTACGGTCCATCAGTTCGAGCAGTGACGGGACGTGACCGCCCTCCATGATCTTGCATACGGCGTCGCAGGCGGCCCCGGTCGACGCGAACTCGGCGGCCAGCACCAGCTGTTGCGGCGGCTTCGGCTTCAGCGCGAGCACGGCGCGGACGACGATGCCGAGGCTGCCCTCGGAGCCGACGAACAGCCGCGTGAGGTCGTACCCGGCGACGCCCTTGGCGGTGCGGCGGCCGGTGCTCATGAGCCGCCCGTCGGCGAGGACGACGTCGAGCCCGAGGACGTACTCCGCGGTGACGCCGTACTTCACGCAGCACAGGCCGCCGGAGGCCGTGCCGATGTTCCCGCCGATGGTGCACATCTCCCAACTGGAGGGATCGGGCGGGTAGTACAGGCCGTGTTCGCCCACCGCGCGGGAGAGCGCGGCGTTGACGACGCCCGGCTCGACGACGGCGATCCGGTCGACGGGGCTGATCTCCAGGATGCGGTTCATCTTGACGAGGGACAGCACGATGCAGCCGTCGGTGGCGTTGGCGGCGCCGGACAGGCCGGTGCGGGCGCCCTGCGGCACCACCGGGACGCGCAGCGCGGTGGCGGTGCGCATGACGTGCTGGACCTGCTCGACGGTGCGGGGCAGGACGACGACGGCGGGGGCACCGGCGTCGCAGAAGCTCGCCATGTCGTGGGAGTACGCGGACGTGACGTCCGGGTCCGTGAGGACGGCCTCGGCGGGCAGGCCCTCCTGGAGCAGTTCGATGAGGGTGCGGCTCATGATCACAGCGTCGCACCCGGGGCCATCGGTGTGAACCCGTGTGCGACGCCCTTCCCCGTGCCGGGATGTGCTCTTCGTATTGACGCACAGTGAGCGTCATGAAGCGTTACGGGTCCCCTCTGAAGCCCTACCGGTCCCCGCGGAAGCCTTACGGGTCCTCCCCGAAGCCTTACCGGCCCCCGATGAGGTCTTCGGTGCGGCGTGCGCTGGTCTTCTCCGCGGCGGGGTCGGTGGCGCTCGGGGCCGCCTATGTGCTGGTGCCGCTGGACCGCGGGGACGCCTCGCCGCCCGCGCTCGGGCCGGTGGGGCGGGCCCGGGTGGCCGTGGCGGCGGGCAGGCCGGCCGCCCCTGCGGATCTGGCGGCGCTCATCGGGGACCGGGAGGCGCACCTGCGGACGCACCCGCGGGACGAGCACTCCTGGGCGGTGCTGGGCTCGGCGTACGTGGCGCGGGCGCGCGCGCCGCCGATGTCGCGTACTACCCGAAGGCCGAACAGGCGCTGCGCACGTCGCTGCGGACGCGGCCCGCGGGCAACCCGGAGGCCCTGCTGGGGCTCACGGCGCTCGCCAACGCCCGGCACGACTTCCGGGCGGCCCGCATGTGGGGCGAGCAGGCGGTGCGGCAGGCCCCGAAGCGGTGGGCGGCCTACCCCGCGCTGATCGACGCCTATACCGGGCTCGGTGACGCCAAGGGGGTCGGCAAGGCCCTGGACTCCCTCAAGAAGCTGGGCCCGCGCTCCGCCGTGAAGGCGCGCGCCGGCAGGTCTACCGCGACCGCGGCTGGCGCGAGGACGCCAACGCGGCCCTGACGGACGCGGCGGCGCTCGCCGAGACCCCGGCGGAGCAGGCGGCGTCCCTGCACCGCGTCGGGGAGCTCGCGTGGGAGCGGGGCGAGCCTGCCGTGGCGCTGCGCGCCAGTACGACGCGGCGCTCGCCGCCGACCCCGACCACCATGCCTCGCTGGCGGGCCGGGGTTCGCGCGCTCGCGGCGCTCGGCCGCACGCGTCGGAGGCGCTGCACGCGTACCGCTCGGCGCTCACCCGGCAGCCGCTGCCCGAGTACGCGGTGGAACTCGGCGAGCTGTACGAGGCGCTGAAGCTGCGGCCCGCCGCGCGCGCCCAGTACGACGTGGTGCGGGCGCGGGTGAGGGAGGAGAGCGCGGGCGGCGTCAACAACGAACGGGTGCTCGGTCTCTTCGAGGCGGACCACGGCGATCCGGAGGCCGCCGTGGCGCGGCTGAAGGCGGAGTACAAGCGGCACGGCAACCCGCAGACGGCGGACGCGCTGGGCTGGGCGCTGCACCGCGCCGGTGAGGGCAAGAAGGGCCTGAAGCTGGTCACCAAGGCGATCGCCAAGGGCCCGCGCAGCGCGCTGTTCGCCTACCACCGGGGCGAGATCGGCGGCAGCTCGGCCGGTACGGCGCGGCGCGACGGCACATCGGGGAGGCCCTGCGGATCAACCCGTACTTCTCGCCACTGCAGGTGCCCAGGGCGAAGCGGGCCCTGGCGGCGCTGGGCGAGCCGCCGGAGGGCGGCCCCGAGGAGGTGTACGAGTCGGCCCCGGCGGCGGCGCCGGGCCCCGAGCGTCCGCGGCGGACGGAGCCGGGCGGGTCGGCGCCCGGCTCCGCGCAGCGGCAGCCCTCGCGGCGCCAGGTCGCCCCGCGTCAGGCCTCGCCCCGCCCCTGGACCTCGCGCCGGGCCGCGCCGAGCACGCCGCGCCGGTCGTCCCCCTCGGCTCCCGCCCGCGTGCGCACGGCGTCACCCGGCCGCTGAGTCCGGGGCGGGCGGCGGGCCCCACGGCGTTTCCAGGGCGGTCCGCAGCGCATCGCGCCGAGCACGCCCGCGCCGC
>RBWT01000337.1 GCA_004010275.1 Streptomyces huasconensis
GGCGTCGGTCGGCGGGGGGGGCAGGGGGGCGGGTCCGCGTACGTCCGTGATGACGGAAGCCGCTGCGGGGCCTGGTCGGCACCCGGTGCAGCGGTATCCGCAGATCCTGTTCGGGCACGCGGTAGTCGAGCCGGGCGAGGCGCGGGAGCAGCGTGGTCAGCACGGCCAGGGTGACGTCCTCGCCCGGGCAGCGGTGGCCCTCGGAGGCGTCGCCGCCGCCCTGCGGGACGAGTTCGTCACGGCCCGGCTCACGGCCGACGAACCGCTCGGGGTCGAACCGGTACGGCGCCTTCCACAGCCCCGGGTCGTGGTTCTGCCCGTACAGGTCGAGCAGGATCATGGAGCCTTCGGCGATGTGCTCGCCCTGCCACTCCAGGTCGCTCGGGGCGAGGCCGGCGACGAACGGCGCGAACGGGTAGAAGCGCCGGACCTCATGGGCGAACGCCCGGGCGTATCCATCGCCCGCGGTGGCCAGCCGCTCGCGCAGGGCCGGGTGCCGGTGCAGCGCGTGCGCGCCGAAGACCGTGAACCACGTGACGGCGACGGTCGGGCGCAGCACGTTGAGGACCTCGACTGCGGCCGTACGGGGGTCCAGCAGCCGCCCGTCGGCCTCGCGGTGGGCGGCCACGGCCTCGACCACGGACGGCGCGTCCGAGGGCTCGTGGCCCGCCGAGCGGATCTCCTCGATCAGGCGGGCGAGCCGTTCCTCCTGCCGCTTGCGGGCGCTCCGTGCCTTCCAGTGGCGGGGGCCCGCGGTGGCGAAGCCGTCGACCATGGCCACGAGGTCCTGCGCGGTCTGCCGCGCCGCGTCGTCCGGGTGCTGGTCGCTCGGGTGCCGGTCGCTCGGGTGCCCGGTGAGGGGGACGCCCGCCCACGCGCAGACGGCACGGGTGAGCAGGAGGCTCACTTCGTCGAAGAGCGTCACCTGGGAGCGCCCGGCCCACTCCTTGGCGGCACGCTCCCATTCTTCGGCGACCCGCTCCGCCAACACGGTGACCGCGGTCGCGTCCTTGAGCGCCGAGACGAACATCGCCTTGCGCCGGCGGTGCTCCTCCCCGTCGAGGGTGTGCACCGCGCCCTTGCCGAAGAGCGTGCTGAGGATGGGTTCGGGCAGGGCCGTGCGACGGCGTACGTGGTTCTCGTCGTAGAAGAAGGAGACGGCCTGCGGACCGCGCAGCGCGATGGCGGGCTTGCCCATCAGGCGGGTGCGCACGGGCCCCGGCCCCTTGCGGCGGGTGAGGTCGGGGAGCCACGCGTAGCCCTGGGCGAGGAGCGGCAGCGTGTGGTCCAGCATGAGGTCCTCCTGGTGGAAAAGGCGCGGGCCGTCGGCATGCGGAGGTGGTGGCCCTCTGACGATCCTGGCCGAACCAGGAGCCGCGCGCATGTCTCCGGCCGACGCGTGGTGCGGTCGGTGTGGTCCGCCGGTCGCCCTCGGGTGATACAGGGGTGATCGGCGGATCACCATGATCGTGTGCCCCGAGGACACCGTGACAAATCTGGCCTTTCGGGACCTGGTGGACCGTTCGCGGTCAGCGAGGGAACAGGTGGGGCAGGCAGGGCAGGCAGGACGTACAGGAACAGGTAGAGCAGGCAGGGCAGGGAGGACACGTGTACGGCTCCGGTAATCTGGATCTTTTCCCGCAGGAGGAGTTGCGTCAGTGGAGTTCCGGCTGCTCGGAGCGGTGTCCGTGGCCACTGAGGCCGGCGTGTTGCCGCTCGGCCCCGCCAAGCGGCGCAGCCTGCTCGCCGCGCTGCTGCTGCGGCCCAACCATCCTGTTCCCGTGGATCAGTTGACGGCCGCGCTGTGGGACCAGGAACCGCCGACGCGCTCTCGTGGCGTCATCCAGGGGCATGTGTCACGGCTGCGGGTGCTGCTCGCCGGTGCCGAGGCCGACATGTACGGCGTCGAGCTGGTCACTCAGGGCACGGCGTACGTCCTGCGGATGCCGGAGTCGCTGCTCGACGCCCACCGCTTCGAGGAACTGGTGACGCTGGCGCGCGGTCAGCGGGCGCCTGCCGACGCCGTGGCCATGTATCAGGAGGCGCTGTCGCTGTGGCAGGGGCCCGCGCTGACCGGGGCGTATCCGAGTCAGTCGCTGCAGGCCGCCGCCCAGGCGCTGGAGGAACTGCGGCTGGCGTCGGTGGAGTCGCTGGCCGGGGCCTACGGGCGCATGGGCGAGCACGCACGGGCCGCCGCCGTGCTGCGGGCCGAGGCCGGCGCCCATCCGCTGCGTGAATCGCTGTCGGCCGCGCTGATGAGGGCGCTTCAGCGGGCGGGGCGGCGGACCGAGGCGCTCGACTGGTTCCACCGCACCCGGCGGCTGCTCGCCGACGAGTTGGGGGTCGACCCCGGCCGGGAGCTGGCCGACGCCTACGCGCTCGCACTGCGCGGGGCCGACGAGGCTGGAGAGGACGAGGCCGACGCGGGCGGGAGCGGGAATCGGAACGGCAGCGGGCTCAACGGCAGGCGCCGGCATGACGCGGTGGACGGCTCCACGGTGGCGGCTCCCCCGGCGGCTGCCGCCCCGGCCGCGGTCTCCGCCTCGATCGACCTGCTGCGCACGTATGCCCCGCGGCTTCCACGGGCGGGCCGGGGAGCTGACCGCGCTGTCCCGCGCCGCCGCCGGTGAGGCGCCCGTCTGCCTGGTCACCGGGCCCGCGGGCGTCGGCAAGACGGCGCTGGTGACGCACTGGGCACACCGCAACCGCGACCGCTTTCCCGGCGCCTGCTCTACGCCGACCTGCGCGGCTTCAGCGAGACCGGCGAACCGGCCCTGCTGGAGGAGCTGCGCGAGTTCCTGCTCGCCCTGGGGGTCGCGCCGCGCCGGATACCGGAGTCGACGGGCGCCGCGTCCGCCCTGTTCCGCTCCTTGTGCGCTGCTCGGCAGTTGCTCGTCGTCCTCGACAACGCCCGGGCATCCGAGCAGGTCAGGGAGTTGCTGCCGGGCGGCGCCCGCTGCGTGACCGTCGTGACGAGCCGGTACCGGCTGCGCGGCCTGATCGCCTCCGACGCCGCGCGCCCCGTACCCGTCGACGTCCTCGAACCGGAGGACAGCACCGCCCTGTCTCGCCGCGGTGCTCGGCACGGAGCGGGTGCTCGCGGAGGAGGTGGCCGCGCGGCGGCTCGCCGAGCTGTGCGGTGGGCTGCCGCTCGCCCTGCGGGTGGCCGCCGCGCGGCTCGCCGACCAACCGGAGGCACAGCTGAGCGCGATGTGCGCCGAACGTCCGACGAGTCGCGCCGGTTGAGCCTCCTCGACGTGGAGGACACGAGCGTGCGCGCCGCGCGGCGGCTCACGGTGCGCCGTCTGCCGGCCGACGCCGCACGGCAGTTCGCCCACCTCGGACGCCATCCGGGCAGGTACGTCGACCGGTACGCGGCGGCCGCCCTCGCCGACACCGACCCGGCGACCGCCGAGGCCGCGCTCGACAAGCTCACCGCCGCGCACCTCGTCGTGCGGGCCGGTCCTGACCGCTGGACGCTGCACGATCTCGTACTCTGTACGCGCATGACCTGGACGCCGGGGCGGAGGCCCTGCCGCGGGTGCTCGACCAGATGGTGGCGACCGCGCTGGCCGCCGCCGACGCGGCCGAGCCCGGCGACGAGTCCTGCTTCGCCCTGCCCGCGGACTTCCGGGCGCCGCGGGCCACGCGGGAGTTCGCCGACCGCGACCAGGCCATGGCCTGGTACGAGGCCGAGCCGCGACGACCTGACGCTGGCGGCCGCCGCCGCGGACTCCGCGGGGCTGCACGGCAGGACGTGGCGGATCATCCTCGGGATGTGGCCCCAGATCGTATGGCGGGTGCGGGACGGGTGGACTCCCCTGCTCCGGACGGCATTGGAGGCGGCGCGGCCGACGGTGATCCGCGCGCGGAGTCGCGGGTCCTGGCGCTGCTGGGGTGGGTGCTGACCGAGGAGGGCCGCGTCGACGAGGCGCTCGTCCATCTGGAGGCCGCACCGGTGCTCGCGGCGCGGGCGTGCGACACGCGCGGCGAGGCGACCGCGCTCATCAATCTCTCCCTCGCTCAGGCGGCGCTCGGCAGCCCGGACGAGGCGGCCGAGGGGTGCGCGCTCGCGGCGGAGCTGGCGCACAGCGTCGGCGACCGGCACACCGAACGCCTCGCGCTCTGCCACCTGGCCCGGCATCGGCTGGACGCCAGGGAGTGGCAGGCGGCCCACGAGACGGCCGTCGCCGCGCTGGACCTCGAAGGACCCGCGGAGGCGTCGGTGGCGGCCCGGGTGCTGTTGCTCACGGCGATCGGCGAGGCGCTGCTGGGGATGGGCGACGAGAGGGAGGGCATCCGCCGCCTGGAGAACGCGGCCCTGGAGGCGGAGACGTGCGGTTACGACGACGGCGCGGTACGGGCCCTCGGCGCGCTGCTCCGCGTCTCGGCGGACGCGGGGCTTCAGGCGCGGTATGACTCGGCGATGGTGGCGTCTGATGTCCCGCACGTGACGGGTCGCGGGGGCCTGAGGCGGGCCGGCCCGGGGTGCTGGGGCGTGACCTTCGGCTATGCGGTACTGCCCGCGGGGCGGGCGGCTTGCGGGAGCTGCCCGTGCCTTGGGCCGCATGGCGCTCTCCGCCGCTCGGTCGCGGGGTGGGCCGGGCCCTGCGGCTCGGTCGGCCGGCGTGCCCTGCCGCTCGGTCGGCTGGCGTGCCCTGCGGCTCGGTCGCGGGGTGGGCCGGGCCCTGCGGCTCGGTCGGCGCGTGCCTGCCGCTCGGTCGGCGTGGCGTGCCCTGCGACTCGGTCGCGGGGT
>RBWT01000338.1 GCA_004010275.1 Streptomyces huasconensis
GAGGATGTCGCCTTCGACGCGGTGCTGGCGGCCGGCCCAGCCGAGGGTACGGGCGGTGTCGTACGCGGTGGGGAAGTCGCCCGCGAGGCGGGCGAGGTGGGCAAGTCCGCGGCGGGCGGCGGGGGCGAGGCGGCCGCCGCCGTCGGCCACGACCTGCATGCCCTGGCGGGAGGCGGCGGAGTTGCCGAGGTCGCGGTGGGCCTTGGCCAGGTAGTAGACGCCCATCTCGTGCAGGTCGGCGGGGAGCAGTTGGCTGCTGGTGACGGCGGTGAGGCGGGAAGCGGTGACAGAGCGGTGCTCGTGCTGGCGGCGGGCGAGGGCGGCGAGGAGTTCGACGAGGGCGTCGGCCGCGCTCTCCAGGCCGTCGCTGCCCGGCCGTGCGGGTGGGGCGATGGGCTCCCAGACAGAGTCGCTGATGTAGGCCCAGGCGGCGTCGCTGAGCCAGTCCAGTTCGAGGCCGAAGTCCCGGGCCAGGGTGAGGCCCTGGCGCAGGCAGCCGACCAGCAGCATCCGGCCGGGGCCGGTGGTGCCGGCGCCGGTCCACTGGGTGCCGAGGGCCGCCAGGGCACGCTCGGCGGCCCGCTGCCAGTCGTTGTCCGTCCAGCGGTCGTCGGCGGCGTCATCGGTGCTGCGGATGGTGGAGCGGATCAGCCCGTGCAGGTGGTAGGGCCACAGCCCGAAGACGTTCTCGCGGACGAACGGCCGCTCGATCAACCGCTGGGCCGGTGCCTCGTGCGGCAGGCCGGCCGCGGCGGTGGCGAGGGTGAGGTCGAAGGCGTCCAGCAAGGACACCGACCGCAGGACGTGGCGTTCGTCGGGGGTGAGGTCGGACAGGGTGCGGGCGATCAGGGCGCCGAAGTCGTGGTCGAAGTCGGCCGGGAGCGGCTCGCGGGTGCGGCGGATCTCGAGGAAGCGGAGCACCGACAGGTCGAGGTAGAGGGGCAGGCCGTGGGACCGGCTGGTGATGACCTGGCGGATCTCGCTGCTGATGGAGGGCAGGCCATCGCGGGAGAGCCGGCGGGCGAGGTAGTCGTCGCAGTCCTCGGGTGAGAAGTCCCCGACCAGTACCTGCCGCCCGCGCCCTCGCGTGGCGCCTGCTGGCCGCGCGGCCGGGATCGCGGAGGCAGGCGCGGCCAGGCCCGGCCAGGCGATCGGCCCGGTGTAGTCGAGCTGCCCCTGCAAGGCCGGGCGGCCCACTGCAGGCGGGAGCGGCCGGTGACGATGAAGAAGGCGTTGGGCATGAGCCACACCGCCCGCTGGATGAGGCGCTCCAGGTCGCGGTGGGTGCGGTCGCCGACGTCCTCGAAGGTGTCCAGCAGGATCACCGGCGTGACGCGCTTGTCGGCCGGGAGCTGGGCGAGCTCCCATGCCAGCAGGTGCGGATAGAAGGACAGCGCTTCGAGGTCGGGCTCGGCTTCCAGCAGGTCGGCGAGCCGCGCGCAGCGGGCGAGCGCGCGTACGGTCTGCCGCCGCTCCCGCAGCGCCCGTACGAGGGAGCCGGTCACCTGTCCGACGGCGGTGCCGATGCTGCCGGGCAGGAGGAGGGCCTGGGCGACGTCGGCATGGCGACTGCATCTGCTGCGGCATGGCCTTGCCGAACCGGCCGGCCAGGCCGCCGCGGCGTAGGTACTCCTCCAGACTCTCGCCCGGGTGCTGGTGCTCCCAGTAGAGGCGCAGCGCCACGTCGAAGGCGGGCAGCGGGCGGCCGAGCGTGCTGAGCGCGGCCCGGATCGTCAGCACAAGCTGCTCGAAATCGGTGCCGGCTGAGCGGGAGAGGTCGATGCGTACGGGCAGGATCCGCTCGCCGGCCCAGGTGGGTTCGCCCCACTGGGCGGGCCGGTCGGCGTTGGCCAGTGCGGCTTCCAGCTTGCGGGACAGCGTCGTCTTGCCGATGCCGCCGACCCCATGGAACGCGAGCACGTTGTCGCGCGGCGCCTCGAGGTCCTCCACGTCGAAGACCGCATCGGCCGTGTGCCGCAGGTGCTCGCTGAGCGCGGCGGCCACGAGCTCCCACTGCATCTGGCGGTTGGTGAACGCTTCTCCGGCCTCCAGGCCGCGGTCGTTCGTGCTGAACAGCGCCCTGAGATCCCGACCTGCCACGCCCCACCCCCGATTCGATGATCACCTCGGGCCAACCTATGCCGGTAAGCGGCCCCTTGGGGAAGCATCCCCCGGACGCCGGAGAGCACGAAGGCATTCCGTACGCGCACGCGGCGCGTCGCGGCGCTGCGCCACCGGAATCGGCCAGGGAGACAATGACCGTTTCCGGCAAGATCAACACGAAGGTGGTAGCCATGTCCGACAGCCCCGACTTCTCCAGTCTGGAAGGCGGTGTCGAGGCGCAGGCCGCGGATGCCGTGCGGGCGGTGGTGAGCTGGTACAACGACCAGCTCCTCGCCGAGCAGCGCTCGCCGGTGCCCGATGAGGAACGGGTGGAAGAACTGCGGGCCGGCCGTCAGGCCGCGCTCGCCGACCAGCAGCAGCTTGCGACCGCCGACCCGCAGGAAGCGGCCCGGATCGCGGAGGTCTACGCGGCCCGGCTGAAGGAATTCGACGCCTCATAGGCCGCTCCTTGGAGCGTGACAGGCAGCGGCCACGGGGAGGGGTGCGGCCGGTCGATCCGGGCCGGCTGCATCCCAGGCGGCATCTGCGGGCGGCGAGCGCGACCGTCTCCTCCAGTTCGTCGCGGTGCCGGGGGAGCGCTCGCCACAGACCGTGGTGGAGGCGGAGGAACGCGGCGGCCTCCTGCTCGGTGTACGGGCGTGCCCGTTCCGCCGCCAGGGCCCACGACGCGCTCCCGGCGCCGCCGGCCTCGCGACGCAGCAGGGCACGGCCGTCCCGCCGGATCACCGTGATCGCGGTGATCGCCGGATGGCGTTCGGCGGCGGTGACGACTTCGGTGAGCGCGTGGAAGCAGGTCCGGTGCCCCGACCGCGTGGTGAACCTGGGGGTGAGGCCGATCTGCAGGGACCGGGCGTAGCGCAGCGCGGTGGCCTGACGGCTGTCGGCCTCGCGGACGGCCAGGACCACGAGCTCGACCGGGTAGCCGCTGGCCGCGTACGGAAGTGCACTGTCGAACAGCTCCTCGACGCTGCCCGGCGCGCCCTCGATCAGGACGTCACCACGCCGCTCCCGCACGTACTGCTCGGCCTGGGTGACCCAGGCCCGGTAGTCCGCCCGGATCGCCGCTCCGGCACGGCGGGGGCTCCTCGCGCAGCAGCCGCAGGTAGTCCGGGTGCTGGGCCTTGAAGTCGTCGCCGATCAGGTGGGTCGTGCCCGGCCGCATCGCGCGCCGCACCATCCTCGCGGCCAGGAGCTTGCCCGCCCCGGGCTGCCCCAGCACGTAGACGGCGCGCGGATCGTCCCGAGTGATGATGCCGTTCAGGTAGGACGGGGCGATCAGCTCGTCGAAGACCCAGCGGTGTTCGTCGGCGGAGAGGCGGTGGTAGTCGACGCCGGGCGCTCGCCGTCGGGGCTGGGCGATGCGCCGTACGGGCTCGGCGAGCGCGGCCGCGCGCCGGATGTCCCGGTGAACGGCCAGGCGCTCGTCCTCGGGCAGATCACGGTGTACCCGCACCTCGGCACGCGTGAGCGCGTGGTGGAAGACGGCCGTCTCCTTCGCGCTCCAGGGCCGGCGCTGCTCGTACACCACGGCCCTGTCCGCGGCGGTCCGGCGCCGCCGCTGCCGTCGATCAGTTCGTTGTCGTACAGGACGGTGCCGTCGCGGCGGACCACGGTGATCCGGTCGGCCAGGTGCTCGGCCTCGATGACCGCGAGGGTCCGCAGCATGCCCTTCGCGCAGGCGTCGTGGTTCTCCCACGACACGTACCGCGGATCGGAGAGAAAGCGGTCCAGGGTGCCCAGCTGGCTCAGGGCTTCCGCCGTTGCCACCGCGACTACCTCGATCCGGTGGCGGGCCTGCCGGTAGGCGGTTGAGGATGTCCGGAACTCTTCCGCGTCGGCGAGGGCGGACTCGACCACCGCATCGAACCCGTTTGCCCGGACGTGCTCTTCGACTGCGGCCTGCCAGCGGCTCGTGTCCGGGCGCACCTGGACGCCAGCGGTGCGGACATCGGCGGTCAGCAGCTCTGTGTACCGGCGGTGCGCCGCCTTGTAGAGGTCGCGGCAGATCCGTACGGCGCCGCCCCGGCGGTCCAGAGCCGCCTGAACGAGGTCGGCGATAGCGGTCTTCCCTGCGCCCGGCTGGCCGGCGACAACCACGGCGACCGGACGGGACTGGCGCACGGCTCCCGTCGTGGCCGCCGGAATGATCACCTGCTCCAGCACCCGGCGGCTCTCCGACTCGGGCAACGCCTCCAGAAGGCCGCCTTCCCCCACCAGTCCTCCATGCCGTTCGAGCCCACACGGTCGGAACCGAGCAGAGCTGTTCGCATATCAAGGTCAACATAGCAGACGTACGCGAAAAGAACGAAGTTCGTACGCGTTTCGTACGCGGTTAGTACGGTTCACGTGCTAGGGTGTTGCTCAGGAGGTGCTTTCATGTCCGAGTTGTTCGACGCGGTCGACGCGCTGGTCGCGTCCCGCGCCACGCTGCCGCCGCCGGCGGAGCGCAAGCGGCTGCGTGCCGCGCACGGCCTGACGATCGACGAGGTGGCTACCGCGCTGAAGGTGCGCCGGGCCACGGTGTCCGGCTGGGAGTCCGGCAAGACCGAGCCCCGCCCGCCGGAGCGCGACGCCTACGCCCGGCTGCTGGACAGCTCGCGGAGCTCTACCCCGCCCCGCCTCGGC
>RBWT01000339.1 GCA_004010275.1 Streptomyces huasconensis
CGCCAAGGTGGCGGCGCTCAGGGAACTGAAGCTTCCGGTGGAGTCCCAGGTCATCGTCGCCACCGTCTTCAAGGGAGACCCGGCCGAGGGCAAGCTGCACGCGGGGGACGTCATCCAGAAGGTCGACGGGAAGCCCGTGAAGGAGATGACGGACGTCGCCAAGCTCGTCACCGAGCACAAGCCCGGCGAAACCGTCACCTTCACGGTCGTCCCGGTCAAGGAAGCGGCCGCCGCCGAGAAGTCGGGCAAGAAGGCGACCAGGACCGAGAACATCACGATCACGACGAAGAAGGCGGACAGCGGCGACCGCGCGGTCGTCGGCATCGAGGCGGGCACCGACCACACGTTCCCGTTCACGATCGACATCAAGCTGGCCGACGTGGGCGGTCCCAGCGCCGGACTGATGTTCGCCCTCGGCATCGTCGACAAGCTGACGCCGAAGGACCTCACCGGCGGCAAGTTCGTGGCCGGCACCGGCACCATCAACGAAAAGGGCAAGGTCGGCCCGATCGGCGGCATCGAGATGAAGACGGTCGGTGCGCGCGAGAAGGGCGCCGAGTACTTCCTGACCCCGAAGGACAACTGCGCGGCGGCCGCGACCGACGTCCCGGACGGCCTCACCCTGGTCAAGGTCGACACCATCGACGACGCCGTGAAGTCCCTGGAGAAGATCCGCAAGGGCGACACTGACGCCCTGCCGAGCTGCACCGCGAAGTAACGCACCGCGAAGCAGCGGCTCGGCCCGGGAGGCAGGACAGCCGTACGTCAGTACGCGGGTGGAGGCACCGCTCGGCGCCACCCACCCGCGCGCGTACGTGCGGACGCGGACGCTACGCGAAGGTCGCCGCCAGGGCGTCCGCGAGGCCGGGCACCAGGTCGGAGCCCGTGAGGACCTCGGTCGGCGAGTCCTTCTCGCGCAGCCGCAGCGCGGACTCGCGCGCGCCGTCACGGAGCACCGCCACCGTCATGCGGACCTCCTGGCGGTCGGGGTGTTTCGCCACCCACTTCGCCAGCTGGGCCTCACTGAGGCCCTCGGGTACGGACGTCTCGGCGGACGGCGGCAGCATCAGGCGCTCCACCGTGAGGGCGCAGCCCGTCACCGCGTCCGGCCAGGCGATGGTGCCGAGGAACTCGTCCAGCGGCTTGTCCGCGGGGATCTCCTCCTGCTCGATGGGGGTGAAACCGGCGTGTTCCACGCCGTCGTCGAGGCCGAGCTGGGAGGCGAGGCCGGGTTCTTGGGTGCGCAGTCGCGCCGTGTCGACGAGCGCGAAGAGGCGGGCGGGCCGGTCCCAGCCGAGGCCGGAGACGTACTCGTCGATCTCGAGGACGGCCCGGGTGAGGGGGCTCGCTGCCATGGGAGTGTTGGACATGGTCACAATCCTGCCTCGTTCGTCCCCAGAATCGGGAACCGAGTAAAGCGTGAGTAAGTTGCATAGGTGTGGGTCCGCGATCTCGGGGGCCTGACGGACCAACACGAATCAACAGCGAACTTCGAGGTGCGCACCTTGGCTTTCCAGATGCCGGACCGCGGCGGAGGCCCGACGGGGCCACGGATCAGAGTGGGCCGACCCTCCCGTCGCGTCCGGACCCTGCTCATGACATTGGGCGTGCTGGCCGTGCTGGCCATGGCCTTCGTCATGTTCTCCGGGTTCTGGACGGACTGGTTGTGGTACCGCTCGGTCAACTACTCCTCGGTCTTCAAGACGACCCTGTGGACCAAGATCGGCCTGTTCTTCTTCTTCGGCCTCCTCATGGCGGCCGCGGTCGGCGTGAACATCTGGCTGGCGCACCGGCTGCGCCCGCCGCTCAGCGCGATGTCGATGGAGCAGCAGAGCCTCGACCGGTACCGCATGGGCATCGCCCCCTACAAGAAGTGGCTGCTGATCGGGATCACCGCCCTGGTGGGACTGATCGCGGGCGCCTCCGCGGCGGGACAGTGGCGCACCTGGCTCATGTGGGTCAACGGCGTGCCCTTCGGCCAGAAGGACCCGCAGTTCCACATGGACGTGTCGTTCTTCGCGTTCGACCTGCCCTGGTACCGCTTCCTGCTGGGCTTCGGCTTCGCGGCGGCGGTGCTCTCTCTGGTGGCCGCCGCCCTGACGCACTACCTGTACGGCGGACTGCGGATCACCAGCCCCGGCGCGCGCGCGACCGCGGCGGCGACCGGCCACCTCTCGGTGCTGCTCGGCGTCTTCGTCTCGCTCAAGGCCATCGCGTACTGGCTCGACCGGTACGGCCTCGCGGTGAAGTCCAGTGACTTCAAGGCGACGGGCAACTGGACCGGTCTGAGGTACGTCGACGCCAACGCCTACCTGCCGGCGAAGACGATCCTGTTCTGCATCGCCGTCATCTGCGCCCTGCTCTTCTTCGCGACGCTGTGGCGCCGCACCTGGCAGCTGCCGGTCATCGGCTTCGGCCTGATGGTCCTCTCGGCGATCCTCATCGGCGGGCTCTACCCCGCGATCGTCCAGAAGTTCCAGGTCCAGCCGAACGAGCAGGCCAAGGAAGCGCCCTACATCCAGAAGAACATCCAGGCCACCCGCGACGCCTACGGCATCAGCGGCGTGAAGCCCGAGGACTACCGGGGCGCGGGCAGGGTCGACGAGGACCGCCGCAAGAAGCGCGAGGACGCCGACACGGCGGCCAACTACCGGCTGAACGACCCGAACATCGTCTCGCCGACGTTCCAGCAGCTGGAGCAGGAGCGCAGCTACTACCAGTTCCCGACGACACTGGACGTGGACCGCTACAACGGCCAGGACACCATCGTCGGTCTGCGCGAGCTGAACGTGAACAAGCTCGACAAGCGGAACTGGATCAACGACCACTTCGCGTACACGCACGGCTATGGCGTCGTCGCGGCCAAGGGCACGGAGACCAAGGAGGGCTCCAAGGGCGCCCCCGCGTTCACCGAGTCCGGGCTGCCCACCAAGGGCAACCTCGGCAAGTACGAGCAGCGGATCTACTACGGCGAGAAGACGACGCAGTACTCGATCGTGGGCGGGCCCCAGAAGGAGCTCGACTACGAAGAGGACCACGGCGGCCAGAAGACGTACAGCTACAAGGGCGACAGCGGGGTCAACCTCTCCAACCCGATCAACCGCGCCGCGTACGCGGTCTCCTTCGGAGAGCCCCAGATCCTGTACTCCGGGGCGATCGGCGAGGGCTCGCGGATTCTCTACAACCGCACCCCCAAGGAGCGCGTCGAGGCGGTGGCCCCTTGGCTGACGATCGACGGCGACGTCTACCCGACGGTGGTCGACGGCCGCATCCAGTGGGTCGTCGACGCCTACACGACCACCAACGGCTATCCGTACGCCTCGCGCACCACGCTCGGTGACACCACCGCGGACTCCTTGTCGCAGGCGGACAGCCAGCGCACGGTGATCGCCCAGCAGAACCAGGTCAACTACATCCGTAACTCGGTGAAGGCGACCGTCGACGCGTATACCGGTGACGTCAAGCTCTACACCTGGGACGAGAAGGACCCGGTCCTGAAGACCTGGAAGAAGGCGTTCCCGGGCACGGTCAAGGACAAGAGCGAGATCCCCTCGGCGCTCAACGACCACCTGCGCTACCCGCAGGACATGTTCAAGGTCCAGCGTGAGCTGCTGACGCTCTACCACGTCACGGACCCCGGGCAGTTCTACAACGCGAGTGACGCCTGGCAGGTGCCGAACGACCCGACGAAGAAGGACGACAGCGCGGTCCCGCCGTACTACCTGTCCTTGCAGGCGCCGGGTCAGGACCAGCAGCAGTTCGCGCTGACGACGACGTTCACCCCGAGTGAGCGGCCCAACCTGCGGGCCTTCATGACGGTCGACGCCGACGCCAGAAGCAAGAACTACGGCAAGATGAAGCTGCTGAGAGTGACCGGCGATGTCGACGGCCCTGAACAGGTCCAGAACAAGCTGAACTCCATGAAGGAGGTCGGCACCTTCGTCCGCGACATGAAGGGCGCCGACTCCGACGTCCTCTACGGCAATCTGCTGACCGTGCCACTGGACGACGGCTTCCTCTATGTGGAGCCCGTCTATGTGCAGGGCCGCAAGTCGGCGTATCCGTTGCTGAAGAAGGTGGCCGTGTCGTACGGCACGGAGACCGTCTTCGCGGACTCCCTGGGCGAGGGCCTCGATCAGGTCTTCGGCGCGGCGGGCGGCACGAAGCCACCGGCCCAGGACCAGGACGGGGACGCGGACACGGACGAGCCGACCAAGCCGCCCAGGATGAACGACCCGACGGTCCAGGCCGCGCTCGACGACGCCCAGAAGGCGTTCGACGACGGCGAGAAGGCCATGAAGGAAGGCGACTGGAAGAAGTACGGCGAGGCCCAGGAGCGGCTCCAGGAGGCACTGGAGCGGGCTGAGGAGGCGTCGGCCAAGGCGGCGGAGAAGGAAGCCGCCGACGGCGCGGACAAAAACGCCGACAAGAGCCCGGAGAAGGACGCCGACAAGGCCTCCGACGAGGGCGCGGACAAGGCCTCCGACAAGGAGGGCGACAAGCAGGGCGCCGGCAGCGGCGGCTAGCAGCTGGTCAGAGCGCCACCCCGCGCCGTGGTACGGTTTGAACACAACGGCGCGGGGTGGAGCAGCTCGGTAGCTCGCTGGGCTCATAACCCAGAGGTCGCAGGT
>RBWT01000033.1 GCA_004010275.1 Streptomyces huasconensis
GTGGGTGCTGTGGTGCCGTCGCCGGCGTTGATGACGGCGGCGTCGATCCACCCGGAGGTGGCCAGGCGGTAGGGCGCGCCGGAGGCGCCGTGCCGATGACGACGGCGTCGACGCCCATCGCCTCCAGGGTCTGGGCAGTGTCCTTGAGGGACTCGCCCTTGGAGACGGACGATCCCTTGGCGGCGAAGTTGATGACGTCGGCGGAGAGGCGCTTCTCGGCGGCCTCGAAGGAGATCCGGGTCCGGGTGGAGTCCTCGAAGAAGAGGTTGACCACGGTGCGCCCGCGCAGGGCGGGCAGTTTCTTGATCGGCCGGTCGGCCACCCGCGCCATCTCCTCGGCCGTGTCGAGGATCAGGACGGCGTCGTCGCGGGAGAGGTCGGCGGCCGAGATGAGGTGTCGCATCATCGGGGGGTACTCCGGTGTGTGGAGGTGTGCGGGCACGCGGGCGCGCAGGGTCGCGCCCTGGGCCCCGTGCGGAGGGAAGCCGGTCCTTAAGCGGAGGCGGACTTGGCGCCGAGCAGCACGGCGTCGCGGCCGTCCTCCTCGGTGAGCTGCACCTTGACCGTCTCCCGCAGCGACGTGGGGAGGTTCTTGCCTACGTAGTCGGCGCGGATGGGCAGTTCGCGGTGGCCCCGGTCGACGAGTACGGCGAGCTGCACCGCGCGCGGGCGCCCGATGTCGTTCAGCGCGTCGAGGGCGGCCCGGATGGTGCGGCCGGAGAAGAGCACGTCGTCGACGAGGACGACCAGGCGGCCGTCGATGCCGTCGCCGGGGATCTCGGTGCGGGCCAGCGCGCGCGGCGGGTGCATGCGCAGGTCGTCGCGGTACATGGTGATGTCGAGGGAGCCGACCGGGATCTTGCTGCCGGTGATCTCTTCGAGCTTGGCGGCGAGCCGGCGGGCGAGGAAGACGCCGCGGGTGGGAATGCCGAGGAGGACCACGTCGTCGGCGCCCTTGGCGCGCTCGACGATCTCGTGGGCGATGCGGGTCAACACCCGCGCGATGTCGGGCCCTTCGAGTACGGGGCGCGCGACAACGGAGTCTTTGGAGCCTTGCGTGTCCATATGAAACGGACCTCCTTCTCCGCCTCACGGGACGGACATTAAAGGACGTCGAAATTGCGCCAGTCACACTACCAGTACTGATGGCCGAACACGTCATCGGCCTCCACTGAAGGGGCGGTACGGACCATTCGGCTTGACGCAGGCAAGTAACGCTGCGTAACCTCACAGTGAGTTACCAGCCACGCGGCGGAGCCGCATGATTGTCGCAGCGTCCGGGGAGCTATATGTCCAGCGAATACGCCAAGCAGCTCGGGGCCAAGCTCCGCGCGATCCGTACCCAGCAGGGCCTTTCCCTCCACGGCGTCGAGGAGAAGTCCCAGGGACGCTGGAAGGCGGTCGTGGTGGGGTCGTACGAGCGCGGTGACCGTGCCGTGACCGTGCAGCGCCTCGCCGAGCTCGCGGACTTCTACGGCGTCCCCGTGCAGGAGCTGCTGCCCGGTACGGCTCCCGGTGGCGCCGCCGAGCCGCCGCCGAAGCTCGTCCTCGACCTGGAGCGCCTGGCCCACGTGCCGGCGGAGAAGGCGGGCCCGCTCCAGCGCTATGCCGCCACGATCCAGTCGCAGCGCGGTGACTACAACGGCAAGGTGCTCTCGATCCGCCAGGACGACCTGCGCACCCTCGCCGTCATCTACGACCAGTCCCCCTCGGTCCTGACCGAGCAGCTCATCAGCTGGGGCGTCCTGGACGCGGACGCGCGCCGCGCCGTGGCCCACGAAGAGGTCTGACCCTTCCCGCGAAAACGCCAGCAGAAACGTGCCGCCGGGGTGACCGCAGCCAAAAGGCTGTGGCCACCCCGGCGGTTTTTCGCTGTTCCGGAGCAATTCCCCGGGCCGCCCCGGCGGTGACGTACGGGAGAAGCCTTACGCCTCGTCCCGGCGCAGGGACGGCTTCAGGTCCTTGAAGCGCCCGAGCAGGCCGTTGACGAAGGACGGCGACTCGTCGGTGGAGAACTCCTTGGCGAGCTGGACCGCCTCGTCGAGGACCACCGCGTCGGGGGTGCCGTCGACCCAGACCAGTTCGTAGGCGCCGAGCCGAATGATGTTCCGGTCGACGACCGGCATGCGGTCCAGGGTCCATCCGACGGCGTACTGCGAGATGAGGTCGTCGATGCGGCGCTCATGCTCCGCGTACCCCTCGACGAGCTCCATCGTGTACTCGCTCACCGGCGGCTGCCGGGTGTCGGACCGCGAGTGGCGCACCCAGTCGGCGAGGACCGTCAGGACGTCCGTACCGCGCTGGTCCGCCTCGAAGAGGATCTGGAAGGCGCGCTTGCGGGCCGTGTTACGAGCAGCCACGGTTAGCTGTTCACCCGACCGAGGTAGTCGCTGGTGCGGGTGTCGACCTTGATCTTCTCACCGGTGGTGATGAAGAGCGGCACCTGGATCTGGTGGCCGGTCTCCAGGGTGGCGGGCTTGGTGCCACCGGTGGAGCGGTCGCCCTGGACGCCCGGCTCGGTCTCCTGGATGACGAGCTCGACGGCGGCGGGCAGCTCGACGAAGAGCACCGCGCCCTCGTGCTGCGCCACGGTGGCGGTGAAGCCCTCGATCAGGAAGTTGGCGGCGTCGCCGACGGCCTTCTTGTCGACGTGCAGCTGGTCGTAGGTCTCCATGTCCATGAAGACGAAGTACTCGCCGTCCATGTAGGAGAACTGCATGTCGCGCTTGTCAATCGTGGCCGTCTCGACCTTGACGCCGGCGTTGAACGTCTTGTCGACGACCTTGCCGGAGAGCACGTTCTTGAGCTTGGTGCGCACGAAGGCCGGGCCCTTGCCGGGCTTGACGTGCTGGAACTCGACGACGGACCAGAGCTGGCCGCCTTCGAGCTTGAGCACCAGGCCGTTCTTGAGGTCGTTCGTGGAAGCCACGGTTGCGGAATCTCCTGCACTGACTGACTGGTGGACGACCCCGGTCGGGCACGCGCCCTAGAGCGCGAGCAGTTCCTTGGTCGTGATGGTGAGTAGCTCGGGTCCGCCGTCCGCCTCGGGGCGCACGACGAGCGTGTCATCGATCCGGACACCACCCCGGCCAGGGAGGTGAACCCCCGGTTCGACGGTGACCGGCACGCAAGCGTCCAGTTTACCCATGGCCGAGGGCGCCAACTGCGGGTCCTCGTCGATTTCGAGCCCCACCCCGTGTCCCGTCAGTGGAGCGAGCCCTTCCGAATACCCCGCCGAGTCCAGTACGTGACGTGCCGCGCGGTCCACGTCACGGCAGGCCGCACCGGGTACGAGGGCCTCCCTGCCCGCCCGCTGAGCGGCGAAGACGACGTCGTACAGCTCGATCTGCCAGTCCGCGGGGGAGGTCCCGATGACGAACGTACGGCCGATCTCGCAGCAGTATCCGCGGTAGCTCGCGCCCAGGCAGACGGAGAGGAAGTCGCCCTCCTCCACCCGGCGATCGGTGGGCCGGTGGCCGCCCTTGCCGGAATTCGGCCCGGTGCCGACCGAGGTGGAAAAGGCCGGGCCGTCCGCGCCGTGGTCCACGAGCCGCCGCTCCAGCTCCAGCGCCAGGTGGCGCTCCGTACGCCCGACGAGGATGGACTCGAGCAGTTCCCCCAGCGCCTGGTCGGCGATCTCCGCGGCGACGACCCGCAGACAGGAGATCTCCTCCTCGTCCTTGACGAACCGCAGCTGCTCCACCGCGCCGCCGAGGTCCACCAGCCCGCAGCCCTGGCGCGACCGAGCCGAGCGCCCGGTGCCGGGCCACCGTCAGATGGTGCTCCTCGACGGCCAGCGACTCGGCTCCGCCGGCGGCCGCCAGCTCGGCCCCCGCGACGGCCGGGTCGGCGCCCGGCGCGGGCAGCAGCCGCGTCCGCAGCGCCTCGTCGGCCCGCCCCTCGCCCGGCAGGTCACCGGGTGGGCGCCCGCACAGCAGGACGTCTTCGTCCGCGCCGATCAGGAGCACGGCGCCGCGGGGCGCCGCCCCGGCGAGATAGCGGACGTTGGCGGGCCGGGAGATCAGCGCCGCCGCACCACCACCGGCGGCGCTCCGCTCCCTCACCCGCTCCCTGCGGACCGCGTACACCTCTGACATGGGGCGAGCCTATGAGCGCCGCAGCGCCCCGGCCCGGTCAGCGCGTCCGACCGGGCGGTGGGCCTTGCGCCACGGCTTCTCACGGCCGCGCGGGGCCCTGGCCTACCACTGCGGCGGGCTCGCGATGGCGCGGGCCAGGACGTCGTCCAGGACGCGGGCCGTGGCGGGGACGTCCATCTGGGAGTTGTCGATGATGGGCAGGCCCGAGCCGTACCAGCCGGCCATGCGGCCGTGGATGCGGGCCACTTCCTCGTCGCTGAGGCGGCGGTTGCCGCTGCGCTCGGCGTTGCGCTCCAGGACGACTTCCAGGCCCGGCAGGAGCACGACGGGCAGCAGTCCGGGGCCCACGTGGCGCTTCCAGCCGCCGAGGCCCACGACGGGGCGGTCGGGGAAGACCGCGTCGTCGAGGATGCACGATATGCCGTTCGCCAAAAAATTCCGCGCGGCGAAGCCGCAGGTGCGGCGGGCCAGGCGGTACTGCGCCTCCGAGTGGTCGTTCCAGCCCGACTGCGGGTCGGCGAAGCCCGAGCGGACCCATTCGCGTACGTCGTCGAGGCTGATGTGGGCCGTCGGCACACGCCGGTGCTCCGCCCAATACTTCGCCACGCTCGTCTTGCCCGCGCCCGCGGGGCCGATGAGCAGCACGGCGAGCGTGGTGCCCCGGAGTCGGCCTGTGCCGTGCCCGGCGGAGGGCTCGGCATCGCGACGGGGCCACCGGGCGGCAGCTGGACGTGCCCCGTGGTGTCAGGGACCGGTGGCACGGGGCCCGGCCCCAGCTGAAGGGTCGCGGGCGCCTGGCCCTGCGGAGGGGGCGGCGGTGCCGGGGCCTCGGGCATGTGGCCCGGGGCCTGCGGGGCCGGCACCTGGGGGTGCGGGGCGCCGGGATGGCCCGTGAAGCCCGGTGCGGGGGGCTGCGGGGCCCCCGGCGGGTGATGTGCGGCCGGGGACCAGCCGGTGGCCGGTCCGTGCCCCGGCTGATGGGGCGGCGGCAGCGGCGACCCCACTGCGTGCTGCATCCGGTGCCACTCCGTCTCGTGCGACTGACGCTGGTCGGGCGGCGGCCGGGCCGCCCGTTACCGAACGGTACCGTCCCCGGCCGCCGTTGTGTGAACGGCCGGGGACGCGCTGAAGTGCCCGTGGCCGGATCGAAGGGCCACGAGAAGCGCGCTACTGCCCGACTTCGCCGTACGCGGCGAGCAGCACCGCCGGGTCGGGGCCCTCCAGGACGGTCGGCTTGCCGAGGCCGTCCAGGACGATGAAGCGCAGCAGGTCACCGCGGGACTTCTTGTCGACCTTCATGGTCTCCAGGAGCTTGGGCCACTGGTCGTAGCGGTAGGTCAGCGGCAGTCCGACCGACTCCAGCACGGTGCGGTGCCGGTCGGCGGTCGCGTCGTCCAGGCGCCCGGCCAGGCGGCCGAGTTCGGCCGCGAAGAGCATGCCCACGGAGACGGCGGCGCCGTGCCGCCACTTGTAGCGCTCGTTCTTCTCGATGGCGTGCGCGAGGGTGTGCCCGTAGTTGAGGATCTCGCGCAGCCCCGACTCCTTGAGGTCGCTGGAGACGACTCGGCCTTGACCCTGATGGAGCGTTCGATCAGCTCGGCGGTGTGCGGCCCGGCGGGCGTGCGGGCGGCCTGCGGGTCGGCCTCGATGAGTTCCAGGATGACCGGGTCGGCGATGAATCCGGCCTTGATGATCTCCGCGAGCCCGGAGACGTAGTCGTTCACCGGGAGCGAGTCGAGCGCCGCGAGGTCGCACAGGACCCCGGCGGGCGGGTGGAAGGAGCCCACGAGGTTCTTGCCCTCGGCGGTGTTGATGCCGGTCTTGCCGCCGACGGCCGCGTCGACCATGCCGAGCACCGTGGTCGGTACGGCGATCCAGCGCACCCCGCGCAGCCAGGTCGCGGCGACGAACCCGGCGAGGTCGGTGGTGGCCCCGCCGCCGACGCCGACGATGACGTCGCTGCGCGTGAAGCCGGACTGGCCGAGGGCCTTCCAGCAGTACGCGGCGACCTCGGCGGTCTTGGCCTCCTCGGCGTTGGGCACCTGGATGGCGACGACCTCGTACCCCTGGTCGGCGAGGTCCTGGCGCAGACGCGTCGCCGGTCTCGGCGAGCGCCTCGGGGTGGATGATCGCGACGCGCTTGACCTGGTCGCCGATGAGGCCGGCAGCTCGCCGAGGAGCTGCCGACCGACCAGGACCTCGTACGGACCCGTGCCGGCGGTGCCGCCGACGTGGATGCGGGTGGGGGTCTGCTCCGTCGTCATGCTTCCTTCAACTCCAGTGCGTCGAGGACCGCCTGGGCGACCTCTTCGGGGGTGCGGTTGTCGGTGGCGACGACCGCGCGGGCGACTTCGGCGTACAGATGGCGGCGGGCGTCCATCAGCTCGCGCCACTGCTTGCGCGGGTTGACGGCGAGCAGCGGGCGCGCCTGGTTGAGGCCGGTGCGCTTGACGGCCTCCTCGACGTCCATCGAGAGGTAGACGACGGGGTGCGCGCCGAGCAGGGCGCGCGTCGACTCGTCGAGGATCGCGCCGCCGCCGAGCGCGAGGACGCCGGTGTGCTCCTGGACAGCGGCGCGGACCGCCTCGCGCTCCAGTTCACGGAAGTACGGTTCGCCCTCGTCGACGAAGATGTCCGCGATCTCGCGGCCCTGAGCGGCGACGATGTCGGCGTCGGTGTCCCGGAAGGCGGTGCCGAGCCGTCGGCGAGCAGTTCGCCGACCGTGGTCTTGCCGACGCCCATGGGGCCGATCAGGACGATCTGCGGGCCGCTCACCGGATCTGGAGGTTGTCGAGGTACGAGCGGACGTTGCGCCGGGTCTCGGGCACGCTGTCGCCGCCGAACTTCTCCGCGACGGCGTCGGCGAGGACGAGCGCGACATGGCCTCGGCGACGATGCCGGCGGCCGGGACGGCGCACACGTCGGAGCGCTGGTGGTGCGCCTTGGCGGCCTCACCGGTGGCCACGTCGATGGTGGCGAGGGCGCGCGGCACGGTCGCGATGGGCTTCATCGCGGCACGCACGCGCAGCAGTTCACCGGTGGTCAGGCCGCCCTCGGTGCCGCCGGAGCGGCCGGAGGTGCGCTTGATGCCGTCCTCGGTGGTGACGATCTCGTCGTGCGCCTTCGAACCCGGCACCCGCGCGAGGTCGAAGCCGTCGCCGACCTCGACGCCCTTGATGGCCTGGATGCCCATGAGCGCGGCGGCGAGACGGGCGTCGAGCCGCCGGTCCCAGTGGACGTGCGAGCCGAGCCCGACGGGCACGCCGTAGGCGAGGACCTCGACGACGCCGCCGAGGGTGTCGCCGTCCTTGTGGGCCTGGTCGATCTCGGCGACCATCGCCTTCGACGCGTCGGCGTCCAGGCAGCGCACGGGATCGGTGTCGAGCTTCTCGACGTCGGCGGGGGTCGGGTAGACGCCGTAGGGGGCCTTGGCGGCCGCCAGCTCCGTCACATGGCTGACGATCTCGATGCCGGCCGTCTCCTTGAGGTACGAGCCGGCCACCGCGCCGAGTGCGACGCGGGCCGCGGTCTCGCGGGCGGAGGCGCGCTCCAGGATCGGCCGGGCCTCGTCGAAGCCGTACTTCTGCATGCCGGCGAGGTCGGCGTGGCCGGGGCGGGGGCGGGTCAGCGGGGCGTTGCGGGCCAGCTCGGCGAGTTCGGCCGGGTCGACCGGGTCGGCCGACATGACCTGCTCCCACTTGGGCCACTCGGTGTTGCCGACCATGATCGCGACCGGCGAGCCCATGGTCAGGCCGTGCCGGACGCCGCCGAGGAAGGTGACCTCGTCGCGCTCGAACTTCATGCGGGCGCCGCGTCCATAGCCGAGCCGCCGCCGGGCCAGGTGGTCCGCCACCATCTCCGTGGTGATCGGCACGCCGGCGGGAAGTCCCTCCAGCGTGGCGACAAGTGCGGGTCCGTGGGACTCCCCAGCGGTCAGCCAGCGCAACCTGCTCAACGGTGCTCCTCATGCTCGCGCCTGGAACTGCGGTCTTCGACGGCGCGGCCGGGTGCGCGGCCCTGGCCCGCCGCCCCCGATCCTCCCACGTCCGCGGGGCACCATCGGCCCGCGGTCCACCAGGCGGACGCCGCGCCCACCTCTCGGACACGGCGTCGGCCCGCGCCGGGGCTACCGCTCGGCGAGCGCGTGCTCCCCCGCCTTGCGCATCGCGTCCAGCGGCGCGGGACGGCGTCCGGTCATCTGCTCGACCTGGAGCACCGCCTGGTGCACGAGCAGGTCGAGTCCGCTGACGACCGCCCCGCCATACGCCGACCAGCGGGCCGCCAGCTCGGTGGGCCACGGGTCGTACAGCACGTCGAAGAGGGTCGCCGGACGCTCGGGCACCAGGCCGGAGAGCGCGTCCGTGGCACCCGCCGGGGTGGTGGCGATCACCAGCGGCGCGCTCAGCGCCTCGCGGGCGTCCTCCCAGGCCTCGGTCCTGACCTCGACGTCGAGCCGCTCGCGCCCCACTGCCGCATCTCGGCCGCGCGGGCGTCACTGCGTACGTACGCGACGACCTCGCCGGTGCAGATCCGCGCGAGCGCGGCGAGCGCCAGGAGCGGTGGCGCCGGCGCCGAGGATCGCGGCGGAGTCGACCTGCTCGATGCCGCGCTTCGCGCAGGGCGGCGACCATGCCGGGGATGTCGGTGTTGTCGCCGACCTTCCGGCCGTCCTCGGTGAACACCACCGTGTTCACGGCCTCGACGGAGGCGGCGGTTCCGCTGACCTCGTCGAGCAGCGGAATCACCGCCCGCTTCAACGGCATCGTCAGGGAAAGCCCCGCCCATTCCGGGCCGAGTTCCCCGATGAATCCGGGCAGCGCCGCCTCGTCGATCTCGAAACGGTCGTACGTCCAGTCCATCAGCCCGAGTTCCTCATAAGCGGCGCGGTGCAGCACCGGGGAGAGGGAGTGGGCGATCGGGGAGCCGAGGACGGCGGCTCGACGCTGTGGCGCGCTCATTGCCCCTTCAGGTATTTCTCGCGGTTGCGGTTCTGCTCTTCATTGGTCTCGGCGAAGAGCGTCTTGTCCTCGCTGACCGAGACGAAGTAGTACCAGTCCCCCTTGGCCGGATGCAGCGCCGAATTCAGCGCCACTTCGCCGGGGTTGCTGATCGGTCCGGGCGGCAGACCCTTGACCTTGTAGGTGTTGTACGGGTCCTTGATCTTGCGCAGATCGTCGACCGAGCCGATGGCGAGCTTGGACTCGCCCCTGAGGTAGTTCACCGTGGAGTCGAAGTCCAACAGGCCGTATGTCTCGGTGTTGTTGGGCTTGAGGCGGTTGTAGACGACCGTCGCGACCTTGTCGAAGTCGTGCTTGTGCTTGCCCTCCGCCTGGACCAGGCTCGCCACCGTGAGGACTTCCAGCGGGTTCTGCAGGTTCAGCTCGGCGGCCTTCGACGCGAGGCCCAGTTCCTCGTACTTCTTGTTGGCGTGGGCGACCATCTTCTTCAGGACGTCCTCGGGCTTCTGCCCCGGGGCGACCGGATAGCTGGAGGGGAAGAGGAATCCTTCCAGCGGGTCCTTGATGTCCTTGTTGGTATTGGCCCACTCCGGAAGACCGAGGGTCTTCCATTCCTTCTTGGCGATCTTTTCCGTCGTGCCCGGGGACACCTTGAGGCGCTCGTCGATCTTTTTGTAGACGTACGCGTTCCGCCTGCCCTCGGGGATGATGAGGTTGGCGCGGCTCTTGGGGCTGAGCATCAATTCGACGGCGCTCGCCGCCGACATGTGCTTCTTGAGGACGTATGCGCCCGCCTGAATGGTCTTGCCCTGCGGGTGCTGCCCCTGGGCGGAGACAAAGGCGTCGACGCTCTTGACGACACCGGCTTCCTTGAGCTTCTGACCGATGGCATAGCCGAGGGACTGCTCGGGGATGTCCACGGTGACCGAGCCCGAACCGTCGCCCGAGTAATCCGGCGCCGTGCCGAAACGGTCCTGGTAGAACTGGTAGCCGAAGTAGCCGACCCCGCCGAGGCGCCCGCGAAGACGAGGGTCACGACCAGGCACGCGCAGCCGTTGCGGCCCTTCTTCTGCTTCTTGCCGCCGCGGCCCCCGCGCCGGACGCCGCGGCCACCACGGCGGCCGGGCTCAACGTCGTCGTCCGCGTCCTCGCCCTCCGCGAAGAAGGCGTGCTCGCCGCGGTCCGGCCCAGGGTCCCAGTCGGTCTCGGTGTCGGACGCCGCCTCGGGGTCCGGTTCGGGCCGACGGCGGGTCGGCGGCTCCGGAGGCGCGTAGGCGTCGGGGGTGGCGTAGTAGTCGGGGCCCTCCTGGCCGTAACCGGCCTGCTGGCCGGCGTAGGGGTCCATCGGGTCGGTGTAGGGGACCTGCCCCTGCTGCTGGCCGGTGTCCCAGCCGCCGTTGGACGCGTCCTGGCCGCCGTGCTGATGCGGGCCGGAGCCTCCGCCGTAGCCCTGGTCGGAGCCGCCGTGGTACCCCTGGCCGGGCCCGCCGTCGTAGTTCTGGTCGGAGCCGCCGTCGTGGTGCCGGTCGGCGCCGCCGTCGTGCCCCTGGCCCGAGCCGCCGTTGTAGCCCTTGTCAGGGCCGTTGTACGCCTGGGCGGGGCCGCCGCCCTCGTACTGCTGCCGCCCGCCCTCGTGCCCCTGCGCGCCGTACGCGGCCTGCTGCTGCCCGGTGTTCCAGTCGCCACCGTACTGCGACTGCTGCGACTGGCCGTGCTGCGGCTGCTGATGCTGATGCGGCTGGTGGTACTGCCCCTGGCCGCCGTAGGGGGACCGGCCGCCCGCGGGCTGCTGTCCTCCCCATCCGCTGTCCCCGTACAACGGGTCCTCCGGATGCCACGGTTCGGAGCCTGGGCCCCGGCCATACTCAGTCATCGATCCCCTACATGCCGCGAGGCGGGGCCGCCGTTGGGATGGCCGGGCAACCGTTCCGCCTCTTGATGCCGTGCGGCAGCTGTTCGAACGCCGCCGCATCGCGCGGAACGTTACCGTATCGCGATCAGATGACCACTTCGACGCCCTCGCCGGGGGCCTTCCCTGACGCCCGTTCGGACTCCAGGGCCTGCTGGAGGATGATCACGGCTGCCGCCTGATCGATGACGGACCTGCCCTTTTTGGACTTCACGCCCGAGGCGCGCAGCCCCTGACTGGCCGTCACTGTGGTCATCCTCTCGTCCACCAGCCGCACCGGAATGGGGGCGACCAGGCGGGCGAGTTCCTGGGTGAACAGGCGGATCTTCGCGGCCGCCGGGCCCTCGCGCCCGTTGAGGGAGCGGGGGAGGCCGACGACGATCTCGATCGGCTCGTACTCGTCGACGAGCTGCTTCAGCCGGCGCTGGGCGGCCGGGACATCGCGTCCCGGCACGGTCTCCACCGGCGTGGCGAGGATGCCGTCGTCGCACGAGGCGACCCCGATCCGGGCGTCACCGACGTCGATGGCGAGCCGCCGGCCCCTGCGCATGCCCTGGGCAGGCTCGGTCATCAGGCCGTCTCGGTGACGAGGCGCTCGACGCGGGCGATGGCGTCGCCGATCGCGGCCGGGTTCTGGCCGCCCCCCTGCGCGACGTCCGGCTTGCCGCCGCCACCGCCGCCGAGGGTCTTGGCGGCCGTACGGACCAGGTCGCCGGCCTTGAGGCCGCGCTCACGGGCGGCTTCGTTGGTGGCGGTGACCGTGAGCGGCTTGCCGTTGGCCGTCGTGAACAGGGCGACCACGGCGGGGCGGTCGCCGGGGATGCGGCCGCGCACGTCGAGGACGAGCCTGCGCAGGTCGTCGGCGCCCGTGCCGTCGGGCACCTGGCCGGTGACGAGGGCGACGCCGCGGATGTCCTTGGCGGACTCCACGAGACCGGCGGCGGCCGCGAGGACCTTCTCCGCGCGGAACTTCTCGATCTCCTTCTCGGCGTCCTTCAACTTCGCGAGCATGCCGGAGATCTTCTCGGGCAGCTCCTCGGAGCGGCCCTTGACCAGCTCCTGGAGCTGCGCGACGACCGTGTGCTCCTTGGCGAGGAAGTTGTACGCGTCGACGCCGACCAGGGCCTCGATGCGGCGCACGCCCGAGCCGATGGAGGACTCGCCGAGCAGCTTCACCAAGCCGAGCTGGGCGGTGTTGTGGACGTGCGTACCGCCGCACAGCTCCTTGGAGAAGTCGCCGATGGTGACGACGCGCACGCGCTCGCCGTACTTCTCGCCGAACTCGGCGATGGCGCCCTGCTTCTTGGCGACGTCGATCGACATGACCTCGGCCTGGACGTCCAGCTCGCGGGCGAGGACTTCGTTGATCTTCTGCTCGACGTCCGTCATCACCGCCGTGGGCACGGCGGACGGCGAACCGAAGTCGAAGCGGAAGCGGCCGGGCTGGTTCTCCGAACCGGCCTGGGCGGCCGTACGGCCGAGCGCGTCGCGCAGCGCCTGGTGGGTGAGGTGCGTGGCGGAGTGGGCGCGGGCGATGGCGCGGCGGCGGTGCGAGTCGATCGAGGCCCACACCGGGGCGCCGACGGTGATCTCGCCGACCTGGACGACACCCTTGTGGACGTGCACGCCGGGGACCGGCTTCTGCACGTCACGGATCTCGACGATGGCCCCGCTGTCGAGGCGGATGCGGCCGGTGTCGCCGATCTGGCCGCCGCCCTCGGCGTAGAACGGGGTGCGGTCGAGGACGATCTCGACGTCGTCACCCTCGGTGGCGGCGGGCGAGGAGACGCCGTTGACCAGCAGGCCGACGATCACGGCCTCGTTCTCCGTGAGGGAATAGCCCGTGAAGTCGGTGGCGCCCGCGGCGTCGGCGATCTCGCGGTAGGCGTGCAGGTCGGCGTGGCCGGTCTTCTTGGCCTGCGCGTCGGCCTTGGCGCGCTCGCGCTGCTCCTTCATCAGACGGCGGAAGCCGTCCTCGTCCACGGAAAGGCCCTGCTCGGCGGCCATCTCCAGGGTGAGGTCGATGGGGAAGCCCCACGTGTCGTGCAGCAGGAACGCCTTGTCGCCGGAGAGGACCTTGCCGCCCGCGGCCTTGGTCTCGGTGACGGCGGTGTCGAGGATGTTCGTGCCGCCCTTGAGGGCCTTGAGGAAGGCGGCCTCTTCGGCGAGGGCGACGGTCTCGACGCGCTTGCGGTCGGTGATCAGCTCGGGGTACTGGAGGCCCATCGTGTCGATGACGACGTCGATGAGGTCCTTGACGACCGGGCCGGTGGCGCCGAGCAGGCGCATGTTGCGGATGGCGCGGCGCATGATGCGGCGCAGGACGTATCCGCGGCCCTCGTTGCCGGGCGTGACGCCGTCGCCGATGAGCATGGCGGACGTACGGATGTGGTCGGCGACCACGCGCAGGGAGACGTCCGAGCCGTGGTCGGCGCCGTAGCGCACGCCGGTCAGCTCGGTGGCCTTGTCCATGACGACGCGCAGGGTGTCGGTCTCGTACATGTTCCGCACGTCCTGCAGGATCATGGCGAGACGTTCGAGGCCGAGGCCGGTGTCGATGTTCTTGGTCGGCAGCTCGCCGAGGATCTCGAAGTCCTCCTTCGAGATGCCCTGGCCGCGCTCGTACTGCATGAAGACGAGGTTCCAGATCTCGACGTACCGCTCGTCGTTGACGGCCGGGCCGCCCTCGACGCCGAATTCGGGGCCGCGGTCGTAGTTGATCTCGGAGCAGGGGCCGCAGGGGCCGGGGACGCCCATGGACCAGAAGTTGTCCTTCTTGCCCAGGCGCTGGATGCGCTCGGCCGGGACGCCGATCTTCTCGCGCCAGATCTGCTCGGCCTCGTCGTCGTCGAGGTAGACCGTGATCCACAGGCGCTCGGGGTCGAGGCCGAAGCCGCCGTCGGCCACGGAGCCGGTGAGCAGCTCCCAGGCCAGCTCGATGGCGCCTTCCTTGAAGTAGTCGCCGAACGAGAAGTTGCCGCACATCTGGAAGAACGTTCCGTGCCGCGTGGTCTTGCCGACCTCTTCGATGTCGGGTGTGCGCACGCACTTCTGCACGCTGGTCACGCGCGGCGCGGGCGGCTTGACCTCACCGAGGAAGTAGGGCTTGAAGGGCACCATGCCCGCGGGGACCAGGAGCAGAGTCGGGTCGTCGGCGATGAGCGACGCCGAAGGGACGACGGTGTGCCCGCGCTCCTCGAAGAAGCTCAGCCAGCGGCGGCGGATTTCAGCCGACTCCATCAGTGGTCCTCATTCCGGTTGTACGAGTGCCTCGGGGTGCCGAGGTACTGCGTCTTCTTGTTGTCGCTGTCGTGTGTGGTGTTCTCGATGACCGCGAAGCGGCGCCCGGCGGGCAGGGCGGCGTCGGGGTGGGCGTTGAGGCCGAGGGCCTCGCCCAGTTCGGCCTCGCGTTCGACCATGTTGTCGCGGACGTCGAGCGCGAAGTCCTTCAGCCTGTGACCCGCCTCGATCGCCTTGTTCGCCGCCTGCGCGGCGAGGCTCTCGGGCGTCAGCTTCTTGAGCTTGCGGTTGACCTTGGTGGTGGCCCATACGCCGGCGGCTGCGCCCGCGGTGAACCAGAACGTACGGCGGAACATCGCTGCGTCAGTCCCTCTTATTCCGGTTGTCCCGCTTCCTCTGCCGTGCGGAGGGGACGGTGCGGCCCACGATCACCGTACGACGGGACGGTTTGGCGGGCATGTCCTCCGTCTCGGGGCCGGCCTTGCGGCTGATGGCCCGGCGCACGCCGTAGCCGAACGCGGCCACCTTGACGAGCGGGCCGCCGAAGGTGGAGGCGACCGTGCTGGAGAGCGCCGAGGCGTTCGACGTGACCTCCTGGACGTCGGAGGCGATGGCGTCGACGCGGTCGATCTGCGTCTGCGCGGAGCGCACCGCCGAGGAGGCGTCTGCCAGCAGGGGGACCGCCTGTTCGGTCACGTCCGCGACGAGCTTGGTGGTCGCCCTGAGCGTCTGGGCCAGCCTCGCCAGTGCCACCGCGAGGAAGGAGACCAGGATCGCCCAGAAGACGGCCACCAGAATCCCGGCAACCTCTCCACCGGACACTTGGCACCGCTCCCTGAGACATCGTCCCTGAACATCGAACGTGAACATCGAAAAGTCGTCCCCCGAGCCTATCGCGCCGGGGCGCTCGGTCCGTACCGCATTCCCGCCCGCCGTCACGGACATGCCTCACAGCGATTGTACGGACCGCATGCGCGTGAGTACGCTCCGTGCTTCATGCGACCCTCTCAACCCGGCAACCTCCCCCTCGAACTGAACGCCTTCGTCGGGCGCGGCACCGAACTGGCCGAGCTGGCCGCGGCCTTGGAGGCCGGGCGGCTGGTCACGGTCACCGGGGTCGGCGGAGTGGGGAAGTCGCGGCTGGCCGTGCGGGCCGCGGGGCGGTGCCGGCCGCGTGACGGGGCCTGGCTGGTGGACCTGGCGCCGCTGCGGGACGCGGACCTGGTCGAGCACGCCGTCGCCGAGGCCCTGGAGCTGACCGACCACACGAGCAGACCGCCGCGGCAGGTGCTGCGCGAGCACTTGACGGAACGCGAACTCCTGCTTGTCGTCGACGGGTTCGAGCACCTCGTGGACGCGTGCGCCTCGCTGGTGCGCGAGCTGCTGGTGCACTCCCCCGGCCTGCGGGTGCTCGCGGTGGGGCGTCGGCCGCTGGAGACCGAGGGCGAGCGGCTCCTGTCGCTCGCGCCGCTGCCCCCGGAGGAGGCGGCCGACCTCTTCACGGACCGGGCGGCGGCGTGCGTGCCCCGCTTCGCCCTGGACGACGGCAACCGCGAGGACGTCCTTGAGCTGTGCCGGCGCCTGGACGGCATCCCGCTCGCCGTCGAACTGGCGGCGGGCCGGCTGCGGGTCCTGTCCCCCGCGCAGCTGGTCGCCCGGCTCGACGACCGCTTCCGGCTGCTGACGGGGGCGCGCCGCGACGCGCCGCCCCGCCATCACACCCTGCGCACGGCCATCGGCTGGAGCCATGAGCTGTGCGCGCCCCGCGAGCGGCTGCTGTGGTCGCGGCTTTCGGTGTTCACCGGGCAGTTCGATCTGGAGGCGGTCGAGTACGTCTGTGCCGGGGACGGGCTGCACGCCGAGGAAATCATCGACGTACTGGACGAACTGCTCGCGCAGTCCGTCGTGACCCGCGAGGAGAACCCCGCGGGCGTGCGCTACCGCATGCTCGACACGGTCAGGGCGTACGGCGCGGAGTGGCTGGAGGCCGCGGGCGAGGCCACGCGGCTGCGGCGCAGGCACCGCGACTGGTACATGGGGCTCGCCACGTGGTGCGAGGTGGACTGGTTCTCACCGCGCCAGCCCGAGATCGCGGCCCTGGTCGACATGGAACTGCCCAACCTGCGCGCCGCCTTGGAGTTCTGCCTCGACGAAGGCGGCGAGGCCCACCTCGGGCAGTACCTCGCGGGCACGCTGTGGTTCTACTGGGTCGGCTGCGGGCGGCTGGCGGAGGGCAGGCACTGGCTCGACCGGGCGCTGGAGCTGGACGGCGGCCACGAGGACGCGCGGCTCAAGGCGCTGTGGGTGCTCGGCTATGTGGCGGTGCTCCAAGGCGACACGGTCGCCGCCCTGGCCGCGCTCCACGAGTGCCGTGAGGGCGCCGAGCGCGCGGGCAGCGCGGTCGCGGCGGCCTACGCCGAGCACCGCATCGGCTGTCTGGCGCTGGTCACGGACGACGTTGCGCGCGCGGAGAGGCTGTTGCGCTCGGCGCTGGCGCGCTACGAGGAGATCGGTGAGCTGAACAGCAACGTCCTGATGGGTCAGGTGGAGCTGGCGATGGCCCTCGCCTTCCGCGGCGACCTCGCCGGCGCGGTGGAGCTGTGCGAGGACGTCCGCCGGATCTGCGAGGACCACGGCGAGCGCTGGGCCCTGGCCTACGCCCTCTATGTCCTCGGCTTCGCGGCCTGGACGCACGGCGAGGCCCAGAAGGCCCGCGCGCTGCTCGCCGAGTCCCTCGACCTCGACCACCGCTTCCACGACCTGCTGGGCACGGTGCTCTCCCTGGAGCTGCTCGCCCTGTTCACGGCCGCGGAGGGCGACCCGGCCGAGGCGGCGGTGCTCCAGGGTGCCGCCTCCCGCGTCTGGCCCTCGGTGGGGCTGCCGCTGTTCGGCTCGGGGAACTTCGGCGCGCCGCACGCGCTGTGCGAGGAGCGGGCCCGCGCGGCGCTCGGCGACGAGCGATACGAGGAGTGCGTACGGGCGGGGGCTCGGCTCGGCCTGGACGCGGCGGTCCAGCGGGCGCTGCGCACCGGCCCCGAGAACGAGCGAACCCGCCGCCTGCCCCGCCGGGAAGGGCGGGGAGGCGACGGGCTGAAGCAGGGTGAGCTACGTCCGGGTCAGCGGGCGTAGTACTCGACGACGAGCTGCTCGTCGCAGATCACGGGGATCTCCTTGCGGTTCGGGTCGCGGTCCAGGCGGAAGGCCAGGGCCTTCAGGTTCACCTGGAGGTAGCGCGGGGTCTCGCCGTCGGGGGCGAAGCCACCCTCACGCGCGACCTGGAACAGCGGCTTCTCGCGGCTGCGCTCGCGGACCATGACGACGTCGCCCGGCTTGACGCGGAAGGACGGCTTGTCGACCTTCTGGCCGTTGACCTCGATGTGGCCGTGCACGACCATCTGGCGGGCCTGGTAGATCGTGCGGGCGATGCCCGAACGCAGAACCAGGGCGTCGAGACGACGCTCCAGCTCGATGACCAGGGCCTCACCGGTCTTGCCCTGCGTCTTGGCGGCACGCTCGTAGGCGCGGACGAGCTGGCGCTCGGACACGTCGTACTGCGCGCGCAGACGCTGCTTCTCGAGCAGACGGACCTTGTAGTCCGAGTTCTGCTTGCGCCCACGGCCGTGCTCGCCCGGCGGGTAGGGGCGGGCCTCGAAGTACTTGACGGCCTTCGGGGTCAGCGCGATGCCAAGAGCACGCGACTTCTTGACCTTGGGGCGGGACTGGTTCGGCATGAACCAACCTCTCTGTTCAATGTGAATTCGGCTTCACCAGTGGTTAGGGGAGGTCGCATCCGCAGCCTGGGAAACCTCTTGAGCCACCATGGGCTCTCGAGGCAGCCGCTCCCTGGTCTGGGCACTATGTGCAGCACGCGAGTGGCCCACCGACCGGTTCCCGGGGCCTGGGCTCCGGGTGGTGGTGGGCTGCCCGCGACACCTTCGACGGTGCGCGACGCTCCTGGTCCCCACGCCTTGCGGCGGTGGGGTCCGGCTGGATGTCCCGTTCTGGTGGTGCCGGTACGAGACCGGACACGGGACGCAGCACTTCGGGCAAGTGTACCGGGTGCGGCGGGGTGCCTCAGCCGGGGGCCGTGCCCGTGCCCGTGCCCGTGCGGTCCGGTGCTAGCTCTCGGGCTGCTCGCCCTTGAGCCGGGCGCGGACCCGCTCGACCACGTCGGCGTACCGCGCCTCGGCGCCGTACCGCGTCGGCTGGTAGTAGCGCTTGCCCTCGATGGTGTCCGGGGCGTACTGCTGGGCAGCGATGCCGCCGGGGACGTCGTGGGGGTAGACGTAACCCTGCGCGTGGCCGAGCTTGGCCGCGCCCTTGTAGTGGCCGTCGCGCAGGTGGGGCGGGACGGGGCCGGCGAGGCCGCCGCGGACGTCGGCCTGGGCCTGCTGGATGGCGATCGTCGCGGCGTTCGACTTGGGGCCAGGGGGAGGGCGGATCGTGGCGTGGCTGAGGGTGAGCGCGGCCTCCGGGAAGCCGATCATGGCGACGGCCTGGGCGGCGGCGACCGCGGTGGGCAGGGCCGTGGGGTCGGCGAGGCCGATGTCCTCGCTGGCGGAGATCATCAGGCGCCGCGCGATGAAGCGAGGGTCCTCGCCCGCCTCGATCATGCGGGCCAGGTAGTGCAGGGCCGCGTCCACGTCCGAGCCGCGGATGGACTTGATGAGGGCGCTCGCCACGTCGTAGTGCTGGTCGCCGTCGCGGTCGTACTTCACCGCGGCGCGGTCGACGGACTCCTCCAGCGTCTGGAGGGTGAGTTCCTTCTCGCCCTTGGCGAGGGCCGAGCCCGCGCCCGCCTCCAGCGCGGTGAGCGCGCGCCGGGCGTCGCCGCCGGCGATCCGCAGCAGGTGTTCCTCGGGCCTCGGGCAGCTCGACCGCGCCGCCGAGACCCCGCTCGTCGGTGACGGCCCGGCGGGAGCAGGGCGCGCAGGTCGTCGTCGGTGAGCGGTTCGAGGGTGAGCAGCAGGGAGCGGGAGAGGAGCGGGGAGATGATCGAGAAGTACGGGTTCTCGGTGGTCGCCGCGATCAGCGTCACCCAGCGGTTCTCGACGGCGGGCAGGAGGGAGTCCTGCTGGGCCTTGCTGAAGCGGTGGATCTCGTCGAGGAAGAGGACGGTCTCCTTGCCGTGGCCGCCCAGGGCCCGGCGGGCGCCGTCGATGACCGCGCGCACTTCCTTGACGCCCGCGGTGATGGCGGACAGCTCGACGAAGCGCTTGTTCGTCGCCTTCGAGACGACGTACGCCAGAGTGGTCTTGCCGATGCCGGGCGGTCCCCACAGGAGCACCGAGGAGGGGCCGGCCGGGCCTCCCCCGGCCTCGCCCACCAGGCGGCGCAGGGGTGAGCCCGGCTTCAGCAGATGCTGCTGGCCGACGACTTCGTCGAGGGTGCGCGGGCGCATCCGGACGGCCAGGGGACTGCTGGACGGGTCCTTCTCCTGGCGGTCTTCGGCTGCGGCGGTGAACAGGTCGGGCTCCACGTCCAGAACCCTATGTCACCCCACTGACAATCGGCCCCGGCCCTGGTCAGGCCCAGAGGTCGGCGCCCCAGCGCGTGAGGATGAGCATGGCGATGACGCCGGTGTGCATCACGGGCAGCGCCCACGTGAAGTCCGCCAGGAAGCTCTTGGCCCAGCCCGGCGCGGGCAGGAAGCCGTGGCGGATGTTGAACGACGTGACGTACCAGAACATCAGGAGCGTGGCGAGCCAGGCCAGGCAGCACCACAGGCAGAGCGCGTTGATGTGGTACAGCGACTGGATCATCAGCCAGGTGCAGAATCCGACGCCGAAGAGCGTGCCCGCGTTGAACGTCAGCCAGTACCAGCGGGGGAAGCGGGCCCGGGCGAGCAGGCTCATGCCGACGCCGACGACGATGGCGTAGGTGACCAGGCCGAGCAGCGGGTTGGGGAAGCCGAAGACGGTCGCCTGCTCGCTCTTCATGATGCTGCCGCAGGACACGACGGGGTTGATGCTGCACCCCGGCTGGAAGTCCGGGTTCTTCAGCAGCTCCAGCTTGTCGAGGGTGATGATCCAGGAGGCGAGCAGACCGGCCGCGCCCGTGATCACCAGGAGCAGGGCGAGCCCACGGCTTCCGCCGACGGCGCCCGGAGCGTCCACCCGCTCCCCGTGGTCCAAGTCGTCATCCTGCGCCGAGATCGTTTTGGTCATCACGCCGTTCCGTCGCTGTCGAGGTGGCCTGGGGGCACGCACATTGTGCCGCACGTACCTGTGTGTCCACCGGCCGATGGACACACAGGTACGAGGAGCTATGAAGGCTACGAGAGCCCGGTCTGCGCGAGCCTGTCCTTCAGGACGGCGACGATCTCGTCCGTCGCGACCGGCTCCTGCTCTCCGGACTCCATGTCCTTGAGCTGGACGACGCCCTCGGCGAGGTCACGCTCACCGGCGACGACGGTGAACCGCGCGCCGCTGCGGTTGGCGTTCTTCATCGCTCCCTTGAGCCCCTTCCCGCCGTACGAGAAGTCCGCCGCCACCCCGGCCTTGCGCAGCTCCGTCACCTTGGCGAAGAGCACGCGGCGTGCCTCGTCGCCGAGCGGTACCGCGAAGACGCTGGTGGCCAAGGGGAGTTCGAGCTCGACGCCCTCCGCCTCCAGGGCGAGCACCGTGCGGTCCACGCCGAGTGCCCAGCCGACCGAGGGCAGCGAGGGGCCGCCGATCATCTCGGAGAGGCCGTCGTAGCGCCCGCCGCCGCCGACGGCGGACTGCGAGCCGAGGCCGTCGTGGACGAACTCGAAGGTGGTGCGGGTGTAGTAGTCCAGGCCGCGGACCAGCTTCTCGTCGTCCTCGAAGGCGACGCCCGCCGCCGTGATCAGCTCACGGACCTGCTCGTGGTACGCCTTGCACGCGTCGCACAGGTAGTCGCGCAGGGAGGGCGCGCCCACGAGCTGCTTCTGGACCTCGGCCCGCTTGTCGTCGAGGACGCGGAGCGGGTTGATGTCGATACGTCGACGTGTCTCCTCGTCCAGGTCGAGGCCGCGCAGGAAGTCCTGGAGCGCGGCGCGGTAGACGGGACGGCACTCCTTGTCGCCCAGCGAGTTGAGCAGGATGCGGAAGTTCCGCAGGCCGAGCGAGCGGTAGGCCTGGTCTGCCAGGATGATCAGCTCGGCGTCGAGCGCCGGGTCCTCGGCGCCGATCGCCTCGGCGCCGACCTGGGAGAAGTGCCTGTAGCGGCCCTTCTGCGGGCGCTCGTAGCGGTAGTAGGAGCCGGAGTACCAGAGCTTGACCGGGAGGTTGCCCGCCTTGTGGAGGTTGCCCTCCAGGGCCGCGCGCAGCACGGACGCGGTGCCCTCGGGGCGCAGCGCGAGTTCGTCGCCGCCCTTGGTGGTGAAGGCGTACATCTCCTTGGTGACGATGTCGGTCGACTCACCGACACCGCGCGCGAACAGCTCGACGGCTTCAAACCCGGGCGTCTCGATGTAGCCGTATCCGGAGTTGCGCAGCGGGGCGGAGATCGCCTCGCGCACCGCCAGGAACTTCGCGGAATCCGGCGGAAGCAGGTCGTACGTGCCCTTGGGGGCCTTGAAGGTGCTCACGGAAGTTCTCTCGTCACATTCCTCGTCGCGGGGCGGACGTCTGGTCCGCGCCCAGGCCGGCGGCCACCTGCCGCAGATACGGGTTGGTGGCGCGCTCCTGGCCGATGGATGTCTGGGGGCCGTGGCCGGACAGCACCACGGTGGAGTCGTCGAGCGGCAGGCACACGCGGGCCAGCGACTTGAGGATCTCGGCGTGGCTGCCGCCGGGCAGGTCGGTGCGTCCGATGGAGCCGGCGAAGAGCAGATCGCCCGAGAAGAAGACCGAGGGGATCTCGGCCGTCTCGGGCATCTGGAAGGTCACCGACCCCTTCGTATGGCCCGGCGCGTGCGCGACGGAGAAGTCGAGGCCCGCCAGCTTCAGCTCGGCGCCGTCGGACAGCTCCCGCATGTCGTCCGGCTCCCCGACGGTCAGCTCGCCCATGAGCGGCATCCCGATGGAGCGGCCGAGCGCCTTCTCGGGGTCGCTCATCATGTACCGGTCGCGGGGATGAATCCACGCGGGCACGTCGTGCGCCCCGCAGACCGGGACGACCGAGGCGACGTGGTCGATGTGGCCGTGGGTGAGGATGACCGCGACGGGCTTGAGCCGATGCTTCTTGAGGGTGTCCTCGACTCCCTGGGTGGCCTGGTGGCCCGGGTCGATGATCACGCACTCCTCGCCTGCGGCGGGGGCGACCAGGTAGCAGTTGGTGCCCCAGGCCCCGGCGGGGAACCCGGCAATGAGCACGATCGTCCTTCGTTCGTCGTCCGGCGGGAGGGGCCGCAGCCCCCGGAACGGGAGAATGCGGCAGATCAGAGCCTACCGGCGCTGCCGATTCCACAGGTAACCCATATACGGTACGGGGCACATTCAGGCGGTCTTGAGAAACGTCCGGGACAACGGACGAACGGGAGATGGGGAGAGAACCCGGTGGTCAGCAACGATCAGCGGCGGCGGCAGCTCGCCCGGGAGAAGTTCGAGCGTCAGCAGCGGCGGCGGGAGGCCGCGCGGCGCAGGACGCGGCTGCGCAACGGCGTGATCGCGGGGACGCTCGCGGTGGTGGTGGCGGGCGGCGCGGTGTCGTACGCGGCGGGTGCCTTCGACGGCGGCGGTTCGACGGAGGACGACGCGGCCGCGCGGCCCTCCAGCACCCCCGAGGACCCGTGCGCGAAGCCGGCTCCCGGCAAGGTGAAGCCGCTGAGCTTCAAGAAGGAGCCGGCGCTCAAGGTCGACAGGTCCGCCGACTACACGATGAACCTGAAGACGACGTGCGGTGACATCGGCCTCGACCTCGACGCGGCGAAGGCCCCGCACACGGTCAACTCCTTCGACTTCCTGGTGAACAAGGGCTATCTCGACCACACCAAGTGCCACCGCCTCACCACCGGTGGCATCTATGTCCTGCAGTGCGGCGACCCGGAGGGGACCGGCAGGGGCGGCCCTGGTTACTCGATCCCGGACGAGAACCTCAAGGACAAGCGCCTGAAGGGGAACGTGTATCCGGCCGGCACGGTCGCCATGGCGAACCAGTACAACGCCCAGAAGAAGAAGGGCCGCGACACCGGCGGCAGCCAGTTCTTCCTCGTCTACCAGGACAGTCAGCTCCCGCCCGACTACACACCGTTCGGGACCATTTCCGATTCCGGGATGAAGGTGCTGAAGAAGATCGCCGCCGCCGGGGAGAGCTCCGGGCGGGGCGACGGCGCCCCGAACGCGACCGTCGTCATCGACAAGGCGACCGTCACCAAATCCTGAGCCCCGCCAGGCAAACTTCGGTCGTGCGGGATGCGGACAGCCGCCCCGCCGGTCGCCTATGTTGGCGGTGACGAAACTGTGGACGATGCCGGGGGCCCGACGGCCCTGCGCAGGCATCATGTGGAGGAGGCGCTGTGAGCAGCGACCCGTGGGGCCGCGTCGACGAGACGGGGACCGTGTACGTGCGTACGGCCGACGGCGGCGAGCGAGTGGTCGGTTCGTGGCAGGCAGGATCTCCTGATGAGGCCCTCGCCTACTTCGAGCGCAAGTACGACGGTCTGGTCGTCGAGATCGGACTTCTCGAGCGCCGGGTGAAGACGACCGACCTGTCGGCCAAGGACGCGATGACCGCCATCGACCATCTGCGCCAGCAGGTCGACGAGGCGCACGCGGTCGGCGATCTGGACGCCCTGAGCAAGCGGCTCGACAAGCTGGTGGAGACCGTCGAGGCGCGCCGTGAGGAGCGCAAGGCCCAGAAGGCCAAGCAGTCCGACGAGGCGCGGCACGCCAAGGAGGCCCTGGTCGTCGAGGCCGAGGAGCTGGCCCAGAGCGAGCAGTGGCGGTCGGCCGGTGAGCGGCTGCGGGCCCTGGTGGACACCTGGAAGGGTCTGCCGCGGCTCGACCGCAAGTCGGACGACGAGCTGTGGCACCGCTTCTCGCACGCCCGCTCGGCGTTCTCCAAGCGCCGCAAGGCGCACTTCGCGTCGCTGGACGCGCAGCGGGCGAGGAGGCCCGCAAGGCCAAGGAGAAGCTGGTCGCCGAGGCCGAGGCGCTGTCGAGTTCGACGGACTGGGGGCCGACGGCCGCGCGCTACCGCGAGCTGATGGCCGACTGGAAGGCCGCGGGCCGCGCCCAGCGCGAGCACGAGGACGACCTGTGGAACCGCTTCCGCGGCGCCCAAGACGTGTTCTTCGCGGCGCGCAGCGAGGTCTTCGCGGAGCGTGACGCCGAGCAGTCGGAGAACCTGAAGCTCAAGGAGGAGCTGGCCGAGGAGGCCGAGAAGCTCGTCCCGGTGAAGGACCTGAAGGCGGCCCGTGCCGCGTTCCGCTCGATCAACGAACGCTGGGAGGCCATCGGCCACGTTCCGCGCGACGCTCGCCCCAAGGTGGAGGGGCGTATGCAGGCCGTGGAGCGGGCGCTCCAGGAGTCCGAGGAAGCCGAGTGGCGCCGCACGAACCCGGAGGCACGCGCGCGTGCCGAGGGGCTCACCGGCCAGCTCCAGGCGGCCGTGGACAAGCTGACGGAGCAGATCGAGAAGGCACGCGCCGCGGGCAACAACGCCAAGGCCGACAAGCTCCAGAAGGAGCTGGACGGCCGCCAGGCGCTGCTCGACCAGGCGCTGAAGGGTCTGCACGAGTTCGGCGGCTGATCCCGCGACACGAGGAGGGCCCGGCCGGTGGCGAGCGCACCGGCCGGGCCCTGCGGCGTTCCCGGTGCCTACGGCGCGGTGCCCACTCCCCCGTACTCGGTGAGGTCCAGCGCGTGTTTGAGGACCTCGCAGGCCTGGATGTGGTTGCCGGACTCCTGGAGCAGATCGGCGAGCCTGCGGCAGACGAGGACGGCCTCGGGCCCGTACACCTTGTGCACCTGCTGGAAGGCGAGTTCGAGGACCTCGATGGCCTCGCGGATCTGCCCCGTCTCGGCCAGCAGTTCCGACAACTCCAGTTGTACGGCGAGCAGTTCGCCCCGTCCGTCGCTGACCTGCTCCTGGAGCGCGAGGCGCAGCACCGGCAGGGCGTCGCGGGTGTTCCCCTCGGCGCGCAGCAGCCGGGCGACGTTCAGTCCGGTGGCGACCATGGCCGCGCGGATGTCGGTCGCGAGGACCGGGCCCGCGGGAGCGCTGCGGGCGGCGCGGGCCTTGTTGCGGGCGAAGGGCAGCCGGCCGACGCCGTTCTCCTGGGAGCGCTGGGGCAGCGGGCGGTTCTTGGCGCGCAGCCGCTCCTCCAGGACGCGGTAGAGCGTTTCGAGGTCGATCAGCTCGGGGCCGTCGGGGACACCGCCGCGCAGCACGGTCAGGAGCTCGCCGGTGAACGCCGTGTAGCGCTCCCCGTCGGGTGCGAGGGCCACGCGGTCGCGGGGCGAGGCGGTGAGGACGTACGCCCCGTCAACGGCTGCCTGCGCGGCGAGCACGTCACTGCCGGACAGGGTGCGCGCGGCGCGTCCGCTGAAGCAGCAGTCGAGTACGACGATCTTGCGCCGGGCGCGGGAGCCGCGCAGCGCGGTGCGCAGATGCTGGTAGGCGACCGCGGTGTAGCCCATGGTGTCGCGGGAGTCGCCGAGGGCGAGGTACAGGTCGGCGGACTCGGAGTCGCGCATGCCGTGTCCGGCGTAGTACACGACGAGGGTGTCCGTGGCCTCGTCGGCGGCCTGGTGCACGGGGTCGAGCATGGCGGGCACGCTCTGCGGGTCGGTGACCACGGTGCAGTGCTGGACGGGAAGTCCCCAGACGGTCGCGTCGCACAGCTCGGCCGCCAGGTCCACCACATTGGCCTCGACGGCCGGCAGCTGCGGCAGGTGGCGGTAGGACGCGGTGCCGATCAGGACGGCGCGGGAGCGGGCCGGGTCAGGAAGCGCCGTCGCCATCGGCCGCGCCCCCTTCGCCGCGCTCCAGGGCCGCCATGACGCGCCGCAGGGTCTCCTCGTCGCGGGCCGCTTCCGGCGTCAGCTCCACGCGTACGTCGCCGCGGCGCACAGGACGAGGGCCGGGGCCCTGCGGCGCGAGAGCTGCCATTGGAGCAGGGAGACGACCAGGGCGGCGGTGGACAGGGAGCTGCCGAGGACGAGTTCGAGCACGTCGAAACCGGTGCCCATGTGGTCCGCCGGGGCGGGCGCGGCCGGGGCGACCCTGCCGCGCAGCTGCCCGTCGAGGGACTCGTCCGCTCGCAGCCAGCCCGCCAGGGACCGCAGTGCGTCCTCGGCGTCGGCTTCGCGTACCTCCACCACCAGATCGGTCACCGCTCGCTCCCTCTTCGCTGGTCCACTTGACGGTTCACCCGGGCGAGCAGTTCGACGGCCTTGTCGCCCGCGCCCAGCCGGGCCAGGCACACGGCCTGCCAGTACTGGCTGATGAGCGTGGTCGGGTGGGCGGGCCCGAGCGACGACAGGCAGACGGGGACGACCGCGGCCAGCATCCGCGCGGCCTCCTGCAGTTCGCCCCGGAGCACGAGGTTGACCGCCTCACGCTGGCGGGACAGGGCGTTCCGCGGGGTCATGCTGCTGAGCACGATGCGGCGGGTGGCGTCGCTGAGCGTCGGCGGGTGCAGCGGATCGGCGAGCTCGGCCCTCGGGTGCGGGACAGCCTCTTCCCAGTCGTACTCCGGTTCCTCGGCGAGGGCCGCCGCCTCGTGCAGGGAGCCCGCCGCCTCGTGCAGGGAGCGCACCGCCTCGTCCCTCACCTGACCGGCCAGGAGGGCGGCCAGCGTGTCCCGGCCGCCGTCCGCGTGCCGTTCGAGCATTTCTTCGGTGGTGCCGGTGGGCCCCGGCCGGTCGGCGGGGTCCTGGGCGCAGAGCCGGTCGACGAGGTCGAGGAGCTCGCGGGGAGGTCCTTGGAGGCGTCCGGCGAGCCGGGGGACGCCGTCACCGAGGGCGCGGTCCACGATGGCGCCGTAGTCCACCGTGGCATCACCGAGCGGCAGCTCTCCGGTGAGCATGAGGTACATGCAGGCGCCGAGGCCGTACAGGTCGGCGGCCGGCGACGGGGCCGCGCCCCGGATGGCCTCCGGGGCCATGAACTGCGGGGTGCCGACGAGCTCCCCCGTCCTGGTGATCGCCCGCTCCCCCGCGAGCCGGGCGAGCCCGAAGTCGTGCAGGACCACGTGGCCGCCGCGGTTGATGCCGATGTTGGAGGGCTTGACGTCCCGGTGGAGGACCCCCGACTCGTGCGCCGCGGCGAGCCCGCGCACCACGTCCAGGGCGACCTGTGCGACGACGGGCGCCGGCAGCGGTCCGGTCCGCTGGACCAGTTCCGCGAGGCTCAGTCCGTCGAGCACCTGCATCACGAGGTAGGGCGTGCCCTCGACCAGCCCGGCGTCGTACAGCGTGACCACGGCCGGGTGTTCGATGCGGGCGAGGGCCCGTGCCTCGCGCAGGAACCGGTCGCGGGCCTCGCTGTCCTCGGCGAGGCCTTCGACGCCGTCAGCACTTTTACCGCCACGCGCCGCCCGAGCCGGGTGTCCTCGGCCTCGTGCACCACACCCATGCCGCCGCGCCCCAACAGCCCGAGCAACCGGTACCGCCCGGCGACGGTCGCGCCCTCCCCGTAATCCATCGCCTTCCCCCCGCCCGCCGCGCCCGCTCAGGGCCTGCGCGCCGACGTCACCCGGTACACGTCGTACACGCCCTCGACTCCCCTGACCGCCTTGAGCACGTGCCCCAGGTGCTTGGGGTCGCCCATCTCGAAGGTGAAGCGGGAGGTGGCGACGCGGTCGCGCGAGGTCTGCACGGCCGCCGAGAGGATGTTCACGTGCTGGTCCGAGAGGATGCGCGTGACGTCGGACAGGAGGCGGGAGCGGTCAAGCGCTTCGACCTGGATGGCGACGAGGAAGACCGAGGACTGCGTCGGCGCCCACTCGACCTCCAGAATCCGCTCCGGCTCCCGCGAGAGGGAGTCGACGTTCACGCAGTCGCTGCGGTGGACCGACACCCCGCTGCCGCGCGTCACGAAGCCGATGATGGGGTCACCGGGGACGGGCGTGCAGCAGCGGGCCAGCTTGACCCACACGTCCTCGACGCCCTTGACGACGACGCCCGGGTCGGCGTTGGAGCGGCGCTTGCTGCGGCCGCGCGAGGGCGGGGCGCTCTCGGCGATGTCCTCGTTGGCGGCCTCCTCGCCGCCGAGGGCCTGGACGAGCTTCTGCACGACGGACTGCGCGGTGACGTGCCCCTCGCCGATCGCCGCGTACAGCGAGGAGATGTCGGGGTAGCGCATCTCGTGGGCGAGGGTGACCAGGGAGTCGCCGGTGAGGATGCGCTGGATGGGCAGGTTCTGCTTGCGCATGGCGCGCGCGATGGCGTCCTTGCCCTGCTCGATGGCCTCGTCGCGGCGCTCCTTGGAGAACCACGCGCGGATCTTGTTGCGCGCCCGCGGCGACTTGACGAAGCCGAGCCAGTCGCGGGAGGGCCCGGCGCCCGCGGCCTTGGAGGTGAAGACCTCCACCAGGTCGCCGTTGTCCAGCGTCGATTCGAGCGGCACGAGACGGCCGTTGACCCGCGCCCCTATGGTGCGGTGGCCGACCTCGGTGTGCACCGCGTAGGAGAAGTCGACCGGCGTGGCGCCCGCCGGAAGCGCTATGACGTCGCCCTTCGGCGTGAACACGAAGACTTCGTTGCGCGACAGGTCGAAGCGCAGCGACTCCAGGAACTCGCTGGGGTCCTCGGTCTCCTTCTGCCAGTCGAGGAGCTGGCGCAGCCACGCCATGTCGTTGAGGTGGTCGTCCTTGCCGCCGGCCTTCCGCGGCACGTCGGTACGGACCTTCGAGGCGCCGGCGACGGCCTCCTGCTTGTACTTCCAGTGGGCGGCGATGCCGTACTCGGCGCGGCGGTGCATGTCGAATGTACGGATCTGCAGCTCGACGGGCTTGCCGTTGGGGCCGATGACCGTCGTGTGCAGCGACTGGTACATGTTGAACTTCGGCATCGCGATGTAGTCCTTGAACCGGCCGGGGACCGGGTTCCATCGCGCGTGGACGGTGCCGAGCGCCGCGTAGCAGTCGCGGACGGTGTCGACAAGTACACGGATGCCCACCAGGTCGTAGATCTCCGCGAAGTCACGGCCGCGGACGATCATCTTCTGGTAGACGCTGTAGTAGTGCTTCGGGCGGCCGGTGACGGTGGCCTTGATGCGGGCGGCGCGCAGGTCGGCCTGGACCTCGTCGGTCACTATGGCGAGGTACTCGTCGCGCTTGGGGGCGCGCTCGGCGACCAGGCGGACGATCTCGTCGTACATCTTGGGGTAGAGGATCGCGAAGGCGAGGTCCTCCAGCTCCCACTTGATGGTGTTCATGCCCAGTCGGTGGGCGAGCGGCGCGTAGATCTCCAGGGTCTCGCGCGCCTTCTTCTCCTGCTTCTCGCGCTTGAGGTACCGCATGGTGCGCATGTTGTGCAGGCGGTCGGCGAGCTTGATGACCAGGACGCGCGGGTCCTTGGCCATGGCGACGACCATCTTGCGCACGGTCTCGGCCTGCGCGGCCTCGCCGAACTTGACCTTGTCGAGCTTGGTCACGCCGTCGACGAGGAGGGCCACCTGGTCGCCGAAGTCGCGGCGCAGGGTGTCCAGGCCGTACTCGGTGTCCTCGACGGTGTCGTGCAGGAGGCCGGCCATCAGGGTGGCCGGGTCCATGCCCAGCTCGGCGAGGATGGTCGTCACGGCGAGCGGGTGCGTGATGTAGGGGTCGCCGCTCTTGCGCTTCTGGCCGCGGTGCACGCTCGGCGACCTGGTAGGCCCGCTCGATCTGGCGGAGCGTGGCCGTCTCGATCTTGGGGTCGTTGCTGCGCACTATCCGCAGCAGGGGCTCCAGGACCGGGTTGTACGGGTTCGAACGCTGGACGCCGAGGCGGGCGAGGCGGGCGCGTACGCGGTTGGAGGAGCCGGAGCGCGCGGGCGCACCCGTGGCGGGACGGATCGCGGGAGCCGTCGGGTGGTGGTCCGCGGGCGGCTTCGGGCGGGGCTGCTCGGCCGGCTTGTCGCCCCGGGAGACCTCTCCCTTGGCGCGCTGCGCGGACGAGCCGCCCTGCGCGCCTTCTGCCTTCTTCGCGGGCGCGGCGGAGCCCGCCGAGGCCTGCTGGGCCTTCTGGGCGGCCTTGGCGGCGGTGAGTGGCTGGGACTCGTCTGGCAAGAGCGCTCCCTGTGCGCGATCGGGGTCCCCCGGACAGGCCCCGAAGTACCCATGGTATCGATCCTGGGGCTTCCGCTCGCCTGCGGCCGGTGAGACACCGCTGTACAGGAGAAACGTGCGGGGCGGGGCATCGATTCCCCGCCGGAGTCCCCCTGAGCGATTTCCGCCTGGGGTCCGCGGGCTCGCCGGAAACGACGACGACGCCCCGGCCGGTGCCGGGGCGTCCGTCGTGCTGTCGCGCGTGTCGGCTCAGACGGTGATCAGCGCCTCCAGGGGCGCCCCGTCCAGAGCCTGGACCAGCTTGCGCCTGCCCTCCAGGAAGCCCAGCTCCATCAGGACCGCGACGCCGGCCACCTGGGCGCCGGAGCGCCGGATGAGCTCCAGCGAGGCCTCGGCGGTGCCGCCGGTGGCGAGGACGTCGTCGATGACCATGACGCGGTCGTCCGCCGCCAGATCCTCGGCGTGCACCTCGATCTCGGCGCTGCCGTACTCCAGGTCGTAGCTCTGCCGCAGCGTCGCTCCGGGGAGCTTGCCCGCCTTGCGTACGGGGATGAAGCCGAGCCCGGCGCGGAGTGCGACCGGGGCGCCGAGGATGAAGCCGCGGGCCTCCAGGCCCACGATCTTCGTGGCGCCGTGCTGCACGCTGAAGTCGGCCAGCGCGTCGGTGAGCGCCGCGAACGCCACCGGGTCCGCCAGAAGCGGGGTGATGTCCTTGAACGTCACGCCCGGCACCGGGTAGTCCGGGACGTCACGGATGCGGCTGAGCAGCAGCTCCGTGACGTCCGTCAGCTCGGTCATCGGCGCTTCCCCGACGGGCGGCCCTTGCCGCGGCTGCGCGAGGCGGGCTGGGACCGCGGGCCGACGACGGCCGGCGCGGCGTCGTCGTCGGAGACGCTGTCCCGCGGCTCCTCGTCACCCGTGAAGGTGCCGTCCTCCGCCGAGTCCCCCTTGGCCGCGGCCGAGGCGCGCTTGGCGAGGACCCGCTTCTTGAGGGCCTTCAGCTGCGGCTCGCGCTCCTTGAAGTCGGCGACGAGCGGCGTGGCGATGAAGATCGAGGAGTACGCACCGGCCGCGAGGCCGACGAACAGCGAGAGCGAGATGTCGTTCAGCATGCCGGCGCCGAGGACACCGCCGCCGATGAACAGCAGGCCCGCCACCGGGAGCAGCGCGACGACCGTGGTGTTGATGGAACGCACCAGCGTGCCGTTGATGCTGCGGTTGGCGACTTCGCTGTAGGTGAAGCGGGTCTGCTTGGTGAGGTCCTTCGACTGCTCCTTCAAGCTGTCGAAGACGACGACCGTGTCGTAGAGCGAGTAACCGAGGATGGTCAGCAGACCGATCACCGTGCCCGGTGTGACCTCGAAGCCGACGAGGGCGTACACACCCACGGTGATGGTGATGTCGTGGATGAGCGCGATCAGCGCCGCCAGGGCCATGCGCCACTCGAAGGCGATGGCCAGGTAGATCACCACCAGGACCATGAAGATCGCCAGGCCCTGCCAGGCCTTGTTGGCGACCTGCTCACCCCAACTGGGGCCGACCAGGTCGGCGTTGATGTCCGCGGCCTTGACGTCGAGGTCCTTGGCCAGCGCCGCCTTGATCTGGTCGGACTTGTCGATGTCCACACCCGCGATCTGGATGCGCATCGCGTCGTCGCCCAGCTTCTGGACGATCGCGTCGTGGCCCGAGGCCTTCTCCGCGGCCTCTTCGGCCTTCGCCACGGAGACACTCGTCTTCGGGGTGTTGAAGACGGCGCCGCCCTCGAACTCGATGCCCATGTTCAGGCCGCGGACCGCGAGGCCCACGATGGCCGTGATGGTGATCAGTATCGAGACGGCGTACCAGATCTTGCGCTTGCCGACGAAGTCGTAGCCGACCTCGCCGTGGTAGAGCCTGGCGCCGAGATCGCCGAGCTTCGACATCTCACGCCTCCTTCGGGTCGACAGGGCCAACGGAGGAGCCGGCGGTGCGGCGCGACCGGCGGATCGGGGGCTTGATGCCGAGCCGCTTCGGGTCGAAGCCCGACAACTTGTGGCCGTCCGCGAAGAACTTCCTGCGTGCCATGAGCGTCATCAGCGGCTTGGTGAAGAAGAACACCACGACGACGTCGAGCAGCGTGGTCAGGCCGAGCGTGAACGCGAAGCCCTGCACCTTGCCGACCGTGACGATGAAGAGCACGGCGGCGGCGAGGAACGACACGAAGTCGGAGACCAGGATGGTGCGCCGGGCGCGCGGCCAGGCCCGCTCGACGGCGGGGCGCAGCGTACGTCCCTCACGGACCTCGTCACGGACGCGTTCGAAGAAGACGATGAACGAGTCCGCCGTAATACCGATCGCGACGATGGCACCACACACAGCGGGCAGGTTCAGCGCGAACTTAATGGTCGGGCCGAGCAGCGTCATGATCGTGTACGTCAGCGCCGCGGAGACCAGGAGGCTCGCGATGGCGATGAGCGACAGGCCGCGGTAATACACCACGAGGTAGATCACGACGAGCGCGAGGCCGATGGCGCCGGCGATCAGACCGGCCTTGAGCTGCTCACCGCCGAGGGCGGGGCTGACCGTGGTGACGCTCTGCTCGTGGAAGGTGAGCGGCAGCGCGCCGTACGACAGGATGTTCGCCAGGTCCTTGGCGGAGTCCTGGTTGAAGCTGCCGGAGATCTCGGCGTTGGCGCTCAGGGTCGTACTGACGCTGGGGGCCGAGACGACCTCGCCGTCCATGACGATCGCGAACTGGTTCTGCGGGGGCTGCTGCGTCGAGAGCTTGCTCGTGGTCTTGGCGAACTTCTTCGAACCGCTCTTGGTGAAGTCCATGTTGACGACCCAGGCACCGGTGTCCTGCCTGATGGTCGCCTGCGCCTCGTCGACGTCCTTGCCGTCGACCTCGGCCGGGGCAAGGATGAACTTGTCCCACGTCTTGCCGTCGGGGCTCTTGCCGCACGCGATGGTGGGCTCGGAGGGCTTGACGCCCTTGCCGGCCGCCGCGCGGGCCTTCTTGTCCGTGCAGTCGAGCTTGGTGAACTGCTCCTGAAGCTTGGCCGTGGCCGGGTCCGTGGACGGCGTGGGCGAGGGCTTCTCGTCCTTCTTCTTGCCGTCCTTGGCCTTGTCCGACGGGTTCGGGGTCGGGTCGGCCTTCAGGGCCTCGCTGACGGCGCGGCCCTGGGGCGACGCGGAGGAGGACGGGGAGTTCGCCTCATCCTTGTCGCCGGTCTCGTCGGTGGCCTTGTCCGTCGCCTTGTCGGTGGCCTTGTCCTTCTCCTTGTCCGTGCCGGACGAGGAGCTGGGGGACGGCTCGGGAGCCGGGCCGCTGGGGGCCTGCGTGATCACCGGACGGAAGTAGAGCTGAGCGGTCGTGCCGACCTGCTCGCGCGCCTGCTTCTCGTTCGTCCCCTTGGGGATGTTGACGATGATGTTGCGATCGCCCTGGGTCTGAACCTCGGCCTCGGAGACACCCAGGCCGTTGACACGGTTGTTGATGATGTCAACGGCGGTGTTCATGTTGGTCGGGTTGATCGCGTTCTTCTGGCCCGGCTCGTTCCTCGCCTCGAGCGTGATGCTCGTACCACCCGCGAGGTCGATGCCCAGCCGCGGTGTGGTGTGCCCGGAAAGGAACATTCCCCCGGTCAGCGCCACGAGGGCGATCAGGATGAAGACCAGCGCGCGACCCGGCTTGCCCGGTGCGCTCTGCCTTCGGCCCTTCTTCGGTGCTGCCACCTTCTCGTTTCTCCCTGTCCAACCGCCCGGAACCGACTGCGTGCCGTGGACGGCCATGAAGTGGTGTCGAGATTCGGCGCGAAATGCACGTGGTCCGGGGCCCCGTGGCGCGCGAGCGGCGCGCCCCACGGACCCCGGTCGTGGCTACTTCGCGTCGGACTCGCCGTCGGTCTTCTTCGGCTGCGCGTCGTCGGCCTCGGCGGCCGCGTCCTTCTTGCCGAGGTCGATGCGCGAGTCGTCGGAAGCGTCGGCGGGCTCGTCGGTCTCGGTCAGGGAGGAGGCGTCGTCCGGAACGACGGGGGTGTCCTCGTTCAGGTCGTCCTCGGTGCCGTGCACGATGCGGTTGTACTCGTCGTCGGCCAGGACGGCGCCGATCGCGTTCTTCGCGTAAACCGCGTGGACACCGGGGGCCACCTCAAGGAGGACGGCGTCGTCGTGGACCTCCTTGACGGTGGCGTACATGCCACCGATCGTGCGGATGCCGGTGCCGGGCTGCATCTCGTTACGCATCTGCGCGGCGGCCTGCTGCTTCTTCTTCGCAGACCGGGTCATCAGGAACATGGCCCCGATGAGCACGATGAACGGGAGGAGGGTCACGATATTCACGGGACGGAGTTTCCTTCGCACGACCGCGCGGGTAAGCGGCCTGATGGATGGGGGTGGGCACGCCGCCCGCAAAGGCGGCGTCGGCGGAGTCTAAGCGAGTCCGCGCCTAAGGAACAACGCTCAGCATGGCACCGCAGTTCCTGACCGGACGACTATCCGCGCCGTTCTGTCGTCCGTGGGAGCGGTTGCGTCGCCGTCACGCCCCGAACAGATCCTGTTGTCCCTTTCCGCCTGTCCTACCGCCCGCTTGCTGCGGAGGGGTGAGGTCCAGGTGCGCCCAGGCCGCGGGGGTCGCGACGCGTCCGCGCGGGGTGCGGGCGAGCAGCCCCTCCCGTACGAGGAAGGGCTCGGCGACCTCCTCGACGGTCTCGCGCTCCTCCCCCACGGCGACCGCGAGGGTCGACAGACCGACGGGGCCGCCGCCGAACAGCTTGAGCAGGGCCTCCAGACGGCGCGGTCGAGGCGGTCGAGGCCGCGTCCGTCGACCTCGTAGACCTTGAGGGCCGCGGCCGCGATCTCGCGGTCGACCCTGCCGTCGGCCTTGACCTGGGCATAGTCCCGCACGCGGCGCAGCAGGCGGTTGGCGATGCGGGGTGTGCCGCGCGAGCGGCCCGCGATCTCGGCGGCGCCGGCCGGGTCGATCTCCACGTCGAGCAGCTGGGCGGAGCGGTGGACGACGCGCTCCAGCTCCGCGGGTTCGTAGAACTCCATGTGCGCGGTGAAGCCGAAGCGGTCGCGCAGTGGCGGGGGCAGCAGGCCCGCGCGTGTGGTGGCGCCGACCAGGGTGAAGGGCGGCAGTTCGAGCGGGATGGCGGTGGCGCCTGGGCCCTTGCCCACGATGACGTCGACGCGGAAGTCCTCCATCGCCATGTAGAGCATCTCCTCGGCGGGCCGCGACATGCGGTGGATCTCGTCGAGGAAGAGGACCTCGCCCTCCTGGAGGGAGGAGAGGATCGCGGCGAGGTCGCCGGCGTGCTGGATGGCGGGGCCGCTGGTGATGCGGATCGGGGCGCCCATCTCGGCCGCGATGATCATGGAGAGGGTGGTCTTGCCGAGGCCGGGGGCGCCGGAGAGCAGGACGTGATCGGCGGTGGCGCCGCGCGCGCGGGCGGCCCGCAGGACGAGGTCGAGCTGCTCGCGGACCTTCTCCTGGCCGATGAACTCGCCCAGGTCCTTGGGGCGCAGGGCGGCCTCGACGGCCTGGTCCTCGCCGTCGGCGCCGGAGTCCACCAGCCGCTCCGCGGCGGGCCCGACCAGCCGTTCGGCCGCGGCGGCAGCGTCGTCGGTGGTGTCGTCCCAGTTCATGCGTGTGCCTCGCGATGCGGTTCGGGGGGTCGGGGGGGCCGGCGCGGGTGCGCTCAGCGGGTGCGGTTCAGGGTCTGGAGCGCGGCCTTGAGGAGCTGGCCGACCTGCGGGGTGCCCTCGGCGGCCTCGGCCTGCGGGGTGACGGCGGCGACGGCCTCGTCGGCCTCGCGCGTGGCGTACCCGAGGCCGATGAGCGCGGCGTGCAGCTGGTCGCGCCAGCCGGAGGTGACGGCCTTGCCGACGGCGGGGCCGCCGGTGCCGAGCGGTTCGCCGAGGCGGTCCTTGTACTCCAGGAGCAGCTTCTGGGCGCCCTTCTTGCCGATGCCGGGCACGGCGGTCAGCGCCTTCTCGTCGCCGGTGGAGACCGCGCGCCGCAGGGCGTCGGGGCTGTGCACGGCGAGCATGGCCTGGGCCAGGCGCGGGCCGACGCCGCTCGCGGTCTGGAGCAGCTCGAAGGTCTGCCGCTCGTCGTCGTCCGCGAAGCCGTACAGGGTCAGGGAGTCCTCGCGCACGACCAGGGAGGTGGCGAGCTTGGCCTGCTGGCCGACGCGGAGCGTGGAGAGGGTGTTCGGCGTGCACTGCACGGCCATGCCGATGCCGCCGACCTCGACCACCGCGGTATCGGGGGCGAGGGCGGCGACGGGGCCGCTGACGAAGGCGATCATGCGGTACGGCCTTTCTGGGCTGCTGCGGGGGACGGCTTCGCGGCGTGCAGGGCCGCGGCCTGCTGGAGGCGGTTCTGGGCGACGGCCTGCTGGAGGCGGTTCTGGGCTGGGGCGCGCCAGATATGGCAGATGGCGAGGGCCAGGGCGTCCGCGGCGTCGGCGGGCTTCGGCGGTGCGTCGAGCCGCAGCAACCTTGTCACCATGGCTCCCACCTGCGCCTTGTCGGCGCGGCCGCTGCCGGTGACGGCGGCCTTGACCTCACTGGGGGTGTGCAGGACGACGGGGATGCCGCGGCGGGACGCGCAGAGCATGGCGACGGCGCTGGCCTGGGCGGTGCCCATGACCGTACGCACGTTGTGCTGGCTGAACACCCGCTCCACGGCGAGGACTTCGGGGCTGTGCTCGTCGAGCCACTGCTCGATGCCCTGCTCGATGGCGACGAGGCGGTGGCCCAACTCGGCGTCCGGCGGGGTCCGTACGACTCCGACGCCACGCATGGTCAAGGGGCGTCCGGCGACGCCTTCGACGACGCCGACACCGCACCGGGTGAGCCCCGGGTCGACTCCCAGTACGCGCACGTGAAACCCCTCCCCATTGCCTGTCCGTGCAGGCTATCGGGTCCCTCTGACAACGCGACGCCGACGGGGTGTGTCCCGTCGGCCCGTTCGAGAGCCCCCATGGGGATGGGGGGGACTGGCGCGGGCAACCGCGGGCGGCCCGGCAGCCGTCGGGTCCGGAGACCCGGCGGAGCGCTTACGCGTCGACCTTCGCCATGACCTCGTCGGGGACGTCGAAGTTGGCGAAGACGTTCTGCACGTCGTCGCTGTCCTCCAGGGCGTCGATCAGCTTGAAGATCTTCCGGGCGCCCTCCTCGTCCAGCTCGACCTGCATGGTCGGGACGAAGTTGGCGTCGGCCGAGTCGTAGTCGATGCCGGCCTCCTGGAGCGCGGTGCGGACCGCGACCATGTCGGTGGCCTCGCTGAGCACCTCGAAGGTGTCGCCGAGGTCGTTGACCTCTTCGGCACCGGCGTCCAGGACGGCGCCGAGCACGTCGTCCTCGGTGAGCCCGGCCTCGCCCTTGGGGACGATCACGACGCCCTTGCGGTTGAAGAGGTACGCGACGGAGCCCGGGTCGGCCATCGAGCCGCCGTTGCGCGTCATGGCGACGCGGACGTCGGACGCGGCGCGGTTGCGGTTGTCGGTGAGGCACTCGATGAGCACCGCGACGCCGTTCGGGCCGTAACCCTCGTACATGATCGTCTCGTAGTCGGCGCCACCGGCTTCGAGGCCGGCGCCGCGCTTGACCGCGGAGTCGATGTTCTTGTTCGGGACCGAGCTCTTCTTGGCCTTCTGGATGGCGTCGAACAGGGTCGGGTTACCGGCCGGGTCGGCGCCGCCCGTACGGGCCGCAACCTCGATGTTCTTGATCATCTTCGCGAAGAGCTTGCCGCGCTTGGCGTCGATCACGGCCTTCTTGTGCTTCGTCGTAGCCCATTTAGAGTGGCCGGACATCTGCCTGTCTCCTTCGCGTTACCCAACCTGTACGAACTCTCGGGTCCTGCGGGCCCGGGAGATACCCCGGGAGATCCTACAAGGAACCCGCGCGCGGGTTGCCCCGCGCCATCTCCACGAACAGCGCGTGGACCCGGTGGTCGCCCGTCAGCTCGGGGTGGAAGGACGTGGCGAGGGCGTTGCCCTGGCGCACGGCGACGATGTGGCCCTCGTGCTCGGCGAGCACCTCCGCCTGCGCTCCGACCGACTCCACCCAGGGCGCGCGGATGAAGACGCCCTCCACGGGGGCACCCTCGACGCCCTTGACGTCGACGGCCGCCTCGAACGACTCGTTCTGCCGTCCGAAGGCGTTGCGCCGCACGATCATGTCGATGCCGCCGACCGTCTCCTGGCCCGAGCGCGGGTCGAGGATCTTGTCGGCGAGCATGATCATGCCCGCGCAGGTGCCGTAGACGGGCATGCCGCCCCGCACGCGCGCGCGGAGGGGCTCCATGACGCCGAAGAGGGTGGCCAGCTTCGAGATGGTGGTGGACTCGCCGCCGGGGATGACCAGGCCGTCGACCTCGGCCAGTTCTTCGGGGCGCCTCACCGGCCTGGCCAGGGCGTCCGCCGAGGCCAGGGCGATCAGGTGCTCCCGTACGTCCCCCTGGAGGGCGAGGACGCCCACTACGGGAGTGGTCATCACCAGCCTCGGTTCGCGTAGCGCTCGGTCTCGGGCAGGGTGTCGCAGTTGATGCCGACCATGGCCTCGCCGAGGTTGCGGGAGGCGTCCGCGATGATCTTCGGGTCGTCGTAGAAGGTGGTGGCCTTCACGATGGCGGCGGCGCGCTTGGCCGGGTCGCCGGACTTGAAGATGCCGGAGCCGACGAAGACACCCTCGGCGCCGAGCTGGCGCATCAGGGCGGCGTCGGCGGGGGTGGCGACGCCACCGGCGGAGAAGAGCACGACCGGCAGCTTGCCCAGCTCGGCGGTCTCCTTGACCAGCTCGTACGGGGCGCGCAGCTCCTTGGCGGCGGCGTACAGCTCGTTGTTGTCGTAGCCGCGCAGCTTGGCGATCTCGTTCTTGATCTGGCGCAGGTGGCGGACGGCCTCGACGACGTTGCCGGTGCCGGCCTCGCCCTTGGAGCGGATCATGGCCGCGCCCTCGGCGATGCGGCGCAGCGCCTCGCCCAGGTTGGTGGCGCCGCACACGAACGGGGTCGTGAAGGCGAACTTGTCGCTGTGGTTGACCTCGTCGGCCGGGGTGAGGACCTCGGACTCGTCGATGTAGTCGACGCCGAGGGACTGCAGGACCTGGGCCTCGACGAAGTGGCCGATGCGGGACTTGGCCATGACCGGGATGGAGACGGCCTCGATGATCTCTTCGATCATGTTCGGGTCGGACATCCGGGCCACGCCGCCGTCCTTGCGGATGTCGGCGGGCACCCGCTCCAGCGCCATGACGGCGACGGCGCCGGCGTCCTCGGCGATCTTCGCCTGCTCGGCGTTGACGACGTCCATGATCACGCCGCCCTTGAGCTGCTCGGCCATGCCGCGCTTCACGCGCGCGGTGCCGGTCTCGGGCGTCGGGTTGCTGGTGGAGGGGGTGGTGGACACGGAGTTGACCTCACTCGCTGAAGACTCGCGGAAGACTCGTCGAAGGCCCGTCGGAGACGGTTCCCTCAGCTCCGAGGAAACGCCCGGGCACCAGGCCACAGCAAGGGCCAATGGCTGACCGGTGGCTCGTTTTCCGGCGATGGCCCTGGTCAGCGCCGCTCGGCCGGGATTACCCCGTGGCCCGGTCGGCCAGCGCCACCGGAGGCTCGTCGTCCATCTCGAACGCCAAGGGGAAGGGCGCGTGGCCCGCGAGGCGGAACCAGCGGACCTTGCGGTGCCTGCGCAGGGCACGGGCGGCGCGTACGGAGTCGTTGTGGAAGCGCCGGGCCATGGGCACCCGGCGCACGGCCGCGGCCAGTTCGGTGGCCGCCTCGTCGCCGCCGGGAGCCTCGCGCACCGCCTCGACCTGCTGGCTCTCGCCGAAGATGGCCCGCAGCGCCTGGCTCAGCTCGCTCTCGGCGACCTCGCGCTGCTCCTCCTCCGCCTGCCGGGCCGCGTGCGCGCCTCGTAGAGCACGATCGAGGCGGCGGGGTCGAGGACTCCGGAGGTGGCCAGTTCCTGGGCGACCGAGGCGCGGCGCAGGAGCTGCGCGTCGAGGGCGGCGCGGGCCGCGTCGATGCGCGCGTACAGCCGGTCGAGCCGGCCGGCGGTCCAGCTCAGGTAGAGGCCGATCGCAAAGAGGGCTACCGCGATCCAGATCAATGTGGAGGTCACGGGCCTACACGCTAGTCCCCCCAGGGAGCCGGGCGGGCCGCCGGGCACCCCGAGGGTTCAGCAGGTCAGTCCCTGGCCAGGCCGAAGCGCGCCCGCAGGCCCGAGCGTTCGTCCTCGGCGACCGAGGCCGCGCCGTCCGTCACCGTCTCGTACACCGCGAGGATGTCCGCGCCGACGGTCGACCAGTCGAAGCGCCGCACGTGCGCGCTGCCGCGCTCGCGCAGCCCCTCACGGCGCTCGGGGTCGGTCAGGAGGCGCACCGCCGCCTTGGCGAGGGACTCCGCGTCCTCGTTGCCGAACAGGTCGCCCGCTCCGCCCTGGTCGAGGACCTGGGCGAAGGCGTCGAGGTCGCTGGCGAGCACGGGCGCGCCCGCGGACATCGCCTCGACCAGGATGATGCCGAAGCTCTCGCCACCGGTGTTCGGGGCGACGTACAGGTCGACGCTGCGCAGCAGCCGCGCCTTGTCCTCGTCGCTGACCATGCCGAGGAACTCCACGCGGGAGCGCAGCTCGGCGGGGAGCGAGGCCACCGCCTCGTCCTCGTCACCGCGCCCGGCGACCAGGAGCCGCGCCTCAGGGCACTCGGCGAAGATCTGCGGCAGTGCCTTCATCAGGACCGGCAGGCCCTTGCGGGGCTCGTCGATGCGGCCGATGAAGCCGATGGTTCCGCCCTGCCATTCGGGTCTGGGTTCGGCCCTGGCGAAGAAGTCGACGTCGACGCCGTTCGGGATGACGACCGCGTCGCCGCCCAGGTGTTCGACGAGGGTGCGGCGCGCGTACTCGCTCACGGCGATGCGGGCGCTGATCTTCTCCAGGGCGGGCTGGAGGATCGGGTACGCGGCGATCATGGCCCGGGAGCGCGGGTTGGACGTGTGGAACGTCGCGACGATCGGGCCCTGCGCGGCCCAGCAGGTGAGCAGCCCCAGCGACGGCGAGGTCGGCTCGTGGATGTGGATGACGTCGAACGTGCCGTCGTGCAGCCAGCGCCGCACCCGCGCGGCCGACAGGAAGCCGAAGTTGAGCCGCGCCACCGAGCCGTTGTACGGCACCGGGACGGCGCGGCCGGCCGAGACGACGTACGGCGGGAGCGGGGTCTCGTCGTCGGCCGGGGCCAGGACGGACACCTCGTGGCCGAGCCGGATGAGGTGCTCCGCCAGGTCGCGGATGTGGAACTGGACGCCGCCCGGCACGTCCCACGAGTACGGGCAGACGATGCCGATCTTCACGAGGGCTCCCCCGCCGCGGTCCCGCCGGGGCGGGGTTCCAGGTCGGCGAGCCACAGTCGCTGGAGCATGTGCCAGTCCTCCGGGTGGTCGGCGATGCCGGTGGCGAAGGCGTCGGCCAGCGCCTGCGTCATGACAGACGTCTTCTCGGCGCGCGTACCTGTCTCGGGGACGTCCACGGGCGGGTGAATCCGGCCCCGCATCATGGCCCCGTCGTACCAGAGCGTCACCGGCAGGAGCAGCGCGCCGGTCTGCTGGGCCAGCATCGCGGGCCCCCCGGGCATCCGGGCGCTCTCCCCGAAGAACTTCACCTCGACCCCGGAGGCCGACAGGTCACGGTCGGCGACCAGGCAGACCAGGCCGCCCGCGCGCAGCCGCCGCGCCAGCGTGCCGAAGGCGGAGCGCCGGTGTGCGGCAGGACCTCCATGCCGAGGCTCTCGCGGTAGGCGACGAAGCGGTCGTAGAGCGTCTCGGGCTTCAGGCGCTCGGCGACGGTCGTGAAAGGGGTCTCCAGCCGCGTGGTGACCCAGGCGCCCGCGAGGTCCCAGTTGGCGAGGTGCGGCAGCGCGACGACGGCGCCCTTTCCGGCGGCGAGCCCGTCGGTGAGGTGGTGCAGGTCCTTGACGTCGACGCCGTTCTTGATGCGCTCCCGGCTCCAGGACGGCAGCCGGAAGGACTCCATCCAGTAGCGCAGGTACGACCGCATGCCCGCCCTGGACAGCTCGGCGAGCCGCTGGGGGGTGGCGTCGGGCACCACGCGCGCGAGGTTGGCCTCCAGGCGCAGCACGCCCTTGCCGCGGCGCTTCCAGGCGGCGTCGGCGATGGTCCGGCCGAGTCGCTCGGCCACCGGCTCCGGGAGCTTCTTGACGGTGCTCCAGCCGAGGCCGTACAGCGCGTCGGTGAGTCGGTCCTTCACTGCGCGGCGCCACCCTCCACGCCCGTGGCGGCGTCCGCCTCCGCGGACTCGCGACGCACGGTCACGACCCGCTGCACGAGGGTGACCAGACTGCGACCGCGACGATCCACAGGGCGATGGGCAGCAGGATCTCGATGCCGGGGACGCCGAACGCGTGGAGGCCGGCGAGGCCCGCGGCGACCAGGGAGATCACCAGCCGCTCGGCGCGCTCCACCAGGCCGTTGACGGCGACGGGCAGGCCGATCGCCTCGCCGCGCGCCTTCGTGTACGAGACCACCTGGCCGCTCGCCAGGCAGAAGATGGAGACGGCGCAGAGGATGTTGTCCTCACCCGATCCGGCGTACCAGAGGGCGAAGCCACCGAAGATCGCGCCGTCGGCCACCCGGTCGAGCGTCGAGTCGAGGAAGGCGCCCCAGCGGCTGGAGCGGCCGAGCTGGCGGGCCATGTTGCCGTCGACCAGGTCCGAGAAGACGAACAGGGTGATGACGATCGTGCCCCAGAAGAACTCGCCACGGGGGAAGAAGACCAGCGCTCCCGCCACCACACCGGCCGTGCCGATGAAGGTGACCGCGTCGGGGCTGACCCCGCGGCGGATGAGAAACGCGGCGAACGGTGTGAGGACACGCGTGAAGAATGCACGCGCGTACTTGTTCAGCATGGCCTTCCCGAGGGGTCGGTGCGCCGCGTGGCCCCGTTGGCCACCGGCCGACCCATCGTAGTCACGCCCGTGAGGGCCCGGCTCGCCCCCTCACGATCGCGTACGACGTATGGACGCACCGGGAGCCGAGTGGAAAGCTCGGAACCACCACGGGCGCCGTCGGAGCCGCCCCGCACCGGGCCCGAGCGCGTCCGCAGCAGCCAGCATCCCCGAGGGGGCTGAGCCTCCTCACCGCGCACGTGACCGGGAGGCAAGGCATGGGCGACAAGGCGAACGCACACCCCGGAGCCGCCGGCAGGGCAGTGACGGCCGACCACCCCGCGTCCGTACGGAACGTGGTGCTGGTCGGCCACAGCGGATCGGGCAAGACGACCCTGGTGGAGGCCCTCGCGCTGACCGCGGGGGCGGTGAACCGGGCGGGCCGGGTGGAGGACGGCACGGCCGTCTCCGACTACGACGAGATCGAGCACCGGCAGCAGCGCTCGGTGCAGCTCTCCCTGGTGCCCCTCGAATGGGACGGCATCAAGATCAATTTGCTGGACACCCCCGGGTACGCCGACTTCGTCGGTGAGCTGAGGGCCGGTCTGCGCGCCGCGGACGCGGCCCTCTTCGTCGTCTCGGCGGCGGAGGGCACCGAGGGCATCACCGGGGCGACCCGCATGGTGTGGGAGGAGTGCGCGGCGGTCGGCATGCCGCGGGCCATCGTGGTCACGCACCTGGAGTCGGCGCGCACGGACTTCACCGACATCACGCGCTGCTGCGCCGAGGCGTTCGGCGCCGACGACCCGGACGCCGTGCTGCCGCTGTACCTGCCGCTCCACGGCGAGCAGGGCCCCGACGGGCACGCGCCGCTGACCGGGCTCATCGGACTGCTCTCCCAGCGGGTCTTCGACTACGCCTCCGGGGAGCGCAAGGAGTCCGAGCCGGGCGGGGACCAGTTGCCGGTGATCGAGGAGGCGCGCGGCACGCTGATCGAGGGGATCATCGCCGAGAGCGAGGACGAGTCCCTCATGGACCGCTATCTCGGCGGCGAGGAGATCGACTACAAGACCCTCGTGGACGATCTGGAGCGCGCCGTCGCGCGCGGCGTCTTCCACCCCGTGCTGGCCGCCGGGCCCGCCGCGCAGGGCGCCCGGCAGGGCATCGGCACGGTCGAACTCCTGGAGCTGATCACGGGCGGCTTCCCGACGCCGCTGGAACACCCGGCACCGGTGGTGACCACGCCGGACGGCAAGGCCGGGCCCGCGCTCACCTGCGATCCGCAAGGGCCTCTGGTGGCCGAGGTGGTCAAGACCGCCTCCGACCCGTATGTCGGCCGGATCTCGCTCGTACGCGTCTTCTCGGGCACCCTGCGCCCCGACCAGACGGTGCACGTCTCCGGACACGGCCTGGCCGACCGGGGCCACGAGGACCGCGCCCCCCACGAAGCGGACGAACGCGTCGGCGCGCTCTCCTCCCCCTTCGGCAAACAGCAGCGCGTCCTGACCCGGGCGGTGGCGGGCGACCTGGCGTGCGTGGCCAAGCTGCACCGCGCGGAGACCGGCGACACGCTCTCGGGCAAGGACGCCCCGCTCCTGATGGAGCCCTGGGACATGCCCGACCCGCTGCTGCCGCTCGCCATCCAGGCCCACAGCAAGGCGGACGAGGACAAGCTCTCGCAGGGGCTCTCGCGGCTGGTCGCCGAGGACCCGACGATGCGCCTGGAGCAGAACCAGGACACCCACCAGGTGGTCCTGTGGTGCCTGGGCGAGGCCCACGCCGACGTGGCCCTGGAGCGGCTGCGCAGCCGGTACGGCGTGCAGGTCGACGTCGTACCGCACAAGGTCTCCCTGCGGGAGACGTTCGCGGAGCGCTCGACGGGGCGCGGCCGCCACGTGAAGCAGTCCGGCGGGCACGGCCAGTTCGCGATCTGCGAGATCGAGGTGGAGCCGCTGCCCGGCGGCAGCGGCATCGAGTTCGTCGACAAGGTCGTCGGCGGCGCGGTCCCGCGGCAGTTCATCCCGTCCGTCGAGAAGGGCGTGCGCGCGCAGGCCGCGAAGGGCGTCGCCGCCGGGTACGCGCTCATCGACGTACGCGTCACACTGCGGGACGGCAAGGCGCACTCGGTGGACTCCTCCGACGCCGCGTTCCAGACGGCGGGCGCGCTCGCGCTGCGCGAGGCGGCGGCCGACGCGAAGATCCACCTCCTCGAACCGGTGGCCGAGATGCGGGTGCTGGTCGGCGACGACCACGTCGGCGCGGTGATGAGCGATCTGTCGGGCCGCCGCGGCCGGGTGGTCGGCACCGAGCAGGCACCGGGCGGACGCACCCTCGTACGGGCCGAGGTCCCCGAGATCGAGATCGGCCGGTACGCGGTGGATCTGCGCTCCCTCTCCCAGGGCACCGGCCGGTTCAGCCGCGCCTACGTCCGCCATGAGCCGATGCCCCCACAACTGTCGGAGCGGATACGGCAACAGGCGGGCGGCGCCCCGTAGTTGCGCCGGGCCGGGACCGGTCGGCGAGCAGAGCCGTCCGCCCCCGTCACGTCCGGGGCGGGCGGCCTCCCGTGCGCCCCGGCGGCTCCGGTGCGCCCTGACGGATGTCGATGCGCCCCGATACGCTGATGACCTGATCAACGGATGTGCCGGACGGCAACAGGTGTGCCGGACAAGGAAGTCGGGAAGAGCCGCAGGAGCGAAGGCCTCGCGGCGAGGGGGCGGCAGTGGCGGACGATGTATTCGACTTCAGGCCCGGGGCACAGGTCCCGCTCTCGGGCGCGCGGGACAGACCGCGGCGACCCACGCCCTGGCCTCGGCGGCGTACCGGGACGGAGACGTCGACGAGATCCTGAAGGCCAACGGCGAGTGGCACAAGTCCGTGGTGAAACCCGGGCTCTGGTCACTGTTCAAGCCGAGCCTCGGCGAGGCGTTCGCGCGGACCGTGCAGGTGCGGATGCTCGGCGGCGGCCGCAAGCCGCTCATCCAGTCCTTCGGGATCGAGCCGCAGTCGGTGGTGGAGCACTGCCTCGCGGCGAACCGCATCCGCAAGGAGCGCGACAGCTGGCTCACGGCGGTGATGGTCCTGTGCGGCCTGCTGTTCCTGCCCGGCCTCCTGGTGTGGCTGCTCGTCTTCACCATCAGGCGCCAGGTCGCCAAGGGCGAGAACAAGCGGGCGGGCGCGCTCGCCTCCGCGGTCCTGGTCGCCATGGGCGTGCTGGCCGTGCTCGCCCTGCTCAAGCTGCCCTTCGACGGCTTCTGGCCCTGGTATCTGCGGGCGGCGATCGTCGCGCCGGTGGTGGGCTGGTTCTGGGCCAAGCAGATCGCCGAGCGCACGGCCAGGGACATGCGGGAGCGCTGGGGAGCCCTGCTCTCGGGCGGCGGCATCGGCGCCAAGATCCCCGAGGCGGTGCCGGGCAGCCCCGGCGAGACGGCCGCCGAGCGGCTGCGCCAGGGCCTGGCCCGGCTCTCCGCGGAGCAGCAGAGCAACTCCGTGTTCTACGCCGGGCCGAAGGGCATATTGGGGATGGGCACCCGCTGGGGCAGCTGGCAGCTGGCCGAGGAGCTGGTGCCCGCCGATCCCACCAAGGAGATCCACCCCTTCCGCAGCTGGGACGTGATACGGGCGGTGCACGACCAGCTCCGCATGCTGGAGCGCGGCCCCCTGCACACCGGCGGCTTCCCGACCCCCTCGATAAACCACTGGATCGTCTCCCCCATCGGAGAGAACGCCGGGGCGGTGAGCCGCCCCACCGGCACGGACGTCGAGGCCTTCCAGATCCGCGGCCACGAGATACAGCGCATCTGCAACGAACAACAGTTCGGCAGCGGTGACCGTCACTACCTGGGCGTCCAGTTCACGCTCTGGGACGGCCAGCTGGTCATCACGATGCTCATCACCGTGACCGTGCTGCACGAGACGCTGCGCATCGAGGTCACCGGGCACGCGCTGGGCCCGGTGCACTCCCTGTTCACCACCAAGCCCGAGCCCAAGACGAAGACGGTCTCCAAGGCCATCAAGTTCTGGGAGACCGTCGACCGGCACCTGCCCCTGGTCGACGCCGACGAGGTCGTACGCCTCGCCGTGCGCGCCCCCTTCACCTGGTACCCGCCGCTCCTGGACCACCTTGGCGGCAAGCTGGTCCTGCCCGAGCCCTTCGGCCTGCGGCACGCCTGGGCCGACAAGCCGTGGCGGCACCGCTTCATGGCCGACGACGCGCTGCGCGCCGCCACGCCCGTGCTGCGCGTGGTGCACTCGGCGGCGATCAAGGTCCTCGCGGAGAACGGCGTGGACACCGAGAAGTTCGGCGCCCGCTCCGGCTTCCTCAGCGGGGCGATCCAGGACCCGATGCCGAGGAAGGCGGACGTGTACGACGCGAAGACGGCCGCCGGCCCGCGGCCCGGCGGTGCTCCGGGGCCGCGGCGTGGCCGGCAGTGCTAGCGGGTCGCGGGCCAGCGTCGGCGAGCATCGCGCGGGTGTCGGCGAGCAACTGCGGCAGCACCTTCGTGTGCCCCACGACCGGCATGAAGTTGGTGTCGCCGCCCCAGCGCGGGACGACGTGCTGGTGCAGGTGCGCGGCGATACCGGCGCCCGCCACGGCTCCCTGGTTCATGCCGATGTTGAAGCCGTGCGCGCCGGACGCGGCGCGCAGGGCGGTCATCGCCTGCTTGGTCAGCTCGCCCAGCTCGGCCGTCTCCGGGCCGGTCAGGTCGGTGTAGTCGGCGACGTGGCGGTAGGGCACCACCATCAAGTGGCCGCCGTTGTACGGGTAGAGGTTCAGCACCGCGTACACCTGCTCGCCGCGCGCGATCACCAGGCCGTCCTCGTCGGACTTGGCCGGGATGGAGCAGAAGGGACAGCCGTCGTCGGCCCCCGGGCCCGTGGGCTTGTTCTCGCCCTGGATGTACGCCATCCGGTGGGGCGTCCACAGGCGCTGGAACGCGTCCTGCGTACCCACTCCGATCTGCTGCTCCGGCTCACTCGTCATGGTGGTCAGCATATTCCCCGGGGAGCACGCGGCGAGGGGCGGCCCCGAACGGAACCGCCCCCTGTAACCCCGCAGGCGCGGGGACCACAATCGCTGTCCCCGCTTTTGAATCTCCTGCATGGGACCATCCCCGCGCCCGCGGGGACCACGTCACACCTGTACGCGGCGCTCCACCACGTCCACGAGCTTCGCGATCGCCTCGTCACGCGGGATGCCGTTCTCCTGCGACCCGTCGCGGTAGCGGAACGACACCGCGCCCGCGTTCATGTCGTCGTCACCGACGATGACCATGAACGGCACCTTGCTCCGCTGCGCGTTGCGGATCTTCTTCTGCATGCGGTCCGACGAGGCGTCCACCTCGACCCGCAGCCCGCGCTTCTTCGCCTCCTCGGCGAACTCCTGGAGGTAGGGCACGTGCGCGTCGCCGACCGGGATGCCGAGCGCCTGCACCGGAGCCAGCCACGCCGGGAACGCGCCCGCGTAGTGCTCGAGGAGCACGCCGAAGAACCGCTCGATCGAACCGAACAGCGCGCGGTGCAGCATGACGGGCTGCTGCTTGGAGCCGTCCGCCGAGGTGTACTCCAGGCCGAACCGCTTGGGCTGGTTGAAGTCGACCTGGAGAGTCGACATCTGCCAGGACCGGCCGATCGCGTCCTTCGCCTGCACCGAGATCTTCGGGCCGTAGTACGCGGCGCCGCCCGGGTCCGGGACCAGCGGAAGGCCCTGCTTCTCGGCCGCCTGGCGCAGCGCCTCGGTGGCCTCCGCCCAGTCCTCGTCCGAGCCGATGAACTTGTCGGAGTCGTCGCGGGTGGACAGCTCCAGCTCGAACTCGTTCAGGCCGTAGTCGCGCAGCAGGTCCAGGACGAAGGTGAGGAGCTTGTCGAGCTCCTCCGCCATCTGCTCCTTGGTGCAGTAGATGTGCGAGTCGTCCTGCGTGAAGCCGCGCGAGCGGGTCAGGCCGTGCACGACGCCCGACTTCTCGTACCGGTAGACCGTGCCGAACTCGAAGAGCCGCAGCGGCAGTTCGCGGTAGGAGCGGCCCCTCGACTTGAAGATGAGGTTGTGCATCGGACAGTTCATCGCCTTCAGGCGGTAGTTCTGCCCGTCGAACTCGATCGGCGGGAACATTCCCTCCGCGTAGTGCGGCAGGTGCCCGGAGGTCTCGAAGAGGTGCTCCTTCGAGATGTGCGGGGTGTTCACGAACTCGTAGCCCGAGTCCTCGTGCCGCTTGCGGGAGTAGTCCTCCATCACCTTGCGGATCACGCCGCCCTTGGGGTGGAAGACCGCGAGGCCCGGGCCCAGCTCCTCCGGGAAGGAGAAGAGGTCCAGCTCGGCGCCGAGCTTGCGGTGGTCGCGCTTCTCGGCCTCGGCGAGGAACTCCAGGTGTGCCTTCAGCTCGTCCTTCGACGGCCACGCGGTGCCGTAGATGCGCTGGAGCTGGGGGTTCTTCTCGCTGCCGCGCCAGTAGGCGGCGGCGGAGCGCATGAGCTTGAACGCGGGGATGTTCCGGGTGGTGGGCAGGTGGGGGCCTCGGCAGAGGTCCTTCCAGCACAGCTCGCCGGTCTTCGCGTCGAGGTTGTCGTAGATGGTCAGCTCGCCGGCGCCCACCTCGGCGTCCGCGCCGTCGGCGGCGTTCGCGGCGTTGCCCTTGAGGCCGATGAGCTCCAGCTTGTACGGCTCGTCGGCCAGCTCCACGCGGGCGTCGTCGTCGTTGGTGACGCGGCGCGAGAAGCGCTGGCCCCGCTTCTGGATCTCCTGCATCTTCTTCTCGATGCGCTTGAGGTCCTCGGGGGTGAAGGGCTCCTTGACGTCGAAGTCGTAGTAGAAGCCGTCCCGGATGGGCGGGCCGATGCCGAGCTTGGCCTCGGGGAACAGCTCCTGCACGGCCTGCGCCATGACGTGCGCGGTCGAGTGGCGCAGGATGTTCAGGCCGTCCTCGGAGGAGATCTCGACGGGCTCGATCTCGTCACCGTCGGCCACGGCATACGCCAGGTCCTTCAGCTCGCCGGCCACGCGGGCGGCGACGATGGTGCGCTCACCGGGGAAGAGGTCGGCGGCCGTAGTGCCCGTCGTCACCACGCGCTCTTCCCGCTCGGAATCGCGTTGGATGATCACACGGACGTCAGACACCGGTCTCTCCTTGCAGAAGGGGGCTGCGGCGCTTTCCAATGCGCGCGCAACAGGAATCGTACCGAGCCCGGGGCTCCTGCCGCGAAACGGTTGTTCCGGGCCCCCCGGAGGCCCCGCCTCCGCACCCGGTGCGCTCAGTCGCTGCCGCAGGCCTCCTCGAAGAAGTCGAGGTTCTCCTGGAGCGACTTCATGAGCCGGTCCCGGTCCCCCTCGTCCACCTGCACCGGAGCCACGCCGGTCGCCTCCGTCAGCCGCCGGAACCCGCCCCGGCTCTCCAGCCGCCCGTGCACCCGGATCGGCAGCCCGACCAGGTGCGCGTAGCCCGCGACGCGGTACGACTCCTCGTCCAGGGTCATCCGGACGTGCGGGACCTCCGCCCCGCCGATCACCCGCAGCCGCACCGTGCCCTCCCCGCACGGCGAGGAGCGCCGCATCCGCACCACGGTCCCGGTGATCCGGACCGGCACCGACGGCGCCTCGCGCAGATAGCGGGCGCCCGCCTCGCGCAGCACGGTCAGGTCGCCGGGCGAGAACTCCACGGGCTCGGCGTGCGCGGCGCACCCCTCGGGCACCTGTGCTCCCGGGGCCCACTCCACGGCGACCCGCGCCCCTTCCGTGCCCCGCACCAGGGCGACGATCGCCTCGGTCAGCTCATGGCTCACCCCGGCCTCGACCGCCCCGTCGAAGGCGTCCATGCCGCCGGTGGCGCGCCGGTAGTCGACGGCCTCGCGGGCGGCGTACAGCGCCTGGTGCAGCCGGACCGCGAGCGGCCGCCCGGTGCGCACGGGCACGAACGCGGTGAGCCGGCGCCCGCCGAGCGCGGGTCCCACCAGGACGTTCTCCAGCGCGGCGGTGGCGGGCCCCCGGTGCCGCGCGCCGTAGTACCCGGCCCGGCCGCGCGCGGCGAGTGCCCCGGCGAGCAGCATCCGCCGGGCCGCCGAGCGCAGCTGCTCCTCCACCGGCCAGGGCGCGGCCCCGGCGTGCCCCGTCGGCACATCGCGCCACCAGCGGATCTCGTCGCTGGGCACGCAGAGCCCGACGAGCACGTCACGGGCGGCCGGGGCGGCGCTGCGGGAGAGCGCAACGAGGGCCTCGCCGATGAGGTCCTCGCAGTCGGGGAAAGCCCGGCTCTCCGGCACCAGGAGGCTGGTGCCCCTGCCGCCGGGCCCCGGTGGCGTCCACCGGGCGTAGCGGCCGGGGCCCCGCCGCGTCGCTGCCAGCCGTGGCGGGCGAGGAGGGCGGCGAGCACCGCGGGGTCGACCGTACCGGGGTCGACCGTGCCGCCGGGTTCGGGCGGGGCGGGCTCGGGCGGGGTGGCCCACGG
>RBWT01000340.1 GCA_004010275.1 Streptomyces huasconensis
ACGCGCGAGTGGTGGTGACGGATGGTCAGGGCGCCGCGGTCGGTCCGGGCCGCCCCTCGGCGGAGCGGCCCTGCTCGCGCGCGTGGTGCGGCTCACCGGCGCGGGCGCGTGGTGCACGTGCACACGGTGGCGTCGGTGGTCATGGGGCAGCGCTCCCCCGCCGGCATCCCCTTCGAGGGTCTGGAGATGCTGAAGGGGCTCGGGCATCCGACGCACGAGGTGTCCGTGACCCTGCCGGTGATCGCCAACAGCCAGGACATGACCGAGCTGGGCGACCGACTGGAGGCCGCCCTCCAGCCGGGGATGCCGGCGGTGGTCGTGGCCGGGCACGGCGTCTACGTCTGGGGCGCGGACCCCCGCGAGGCGCGGCACCGTGCCGAGGTCGTGGAGTGGCTGCTTGAGTTGGAGCTGGCGCGGCGCTGAGGACCGGGCGGGGAAGGTGCGGGCGCTACTTCAAGCGGGTGCCCGGCAGCTCCCCCGCCGCCACCTCCAGCACGCCCCGCTCCGTGACCAGCGCCGTCACGAGTGAGCCCGGGGTCACGTCGAAGGCGGGGTTGTGGCCACGCGAGGCCGCCGGGGCGGTGCGGACGCCGGACCACTCCAGCACCTCGTCCTCGCCGCGCAGTTCGATGGGGATGTCGGCGCCCGAGGCCGTGCCGAGGTCCACCGTCGTGGTGGGCGCCGCCACCATGAACGGGATGCCCGCGTGGGCGCACGCCAGGGCGATGGCGACGGTGCCGACCTTGTTGGCGGTGTCGCCGTTGGCCGCGATGCGGTCCGCCCCGACGATCGCCGCGTCGACCTCGCCCCGCAGGATCGTGCCCGCCGCGGCGCCGTCGGCCTGGACGTAGTGCGGGATGCCCTCCTGGACGAGTTCCCAGGCGGTCAGGCGGGCGCCCTGGAGCAGGGGGCGCGTCTCGTCGGCGTAGACCGCCTCGATGCGGCCCCTGGCGTGGAGTTCGCGGATGACGCCGAGGGCGGTGCCCCAGCCGGCCGTGGCGAGGGCGCCGGTGTTGCAGTGGGTGAGGACGCGCAGCGGGCGGTCCCCGTCGGGGGCGGCGCGCTTGAGGAGCCAGTCCGCGCCGTGCGCGCCCATCGCGTGGTTGGCTTCCAGGTCCTCGCGGACGACGGCGTCCGCCTCCGCGAGGACCGCGGCGATGCCCTCGTCGACGCGCGCCGCGCACGCGGTCCACGCAGACCATGAGGTTCACGGCGGTGGGCCGGGCCGCGCGGACACGCGCGATCTCGGCGTCCAGCCGGGCCCGGTCCCAGCCCTCGCGCTCCCCCTGCGCCATGGCGAGCGCCACTCCGTACCCGCCCGCGGCGCCGATCGCGGGGGCGCCGCGGACGACGAGGCGCACGATCGCGTCGATCAGCGCGTCGACCGTCGTGACGTCGAGCCGCTCCAGCGTGTGCGGGAGGGACGTCTGGTCGATGAGGGACACGGCCGGGGCGCCGTCCCCCGCGGCGGCCGTCCAGGTCACGGCGCGCAGTTCCTGGCTGTTCATGGGCTCAACTCCGAACGAATAGGGCGTTTTTGGCCATGGGAGGAGGGGTGCCGTCACCGTACCTGACATGCGCGAACCACATTCCGAGACGTTCGTGCGGCTGTCCGAAACCCGGTGCTACTCTCACCGCCACCCAGGACAGATCGGTCCGATCCACGGTGCGAGGAGGCCAGCCCATGACCGCGACAGTCGCCGCGCAGCGCTGCCCCGCCGTGTCCCGCGGCCGCCGAATGTGCGGTTGTCGCCGCTGTTCTCGCTGAGCGACGCCGCTCACGCACGTACGACTCTCCTGTCACCGCCCGGGCCGCTCCCGGGCACCTCCCCTAAGGCGCTCCCTGTGTCCCTGATGTCCTCGCGTACGCGTATGTCCCCGCGGCTCGCCGCCGCCACCACCGGCGTCGTCTGTGCCGCGCTCCTGGCCACCGGCTGCAACGCCGCCGCCAAGGGCGGGGACTCGGGCGAGGGCGGGAGCGGCAAGGCGTTCACGCTCGTCACGCCCGACCCGGTCGCCCAGAACGAGTTCCTGAAGCTCGCCGTCACCGGCGTGAAGGCCGCGGCGAAGGCGCACGGCGGCTCGCAGAAGGTCTTCCAGAGCAGTGACACCGACTCGCGGCAGCAGAACGTCGCCTCGGCCGTGGACGCCGCGCCCGACGTCGTCGCGCTGGTGGGCTTCGAGTTCGCGGACATCGTGGCGCAGCAGGCCGAGGCGCACCCGAAGCAGCAGTTCCTGCTGGTCGACGCGTGCACGAAGAAGGCGTACGAGAACGTCACGTGCGCCGTCTTCCGCGAGCACGAGGCGGTGTACCTGGCGGGCGCCGAGGCCGGGCTGCTCACCGAGAGTGGGAAGGTGGGGGCCGTCGACGTGCTCGACACCCCGCAGTTCCGGCGGTACAGCGAGCCGTTCGCTGCGGGCGCGAAGAAGGTCAACCCGAAGGTGAGCGCCCGGACGCTGTTCGTGGGCGGGCAGTCGCCGTTCAACGACGCGGCGCGCGCCAAGGACCAGGCGGGGACGCTCCGTTCGGGCGGGGCCGACCAGGTGATGGCGGCCGCGGCGGGCGGCAACACGGGTGTCTTCCAGGCGGCGAAGGGCGCGAAGGGCGGGCACGGCGAGGGCTTCCAGGCGTACGGCGTGGACGCCAACCAGTGCCTGGGCAGCCCCGGGGTCGTCGTCGACAACGTACTGAAGAAGACGGATGTCGCCGTGGAGAGGGGCATCGCGCAGATCCTCGACGGCAAGGGCGGCACCACGGTGTCGTACGGCCTGAAGGAGGGCGGCATGTCGCTGACCGGTCTGGAGCCGGGGGTCGCCGACTCCAGGTGCCTGATCGCGAAGCCCGCCAACAAGGACGTGCTGCGGCGCGTCGAGAAGCTGCGTGACGCGATCGTCGCCGGGAAGCTGACCGTCGATGACCCCGCCGCCTGAGGAAGCCGGCGGCGCGCCCGCCGTCGAACTGCGGGGCATCACCAAGGAGTTCCCCGGCACGCTCGCCAACGACCGGGTCGACCTGACCGTCCGGCGCGGGGAGATCCACGCGCTGATGGGCGAGAACGGCGCCGGCAAGTCCACGCTGATGTCCGTCCTGTACGGCCTGACGCGACCGGACGCGGGACAGATCCTGCTGGACGGGCGCGAGGTGTCCTTCGCGAGCCCGAGCGAGGCGATCGCGGCCGGGCTCGGGATGGTGCACCAGAGCTTCAAGCTCTTCCCGTCCTTCACGGTCGCCGAGAACGTCGTCTTCGCCGCCGAGCCGCGCCGCTTCGGGCTCGTCGACCGGGGCGAGGCGCTGCGGCGGGTGGCGGCGCTCGCCGAGGAGCACGGGCTCGCCGTCGATCCGGCGGCGCGGGTCGGGGAGCTGCCGGTCGGCGTGCGCCAGCGCGTGGAGATCCTCAAACTCCTGTACCGGGGCGCCCGTACGCTCATCCTCGACGAGCCCACGGCCGTGCTCACACCCGCCGAGGCAGACGCGCTCTTCGGTGTGCTGCGCTCCCTCGCGGACGAAGGCCGCACCGTCCTGCTGGTCACGCACAAGCTGCGCGAGGTCATGGAGGGCAGTGACGCCGTGACCGTGCTGCGGGACGGGCGGGTGGCGGCGCGCCTGCGGACCGCCGACACGAGCGCGGACGGCATCGCGGCGGCCATGACGGGGCGCGCGGTGGAACTGGACCGGACGCATCCGGCGGGCTCGCCGGGCGCCGAGGTCCTGGCGGTCACGGACCTGGCGGCGGACGGGGTGCGGGGCGTCGTCGCTCACGGTCCGGGCCGGGGAGATCGTCGGTGTCGCGGGCGTCGCGGGCAACGGCCAGTCGGAGCTGATCGAGGCCGTCACCGGCTTGCGGCCGCTGACGGCCGGGCGCGTCACGCTCGCCGGGCGGGACGTCACGGACGCGACGGTGGCGGGACGGCGCGCCGGCGGTCTCGCGTACGTCCCCGAGGACCGCTCGGCGGTCGGCACGGCGCCGGACGCGACGATCGCGGAGAACCTCGCCATGGGCCACCACCACGGGCACGGCCTGCTCCGCCCGGCCCGGCTGAGGGCGCACGCGCGGGCACTGGTAGAGCGCTTCGGCATCAAGGCGGCGTCGACCGGGCACGCGGCCAGGTCCTTGTCAGGCGGCAACCTCCAGAAACTCGTCATCGGCCGCGAACTGGCCCATGGCTCCCCGCTGTTGGTCGTCGAGCAGCCGACGCGGGGCGTCGACATCGGCGCCGTGCAGACGATCCACGACCAGCTGATCGCCCACCGCGACGCGGGCCACGCGGTCCTGCTGGTCTCCGCGGAGCTGAGCGAGATCCGGGGCCTCGCGGACCGGGTCCTCGTGATGTACGAGGGCGAGGTCGTCGCGGAGTATCCGCGCGCGGCGGCGGACGAGAGGACGCTCGGGCTGGCGATGGCGGGAGCGGTGCCCTGCGCGGGCGGCGAGAGCGGGACTGCCGGCAGCGCTCGGCCCTCCGGCGGAGACGGCGAGGCAGGGCGGTCACCGAGGCGCGGCCCCCGGCCGATGCCCCGCCCGCGCCGCGCCGGGTTCTTCCTGGCTCCCGTACGGACACACCCGCCGATGCACCGCTGCCCGCCGAGGCCAC
>RBWT01000341.1 GCA_004010275.1 Streptomyces huasconensis
CATCCACGACCCGACCCACGACCGCCCCCACCCCCGAACTACACCCGACCCACAACAACCCAACCCCGAGCTACACCCCGAGCCGCGCCAACGCCTTGCTCGCATCCAACTCGCACACCCCGTCCCCCGCCTCCGTCCACGCCACCGCGCACAGCGCCCGCAGCCCGTCCATGGCCTCGCCCTCGCCGTCCAGGGCCAGCTCGCCACCCCGCACCGCGGCCGTCCAGCCGCCGCAGGCGAAGCCGCCGCCGTCCACCCGCGCGACCTCGGGCTGCCCGGTGAGCATGCCGCGCAGATCCGCGTCCACGTACGTCGGCCGGTGCTCGGGCTGCGCGCGGCGACCAGCTGCGCGCCGTCCGTGACGCCCGTCAGCACGAGCAGCGAGTCCACCCCACCGCGGAACGCCCCCTCGATGTCCGTGTCCAGCCGGTCCCCCACGACCAGCGGCCGCTCGGCCCCCGTCCGCAGGATCGTCTCCCGGTGCATCGGAGGCAGCGGCTTGCCCGCCACCTGCGGCTCGGCGCCCGTGGCGATCCGTACGACCTCCACGGCCGCGCCATTGCCCGGCGCGATGCCCCGCGCACTGGGGATCGTCAGATCGGTGTTGGACGCGAACCACGGCACACCCCGCGCGACCGCGTAACTGGCCTCGGCGAAGCGCCCCCACGCCAGGTCCGGCCCGCCGTACCCCTGCACGACCGCCACCGGATCGTCGTCCGCCGACTCGACCGGCTCGAGCCCCCGCTCCCGCAGTGCGACCCGCAGCCCCTCACCACCGATCACCAACACCCGCGCGCCCTCGGGCACTTGCTCACTCACGAGCCGGGCCACGGCCTGCGCCGAGGTGATGACGTCCGAGGCGTCCGTCGCGATCCCCAGCTCCGACAGATGCTCCGCCACCGCGTCCGGCGTACGCAGCGCGTTGTTCGTCACGTACGCGAGGTGCATCCCGCCCTCGCGCGCGGTCCCGAGCGACTCCACGGCGTACGCGATGGCATGACCGCCCGCGTACACCACCCCGTCCAGATCGAGCAGAGCCGTGTCATAGGCCTCGCTCAGCGCCCGGCTGCTGCCCTCGGGCCGCGTCCTGGCGTTCCCGCCCCCACCATGGCCTGCGGTCTGGCTCATTACACATCGCTCCTCGCTCGATCCCACTCCCCCGATCATCGCTCATGCCACTGACACACATACGATGCCCCAATGAACACAGCGGGTCACACGGACGCAGCCGGCCTCGACCTGATCCCGTTCCGGGGCGTGCGCTACGTCCCCGAACAGGTCGGCAGTCTGGCCGCGGTGACCTCACCCCCGTACGACGTGATCGTGCGCCCAGACGGCCTCCTGCACCTGGAGTCCGCCGACCCGCACAACATCGTCCGGCTGATCCTGCCGCAGGCCACCAGCCCGGCCGCCCGCAACCAGCAGGCGGCGGACACCCTGCGCTCCTGGCTCCGCGAAGGCATCCTCGCCCCGGACGCCGAGCCGAGCCTGTACGTGTACGAACAGCGGGACAGCGAGATCCTCCAGCGCGGCATCATCGGCGCGCTCCGCCTCTCCGAGGCCGCGGAAGGCATCGTCCTGCCGCACGAGGACGTCATGCCGCACGTCCGTCGAGGACCGCGCCGCCCTCATGCGGGCCACCTCCGCCAACCTCGAACCGCTCCTGCTGACCTACCGCAGCGACAGCGGAGGCGCGAGCCAAGGCGACGGGGGAAGCGACGGCGAGGCCCCCGACGCCAGGGCCGTCATCGAACGCACAGCCGAACGCGCGCCCCTCCTCTCGACGACCACCGAGGACGGCTTCCAGCACCGCCTGTGGTCCGTGACGGACCCGGCGGAGATCGCCGAGATCCAGTCAGATCTGGCGGCCCACCAGGCCCTGATCGCGGACGGCCACCACCGCTGGGCCACCAACCTGCGGTTGCGCGCCGAGCACCCCTCGCCGAGCGCGTGGGACTACGGCCTGGTCCTCCTGGTCGACACCGCCCGCTATCCCCTGCGCGTCCGCGCCATCCACCGCTACCTCCACCGGCTGCCGGTGTCCGAGGCCCTCGCCGCCCTCGGCGACTCCTTCCGCATACGCACCGTCGAAGGCCCCCTCGGCCACGCGCTCGACGCCCTGGCCGAGGCCGCCGCCAAGAGCAACGCCTTCGTCCTCGCCGGCGACGGCGCCTTCCACCTCGTGGACCGCCCCTCCCCGGACCTCCTCGCCCGTACGATCCCGGGCGACCACCCGGAGGCCTGGCGCACCCTGGACGCGACGGTCCTGCACGCCACCCTGCTCGACCATGTGTGGCGCATCCCGGACACCCCGGACCACATCGCGTACATCCACGACACCGCGGCGACCGTCGAGAAGGCCGAGCGCGACGGCGGCACGGCGATACTGATGCACCCGGTGCGCGAGGAGGTCGTCCGCGACCTGGCCCGCCAGGGCGTGACGATGCCCCGCAAGTCCACGTCGTTCGGCCCGAAACCGGCCACGGGCCTGGTCCTGCGCGCCCTGGCCTTCTGACGTACGAACCACTCGCACGCCCCCGGATACGAAAAACGGGCGGGCCCCCTCCAGGGGGACCCGCCCGTTTCCGTACCGCTGATCAGTGCTTGTCGTCGTCCGAGCCGACGTCACCAGAGCCGGTGGACGCGTCCTCGGCCCGCTCGGCGTCGTCCGCGTCCCTCACCACCTCGAGGTGCGTGACGTGCTCGGCGTCCTCGTCGTCCTCCACCCGAGCGTCGACGAACTCGACACCGTCCATCTCGGCGAGCCGGTCCGACGCGTCGGTGCTGCCGTCCTTGTCGGACTCGACGACCTTCGCGAACCACTCGCGCGCCTCGTCCTCACGACCGGCCGCGAGGAGCGCGTCGGCGTACGCGTAACGCAGCCGCGCGGTCCAGGGCTGCACCGAGTTCGAAGCGAGCTCGGGGCTCTGCAGCGTGACGATGGCGGCATCGATCTGGTCCATGTCACGACGGGCGCCGGCGGCGACGAGCCGCATCTCGACCTGTCCCGCCTTGTCGAGCTTGTGCACCTCGGGCGCACCGGCCATCTCCAGCGCCTTCTCGGGCCGGCCGAGCCCACGCTCGCAGTCCGCCATGACGGGCCACAGCTCGACGCTGCCGGTCATCCGCCGCGCGGCCCGGAACTCGGCGAGCGCCTCGCTGTACTTCTGGTTGGCGTACGCGGCGAAGCCGACCGCCTCGCGTACAGCGGCGACCCTGGAGGCCAGCCGCAGGGCGATCCGCGAGTAGGCGTAGGCCTGCTCAGGGTCCTCGTCGATGAGCTTGGCGACCATCACCAGGTTCCTGGCGACGTCCTCAGCGAGCCCCTTGGGAAGGCTCTGCAGCTCCTGCTGTACGTCCTTGTCGATCTCGTGCCCGGTGACATCGTCCGGGATCGGCAGCCGCTTGATGGGCTCGCGCTCACGGTCCCGGTCGTCACGCCCGCCACGGTACCCACCGCGGTCCCCGTCGCGCCGGTCGTCGCGCCCACGGAACCCCCCGGGACGCCCGCCCCCACGGCTGTCGTCACGCCGCGGCCCACGGTCATCACGCCCGCGGTACCCACCGCCACCACGGTTGTCGTCCCTACGGAACCCACCACGGTCGTCTCGCCGGTCACCGCCCCGGTCATCACGCCGGAACCCACCACGGTCTCCGCCACGGTCATCACGACGGTCATCGCGCCGGTCATCGCGACCGCGGAAGCCACCACGGTCTCCGCCACGGTCGTCACGGCGGTCATCGCGACGGTCGTCACGGCGGAAGGCCGGCCGGTCACCGTCACGGCGGAAGCCACCACGGTCACGGTCGCCACCACGCTCATCACCGTCGAGGGCCCGCTGGGACGGTCATCACGGCGGGGCCCACCGCTGGGACGGTCGTCGCGACGGAACGGCGGACGCCCACCACCATCACGCTCCTCACGCCCGCGGAAACCACCGCCACGGTTGTCATCACGACGGAACCCACCACGGTCCCCGCCACGGTCGTTGTCACGGCGGTCGTCGCGCCCGCGGAAGCCACCACGGTCGCCACCGCGGTCGTTGTCCCGCCGCGGAGCCCCGCGGTATCCGCCCCGGTCGCCACCGTCCCGGCCGCGCTGCTCTCGGTCCGGTCGCTCGTCGGGAGAGTTGGTGGACATCGGTGACTCCTAGTCTTCGGTACCGCAGTCATTCTCGCGCAGCCGGGGTGCCGGCGCGCTTCGACAAAAACAAAAGGACCCTTGGTCCCAGCGTGGACGCTGGACAAGGGTCCTCCAAAAATTGTTCGGCGGCGTCCTACTCTCCCACAGGGTCCCCCCTGCAGTACCATCGGCGCTTTGAGGCTTAGCTTCCGGGTTCGGAATGTAACCGGGCGTTTCCCTCACGCTATGACCACCGAAACCCTATGAAATATCCCGCTGTAGAGCCGGGATCTCAAACAGGGCAGCGAACAAGCACACTTTTCAATTAAATAGTGGACGCTGTTCAGCCGACACAACTGTTCGTTGTTTCAGAACCAACACAGTGGACGCGAGCAACTGAGGACAAGCCCTCGGCCTATT
>RBWT01000342.1 GCA_004010275.1 Streptomyces huasconensis
GGACGCCGGTCTGTGGCGGCTCTTCGGCGGCGAACACGCGTACGCCACGCAGGGTTCCGTCGCCAAGGCGCGCTGCCATCAGGCCTTCCTGCGGGGCGACTGGGAGGCCGCCGAGGACTGTCCGGCCGCGGCGGACCTGGCGGCGGAGGCGGGGCTACCACTGCAACGCCCTGCTGTTCCGCCACTACTTCGCCCACTTCCTGGCGGGCCGCGGCGACCTGGGCGGGCTGCGTGCGGTGCGGGAGCGGATCGAGCCCGCCGCGGCCAAGGCGCGGATGCGGTTCGTGACGGACCATCTGGACCGGCTCGAAGCGCTCGCCCTCATGGCCCACGGCCGGTACGAGGAGGCGTACGTGCGGCTGTGCGGCCTACTGGCCCCGGGTGAACTGCCGCGCGGGCTGGCCTGGTTCCATCTGCCGTTCTTCGACCTTGTCGTGGCGTGCGCCCGCACCGGCCGGCGGGCGTCGCGCAGGCGCTCGTGGCCGCGGGCAGGGCGGCGCGGATGGAGACCGTCTCCGCACACCACGCCTTCCTTCTCGCCGCGGCGACGGCGGTGGCGGCCGACGACGGTGAGGCCGAAGCGGCCTACGCGGCGGCGTACGCGGTGCCGGGGTCCTGCCAGTGGGTGTTCGACGTGGCACGGCTGCGGCTGGCGCACGGCTCCTGGCTCCGTGGCCGGGGACGGGGCGTCGAGGCGAGGGAGGTGCTGCGGGCCGCCCGCCGCACGTTCCGCGCGCTGGACGCCGGCCCCTGGGTGCAGCAGTGCGAGGCCGAACTACGGTCAGCGCAGGGCACGTTGGAGCTGCCGCCGGACAGCGGCGAACCCGAGGCGCTCACACCGCGGGAACTGCGCATCGCCCGCCTCGTGGCGACCGGGTTGACGAACAAGGAGGTCGGCGCCGCGCTGCACGTCTCCCCGCGCACGGTGGGCGCGCACCTCTACCGCATCTTCCCCAAGCTGGGGATCTCCTCACGGGCGGCGCTGGCCAGGGCGCTGCCGGACGACTGAGGCGGGGGCTCTTGGGATGCCGCGGGGCAGGTCTACATTGCCGGGGTCTCCCGCTCGCGGGTCTCCTCCAGGGCGCGGGCGATGCCGGCGCGGGTGGTGATGCCCAGCTTCGGGAAGACCTTGTAGAGGTGGGCGCCGATCGTGCGCGGTGACAGGCCGAGCCGCTCGCCGATCTGGCGGTTGGTCAGGCCTTGTGCGGCGAGTTCGGCGATGCGTGACTCCTGTGCGGAGAGCAGCGGGTGGCGCGGGGGTGCGTCATCCGAAGGTCCTGACTCGGCCCCGGCCCCGGCCCCGCCCCCGGGTGCCACGGCGTCGAGCGCGCGGGCCGCCTGTGCGGCCCAGGATGTGGCGCCGAGGCGGGTGAACGTGTAGAGCGCGGCGGCGGCACCGGGCGGCCGCGGACCCGTACAGGCCGCGGCGCCGCAGCCGCGCGCCGTGGGCCAGGCGGGCCCGGGCGAGGGGGAAGGGCCACCGCTCCGCGCCGGGGAAGGCGTACACCGCCTCGAACAGCTGGTCCGCTTCGGCCTCACCCGCGAGGGCCTCGGCGACGGCCAGCAGGAAGGCATGGTGTGCCGACGCGCGGGCGGTACCGGCGGCCCTGACCGCCCGCAGGTGCCGCAGTGCGTCCGGGCGGTGCCCGCTGTCGACCGCGGCCTGGACCCAGTCGACGAGGGAGAGGTGGAACCACGGGCCGGGCGGCGGGATCTCGCCGGGCGCGGTGAGGGAGCGCGCGTGGTCCCACGCCTCGTCGGCCCGGCCGTGCGCGAGCGCGCACAGGTCCTCGGCGTGCAGCCGCTCGGCGGCACGGAGCGTGTTCCGCTCCGCGCGGCCTGGCCGAGCAGGGGTTCCAGCGCGGCGAGGGCGTCGTCGTCCCCGCGGGCGGCGAGGACCTGTCCGGCGTTCTGCAGGAAGAGCATCTCGTTGAACGCGTAGCCGTGGGCGGCGGACGTCCTGGCGCCGTCGCGGGCCGTGGCCAGCGCGGTGTCCCAGCGGCCGTGCAGGAAGTCGTCGTGGGCACGGAGACTCTCGATGAAGGCCTGGGTGACGTAGGCGTGGTGCCGTACGAAAGGACTCGCCAGCGCGTCGTGTTCACCGACGGCGTCGAGCGCGGCGGCCGTCCACAGCAGCAGCCAGGCGGCGGGGGTCTCGCGGTCGGCCGGCAGCGCGGCGACGGCCTCGCGCAGCCGCCGCGGCACGTCGTCGGGGTCCCCCGTCGGGGCGCCTCCCGTACGGGCTCCGGGTGCGCCTTCGCCCGGAGGCGGGCCGGCCCAGGCGCGGCGGCACAGGGCCACCGGCTCCGTGGCGTCCCCGGCATGCCGGTCGACGCGTCCCAGGCCCGCTCGTCCCCCGTGAGCACGGCGACGACGAGGAGCAGGAAGAGCGTCGGTTCGAGCAGACAGGCGCGGTGGTCGCGGCCCTCCGATGACGCCAGCAGATCGAGGGCGCCGGGCAGCAGTTCGAGGGAGGGCGCCGGATCGCCGTGGAGCTGGAGCCGGGTGTAGGCGAGGGCGAAGGCGTAGGGGGCCGTGGGTTCGGGCTGCTCCGGGCGGGCCTCGGCCTCCGCCCCGGCGAGGAGTTCCACGGCCAGGCGGAGCCGTCCGCCGCGGGCGGCCATGCCGGAGGCGGCGACGAGGATCGCGCCGTCCGGGTCGCCGGGTCAGGGCTGAGGCCGGCCGCGCGCGCCATCATGCCGGCGGCCTCGGCGTGCCCGCCCTGCGCGGCCATGCCGTCGGCCCGCGCGTGGAGGAGTTCCGCCAGCTCGGCGTCGGTGCCGACGGTGGCGGGCCGCGAGTGCGTGATCCGCTGCGGGCTCGCCGCGGGCAGGGCGCGGGCGAGCAGACGGTGGGCCGCGCGGCGTTCCGCCGGTGAGGCGATGTGCACGAGACAGGCCCGCACCAGAGGGTGGTGGAACACAATGAGGCCTTGTGTCCCCTCTGCCCGGCCCGCCCCGTCTGTTCCGTCTGCCCCGTCTGTTACATCTGCTCCGTCGAAACGTGCGAGGCCGGACGCCTCGATCCGGCGGCGGATCTCCGTCCAGGGCATGGTCACCGCGTGGCGCGCCATGTCCCGCAAGACGCTGACGCGTTGGACGAAGGAGCCGCCGAGGGCCGCCACCAGCAGCACGTGGCGGGTGCTGTCCGGCAGGGCGCGCAGGCTGTCCTCGTACAGGCTGCCCAGGCGGGTGCCGAGCGGGAGTTCGTCGAAGGGTTCGGTGCCGTCGGCTGCGGTGGGGGCCGCGAGGAGGGCGGGGTGGTCGGGGGCCGCTCTCCTTATCTGCACCGGGAGTTCGTGCAGGGCGAGGGGGTTGCCGCCGGCCGCGCGCCAGCACCCGGTGGTGGGCGGTGTCGGGGAGCCAGGGGTGGCGTGTGCGCAGCAGGCGTCTCGCCTGCCTCTCGTCCAGCGGCTCCAGGTCGATGACCCGGCCCGGCAGGCCCTCGGTGTCCCCGCTCTCCTCCGGGGCGTGGGGCTCGTCGTCCGGGCGGGCCGTGGGCCGCGTGGCGCCGACGATGACGACGGGGAGCGGCGCGAGGTGCCGCCGCAGGTACCCGAAGACGGCGGCGCTGGAGGGGTCGGCCCACTGAAGGTCGTCCAGGAGTACGACGACGGGGCGCGCCGCAGGGCGCGTGGGCGAGCAGGGTGAGCGCGGCCCCCGCCACGGTGAACCCTTCGGGCGGCATGCCCTCGCGTACGCCCAAGGCGCTCTCCAGGGCGTCGCGTTGTTCCGCCGAGAGGGCCCGGGTGTCGTCGAGCAGCGGCCACAGCACCTGGTGCAGGGCGGCGAAGGGCAGCCCGGACTCGGCCTCGGCGCCGGTCATCCGCAGGACGCGCAGCTCGGCGTCGCGCGCCTTGGTCTCGGCGGCCTTCAGGAGCGCGGTCTTGCCCATGCCGGGGTCGCCGCGCAGGAGGACGGACATCCCGGCGGCGGCGATGCCGGCCAGGGCGGCGTCGATGGCGGTGAGCTGCTCGTCCCGCCCCGCGAGGACCTCGGCCCCGCATTCGGCCCCGGCCACCGGGCCGCCCGGCATGTCATCAGCTTCCACACGCTCTCCCGCGCCCTCAGGTGGCGCCGGTCAGTGCGCCCGCCGGGTGGAGTGCGACAGCTCGCCCTCCAGCCAGGTGAGCACCTCCGGGGTCACCGGGTCGGTGATGTCGTCGAACTCGGCGTGCTTCGTGAGGAACTTCGCCACGTAGGGGCAGACCGGCACGATGCGCTTGCCCGACGCGCGTACGTCGCTCAGCGCCTCCCGCACCAGGACCGAGGCGAGGCCCTGACCGGCGAAGTCGTCGCCGATCTCGGTGTGGTGGAAGACGCGGCGGTCCCCGCGGTCGCGGTAAGCGGTGAAACCGGCCGACGTGCCGCCGACGAGGATCTCGTAACGGTGCCGGGCGTCCACGTGACGGACGGCGGGAGTGAGGGAGGAGGTCATGGAACGGCCTTTCGACAAGCAAGGATCGTCTCACGTGACGCGAGTGTCATGTGAGACGAACGGGGGTGGGAGCGGGGCGGGGCAGGGG
>RBWT01000343.1 GCA_004010275.1 Streptomyces huasconensis
GGCCCCGGCGACAACCGCGGGGCCCGCAGGGACCCTCGAGCCCGCCGAGATCTCCATCGGCGACTTCCGCGCCAGCGGAGGCCCCGGCGACAACCGCGGGGCCCGCAGGGACCCTCGAGCCCGCCGAGATCTCCGCGCCAGCCGATGCCCCGGCAACCGCCGAGGCCTCGCAGGCCCCCGAGCTCGCCAAGACTTCCGCGTCAGCGGAGGCCCCGGCCACCGCCGAGGCTTCGGAGGCCCCCAAGGGTCCCGGGACCCCCGAGACCGTGGAGGCCAAGGGCGCGGTCAGTGCGCCCGGGCCGGATGGGCAGCCGCGGAAGGTCTCGCGGCGGTTTCCGCTGTTCACGCGGGACGACCGCGCGGCCCGAGGGCGGCGGTCGCGCGGCCTCCGGTGACGCGCCCGCCCCCGCCCGCCAGTGGCCGCTGCTCGGCGTCTGTGCCGTGGTGGGGCTCGGGCTGCTGCTCACCGCGCTCGACGCGTTCCGCGTCGGCACCATGCTGGTCGGCCTCGCGCTGGTCGGCGGCGCCGTGCTGCGGTGGGCGGTGCCGGACGTCGGCATGCTGGCGGTGCGCTCGCGGTTCACCGACATGGTCACGTACGGGGCGCTCGGCACCGCCATCGTGCTGCTCGCGATGATGGCGCAGCCCGAGCCGTGGCTGGAGATCCCGTTCCTGGACGACACGCTGCACTTCACGATCGACAGCTGACGATCGACAGCCAGGCGCGGCGCACCGGGCGGAACGGCGGCCCGTCCTCCCCCAAGAGACGGGCCGCCGTGGCTCACCAGGCGCGCAGCTTCGCCCAGGTCTTCTTGCCGACGATGCCGTCCCACTCACTGGGCTTGTTCGGGAACTTCTTCTTCTGGAACGAGTAGACGGCCTTGTGGGTCTTGGTGCCGTACAGGCCGTCGGCCTTGAGGCTGGAGTAGCCGTGGAAGAGCTTCAGCAGGCACTGAACCTCCGCCACCTGCTTCTTCGGGCTCCCGGCCTTCGTGATGGCGGTGCCCGAGTACAGCTCGTTGGCGCAGCTGTACTCGGCGGCGGCACGCGCGGGCGCTGCCTGCGGGGCGGTGGCGAAGGCGCCGGCCGCGGGGCCGAGGGCGAGGCCGCTGCCGAGGGCCACGGTGGCCGTGGCGAGGGCGAGACGCTTACGAGTGATCATGACTTCCTTTCCGTGGCCGCGGGCCGGGTCCCCCCGTTGGGTCCCCCGACGGCCCGCGGTGCGAACCGGTGGCGCCGGTGGTCGACCGGTGCCGTTGGTGCCGGACAAGAAGTTACGGATTCGCCGGGCGGGGGTCGTCCCGCACTCGGTTGACATTCGGGTGCACCCGGCGTCGTAGCCGCGCGGTTCCTGCAACTTGCGCGGTACCGCGCATAGTTGACGTCGCCCGCCCGCACCGGGGTTACGCTGCGGCGATGCGGACCCGCCCCCTCGCCGTCGACGCGCTCATCGCGGTCGCCCTGACCACGGTGGCCGTGCTGCTCGGCCAGGAGTCCGTACGACAGGGCTGGCCCCCGCTCGACACCACCGGATACGCGTTGGTGGTCCTGGCCAACGCTCCGGCGGTCCTGCGCGGCAAGGCGCCGGTCGCCGTGCTCCTCTTCGTCCTCGTGGTGTGGATCGTGTACGTCACGGCGGGCTACTGGCCCGTCCTCAACACCTTCGCCCCCATGCTCACCGTCTACACGGTCGCCTCCCTGCGGCCCGCCCGTGTCTCCCTGCCCTGCGCGGTGCTGATGGGCTCGGTGTGGATCTACGCCGGCCTGGTGACCGACGGCTCGAACATGGCGGCCGTCGTCGCCCAGGCCATCGGCTTCCCCTTGGTCATCTGGCGCTTCGGGCATGCCGCCCGCCGCACCGCCGAACTGGCCCGGCAGCTGAAGCTGGAGCAGGACGAGCGGGCCCGGCGCGAGGTCGCCCAGGAGCGGGGCCGGATCGCCCGCGAACTGCACGACGTGGTCGCCCACCACATGTCGGTGATATCCGTGCAGGCGGGCCTCGCCACGTTCGTCTTCGGCTCGGACCCGGCCACGGCGCGCGCCGCCCTCGGCACCATCTCCGGGACCAGCGGCGAGGCCCTCGAAGAGCTGCGCCGCATGCTGCGGGTGCTGCGCGCCGGGGACGGCGAGCCGGGCGGCGGCGACGCGGCGCCCGAGGCACCGATGCCGGGCCTCGCCCGCCTGGACGACATGGTCGAGCGGGTCCGCGCCGGGGGCGTCCCCGTCACCCTGCGCGTCACCGGGACGCCGCGGCCGGTGGCCCCCGGCGTCGAACTGTGCGCGTACCGCGTGGTGCAGGAGGCCCTGACCAACGTCATGAAACACGCCCGCGGGGCGGCCGCGACCGTCGAACTCGCCTACCGCGACCGGTACATAGAGGTTTCGGTCATCGATGACGGGAAGGGGGTGATTCAGGACAGAGTGCGAACCGGCAGCGGACACGGCTTGATTGGGATGCGGGAGCGGGCCAAGCTCTACGGCGGGACGATCAGCATCGGCCCGCTGAGCGAGGGGGGATTCGCCGTGCGGCTCACCCTGCCGACCTCGGCGCAGGCCGCGGCTCGGGGGAACGACGGGGCGGAATGACCGGATGACCGGCTCCATCAAGGTACTTGTCGTCGACGACCAGTTCCTCATCCGCGCGGGGCTGGTCGGCCTGCTGCGCGCCGCGCCCGGCATCGAGGTCGTCGGCGAGGCGGGCGACGGCGAGGAGGCCGTCGAACTCGCCGCGCGGACCCGGCCCGACGTCGTCCTCATGGACATCCGGATGCCGGGCACGAACGGCATCGCGGCCACCGAGAAGATCCTCGCCCAGGCGGCCGACCCCGCGCCGCGCGTCCTGGTGCTGACCACCTTCGACCTGGACGAGTACGTGTACGGGGCGCTGCGCGCGGGCGCCTCCGGGTTCCTGCTGAAGGACTCCGGCCCCGAGCGGCTGCTGGCCGCGGTCGCCGCGGTCGGCTGCGGTGACGCGCTCTTCGCGCCGAGCGTGACACGGCGGCTCGTCGAGGCGTTCGCGCGGCAGGCCGCGGAGCCAGGCGGCGACGAGGTCCGGCCGCCGCCGGACCTCGCGGCGCTGACCTCGCGCGAGGTCGAGGTCCTGAAGCTGATCGCGCGCGGCCTGACCAACGCGGACATCGCCGAGCGGCTCTACATCAGCGAGGCCACCGTCAAGACGCACCTCAACCGCACGATGAGCAAACTCGGCCTGGACAGCCGGGCGCAGGCGGTCGTGGTGGCGTACGAGACGGGGCTCGTCACGCCCGGTGCGGGCGGGGCGGGCGGCTGATCAGCAGGTCACGACCTTGCCGTAGGAGCCGCGGCCCCAGGTCCACTCCCACTGCTGCTTGTGCTGGTAGGTGAGGCACCGCGAGTCGGGGCCCCAGTCGATGACGACCTTCAGGTGCATGGCCCGGCCGCAGAGGTTGGTCACCTTCACGTACTTGCGGTGCTTGACGACGTCCCGCTTGACGCAGGCCGGGGCCGTTCCGCGGAGGGCGGGTGCGGACGCCGCCGTCGCCGATGTGGTGGGAGCCGCCGTGGCCGTGGGGGAGGCGGCGAGGGCGGTGCCGAGGAGGGCGGCCGCGGTGATGAGGCCGCCACTGAGACGTTTGCGGTACTGCATGTGTCCGGGGTTCCCTTCGTGAGGAAGCGCGGTCCGCTGCTGCGGGTGCCGCCTCACAGACTCTGCCGATCCCTTCCGGCCCGGTGCCACGAACTCGGCCTAAGTACGTCCTTTCGGGTATATCGCCGCCGTAGGGGTAGCGTGGAAGGCCGTAGGGGTGGCGCGGGAAAGCCGTAGGGGTGGCGCGGGGAAAGAGACGGCGCCCGTCCTCTCCCCCGTGGGAGGACGGGCGCCGCCGTTCAGGGAGGTGTGCTTCCTGCTGGAATCTCCCGATGTAAGCGGTGCGTTCCGCTCGAGATCCAGAGTCATGGACGCGCCAACCCCGTTCAAGGGATGGCCGGTCCCTGTGGCACGGAGGTGACCATTCCGCAACCGTGTCCTCGGCCTGCAACGAGCTTGATCCGATGTCTGTGCGAACCAGTGGCCCATAACGAACCCATGCGGCCGCGCCACGGGAACTGCCATCCTGGCTCTGCGCATCCCTGAGGGCAGGTACGCACGCGGGGGAAGAGGGGGAGCCATGCCTCGCTGGAAGGCGCTGCCGGATGAACTCGACCCGGAAGTGCGGGAGTTCGCCGACCGGCTGCGCGCGCTCGTCGACCACAGTGGTCTGAGCGTCGCGGCGGTCTCGGACCGGACCGGCTACAGCAAGACGTCGTGGGAGCGTTATCTGAACGGGCGGCTGCTCGCGCCGAAGGGCGCGGTCGTCGCGCTGGCCGAGGTCACGGGGACGCAGCCGGTGCATCTCATCACCCTGTGGGAGCTGGCGGAGCGGGCCTGGAGCCGTTCCGAGATGCGGCACGACATGACCATGCAGGCGATACGGATCTCGCAGGCTCGGGCCGCGCTTGGCGACGGTCGGGATGAAGTCGTCGGCGAGCCATGCCTGGTCGTTC
>RBWT01000344.1 GCA_004010275.1 Streptomyces huasconensis
AGGTCGCCGTTGGCGACGGCGGTGGTGACCTGGGCGATGTTGCGGACCTGCGAGGTGAGGTTCGACGCCATGAGGTTGACGTTGTCGGTGAGGTCCTTCCACACGCCGGACACGCCCCGCGCCTGCGCCCGGCCGCCCAACTGCCCCTCGGTGCCGACCTCGCGGGCCACCCGCGTCACCTCGGCGGCGAAGGCGGACAACTGCTCGACCATGGTGTTCACGGTCAGCTTCAGTTCGAGCAGCTCACCGGTGGCCTCGACGGTCACGGTGCGCGTCAGATCACCCCGCGCGACCGCCGTGGTCACCAGCGCGATGTCCCGGACCTGGGCCGTGAGCCGGGCGGCCATCGTGTTGACAGCCTCGGTCACGTCACGCCAACTGCCCGACAGCCCCCGCACCTTGGCGCGCCACCGAGCCGCCCTCGGTGCCGACCTCGCGGGCGACCCGCGTCACCTCGCCGGTGAACAGGAGAGCTGGTCGACCATCGTGTTCACGGCGCGGCCGAGGCGCCGCAGGTCGCCCCGCAGCTCCCGGGTGCCGTCGTGCAGGTCGACGCGCTGGGTGAGGTCGCCGCCCGCCACGGCGTTGAGCACCCGGGTGGCGTTCGCGGCCGGGGCGACCAGCGAGTCCAGCAGGGTGTTGACCTCGTGGACCCGGTCCGCCCACCTGCCCTGCCCCGGGCTCGCCGTGAACCGCTCGTCCAGGCGGCCGTGGCGGATGATCTCCCGGCGTACGCGGACCAGCTCGGCGTCGAAGTGCCGTGACCGGTCGAGCATTTCGTTGAAGACGGTGTACAGCTCGGCGGTGGTGCCCTCGCCGACCGGCGCGATCTTCGTGAAGTCGCCGTCCCGGGCGCGCGCATGGCGGCGAGCAGCGGGCGCAGTTCGGCGAGGACCGCGGGCGGGAGGGACGAGAGGGGGAGGGATGGGGATGGAGATGGAGACGGGGAGAGGGATGGGGAATCGGCGGGTGGGAGCGCGGTGGGCGCGGCGGGCGGTGTGGGCACGGGCGGCGGCGCCGGGGCCGGAATCCGTCCGGTTCCGGGCGTCGGCGTAGCACGGTTCTCACTCATAGCGGCCCACTTCGGTGACTCGGTGCTTATGGGCGCCGCCAGTCTGTCACCCTGTCGGTGTCGCCTGAGGCGTATTCGACCGAACTGCTCAGGAGCCGCACGTGGGGTCCATTCCGATGCAAAGGGAGACCGAAGCCCGCGCCTGTGCCGAGGACCCGGGCCGACCGGGGCCCCCGGCGGTGGTGCGCACGTCCCTGCCCGGGAACCCGCTGGCGCCCGCCGCCGCGCGCAGGTTCGTGCGCGCCGCGCTCGCCGACTGGACGGAGCTGGACGTGCCCGCGGCGGCCGGCGTCACCGACCGCCTCGCCGAGGACGCGGTGCTCCTCGTCAGCGAACTGGTGACCAACGCCGTCGTACACGCGGGCACGGCGGTCGAACTGCTGTGCCGCCTCGACGAGGCCGGGCCCGGCGAGGACACCGACGCCCTCGTCATCGAGGTCTCCGACCACCACCCCTCCCGCGCCGTCCGCGGTGAGCAGGGCAGCCCCGCACTCCCCGGCACCCCCGAGTACGGCCGGGGCCTGCAACTCGTCGCGAGTCTCTCCGAGTCCTGGGGCATCACCTACCGCACGGGCACCAAGACCGTCTGGGGCCGCCTCCCCGTCGAGGCGCCCCAACCGACCAGGAGATCGAGGCGTACGACGGTGACCAGGCCCTGAAGCGCGGGCTGCGCGCCGCCGAGATCCTCGCGCCGCTGCCCAAGCGCGTCACGCACGAGACGGACTGGGTCAACCGCGGGGCGCTCAGCTTCCTCGCCGAGGCCTCCGACCTGCTGGCCGGGCAGTTCGACGAGGACCTGGTCGCCGGCTCGCCGGACAGCTGCTCGTGCCGCGGCTCGCCGACTGGTGCGCGGTCTGGCTCGACGAGGCCTCGGAGGGTCCGGCGCGCGCGACCGCGGGCGGTCCGGGCGCGCGCCTCGCGCGGGTCTGGCACACCAGCGAGCAGCGGGTGGAGGAACTGCGCCGCGTCCTGGAGAAGGACCCGCCCCAACTGCCCCACGCGATGGGCACCGGCGCCCTCCCTGTCCGCTGGCCCGGCGAGGCGCTCGCGGACGAGACATCCGGCACGGCGCTCGCGTACCGCCTGATCGCGGGCGGCCGGACGCTCGGCACGCTGGTCATCGGCCGGGCGGGCCTGATGCGCTTCCCCGACGAGGTCACCGGCCTCATCGAGGACTTCAGCCGCCGCGTCGCCCTCGCCGTCAGCACGGCCCGCCGCTACCAGCGCCAGGCCAACATCAGCCGGGTCCTCCAGCGCGGGCTGCTGCCCAGCAAAGTCGCGCAGATCCCCGGCGTGCAGAGCGGACTGGTGTACGAGCCGCGGGACAAGGGCGGCCCCGGCGGCGACTTCTACGACGTCTTCCAGGCCGGGGACGGGCGCTGGTGCTTCGCGCTCGGCGACGTCCAGGGCAAGGGACCCGAGGCGGCCGTCGTCATCGGCCTCGCCCGGCCCTGGCTGCGGCTGCTCGCCCGCGAGGGCTACCAGGTCGCCGAGGTGCTCGACCGCCTCAACCAGCTGCTCCTCGACGACGCGACCGAGGCCGCCGACGCGGCGGCCGCCGTGGTCGCCGTCGCGGGCGGCCAGGGCGTACCGGCCGACGGCCCCACCTCACGCTTCCTCTCCCTCCTCTACGGCGAGCTGATCGCCGCGAGGGCGGCGTCCGCTGCACCATCGCGTGCGCCGGCACCCGCTGCCGCTGCTCCTGTCGCCGGACGGGCAGGTGCGGTCGGCGGCGAGCCCGCAGATGCTGCTCGGGGTCATCGACGACGAGGCGTACACGAGCGAGAGCTTCGACCTGCTGACCGGCGACACCCTGCTGTGCGTCACGGACGGCGTGACTGAGCGGCGCTCGGGGCGGCTCCAGTTCGACGACGGCGTCGGCCTCGCGCAGGCCCTCGCCGGCTGTGCGGGGCTGGACGCGGCGCTCGTCGCGGAGCGGATTCGGCGGCTCGTGCACGAGTTCTCGGAGGGGCCGCCGGACGACGACCTGGCGCTGCTGGTGCTCCAGGCGCGGTGACGGTGCCGTGGGCACGGTGCCGTGGGCCGTGGCGGTGCGGTCCGTGGCGGTGCGGGACAATCGAAGGCATGCCTTCCGCACTGCCCGATGGCGAGCCCATGCCCGAGGACGGCGCGCTGCCCGCGTCCGCCCTGGCCGGCGCGGCCTCCCGCCCCCTCGGCTTCTACCTGCACGTCCCGTACTGCGCCACGCGCTGCGGCTACTGCGACTTCAACACCTACACCGCCACCGAGCTGCGCGGCTCGGGCGGTGTGCTCGCCTCCCGCGACAACTACGCGGACACCCTGACCGACGAGGTGCGGCTCGCGCGGAAGGTCCTCGGCGACGACCCGCGGCCCGTGCGGACCGTCTTCGTCGGGGGCGGTACGCCGACGCTGCTGGCGGCGGGTGATCTCGTACGGATGCTGGCGGCCGTACGGGACGAGTTCGGGCTCGCGGACGACGCGGAGATCACGACCGAGGCGAACCCCGAGTCGGTCGACGAGGCGTACCTCGCGGAGCTGCGGGAGGGCGGGTTCAACCGCGTCTCCTTCGGCATGCAGAGCGCGAAGCAGCATGTGCTGAAGGTCCTCGACCGTACGCATACGCCGGGGCGGCCCGAGGCCTGCGTCGCCGAGCGCGGGCGGCCGGGTTCGACCACGTGAACCTCGACCTGATCTACGGCACCCCCAGGGCGAGACGGACGACGACTGGCGGGCCACGCTGGACGCGGCGATCGGGGCCGGGCCCGACCACGTCAGTGCGTACGCGCTGATCGTCGAGGAGGGTACGCAGCTCGCGCGGCGCATCCGGCGCGGGGAGGTGCCGATGACGGACGACGACGTCCACGCCGACCGGTACCTCATCGCCGACGAGGTCCTCGGGCGGGCGGGCTTCTCGTGGTACGAGGTATCCAACTGGGCCACGTCCGAGGCGGGGCGCTGCCTGCACAACGAGCTGTACTGGCGTGGCGCCGACTGGTGGGGGGCCGGGCCGGGGGCGCACAGCCATGCCGGGGGCGTGCGGTGGTGGAACGTGAAGCACCCCGGGGCGTACGCGGCGGCGCTGGCGGGCGGCCGGTCGCCCGGCGCCGGGCGTGAAGGTCCTGTCCGAGGAGGACCGGCGGGTGGAGCGGATCTTGCTGGAGCTGCGGCTGGTGGACGCTGCCGCTGACGCTGCGAAGGAGGCCGGGCTCGCCGCGGCGCGCAAGGCGCGGGACGAGGGGTTGCTGGAGGCGGCGCCGTACGCGGTGGGGCGGGCGGTGCTGACGTTGCGGGGCGGTTGCTGGCGGATGCGGTGGTGCGGGGGCTGGTGGATTAGTGGCGGCCGGGGGTGGGATTGTGCCGCCCGGCTGT
>RBWT01000345.1 GCA_004010275.1 Streptomyces huasconensis
TGCCGTGTGCTACGCATCGGCCGCAAGACGCGCGTCATCACGGCGTCCCTGCTCCGCGTGCTCGAGAGCGGAGATCCGGAGTGCAACGAGGCCCGCATCGGACGCCAACCGACGGCCTAGGCCGGCCATGACGAGGCCCCGCCGGACTCCCGGCGGGCCTCGTCATCACACGGCGCAGTCACAACCCCTGCCACGCACCTGTCACGCACCTGTCACCAACTGCGTCGACTTTGCTGGGCCGAGAGCTCTGACCTGGCACTTGCACTCGTCCTGGACTGGCGTGGACGCCCACAGCCAGCCTCTACAACCCAACCCATGCCACGTGGTACCAAGTGAGGCACCCAAGATCAGGATCGGGGCGTCTTCTGGCCCGTCAAAGCGGTATTGAAGGGTGTTCATCGGTGTCTCACTCACCCGCCCGACCCTCTCATTTGTCACGAGATGTCACATCGCCGGGGTGAACCTAGCGGACCTTGCCCCGCTCACGACAGCGGGTCGGACGCCGCCGGAACCCTCGATCGACCAGGCGTGTCGCCCACCACCACCTCGAAGGTCACGATCTGCCTTCGAACGGATGACCTGGGGGGGGTGGTGCCACCGGGCCTGGGAGGCGCGCCGTTGGAGACGCTGATGAGAGGTCCTACTACCGCCTGGCCTGGCGCAATGCCCGGCCGTTTGCGGGCGGCAGATCTACATAACGTGGATGCGCGCATACGACGTCGACGCCTGGGCCAGCACCACACGAACCCCGCTCGGGAGGATGGGTTGGACGACAGCGAGCCGAAGCTGCGGGCCGTCTCCGTCAAGCCGGCCACGAAGTTCGGCACCGTGCTGGTGATCGCGGACCAGCCCGCCTCCGTCGGAGCTCTGCCCCTGACCGTCGCCCAGGACGCCGGCTGCACGGTCGCCTGCCTGCCCGGCCTGTCTGCGGCGGATCGCCGGCCTCTACCCCGGCGAGGCGAAGACCGACGCCAAGGACGCCGCAGTGATCGCGGACGCCGCCCGGACCATGCCGCATACCCTGCGCTCGCTTCAGCTGACCGACTGATCACCGCCGAGCTGACCGTACTGGCGGGCTTCGACCACGACCTGGCGGCCGAGGTCACCCGCACCTCCAACCGGATACGCGGCCTGCTCCCCCAGTTCCACTCCAGCCTGGAACGCGTCCTCGGCCCACGCCTGGACCACCCCGCCGTGACCTGGCTGCTGGAACGCTACGGGTCCCCGGCCAGCTTGCGAAAGGCCGTTCGCCGCAAGCTCATTGAAGTGATCCGGCCCAAGGCCCCAGCATGGCCGCCCGACTGGTCGACGGGGTCTTTCGTCATTCCGTCCCTGACCCGATCGCTCGCCGCCGTCCACGAACAGCGACGAGCCTTGGAAGCGCAGATCGGTCAGCTGCTGGAGGCTCACCCTCTTTCCGCGGTCCTGGCCGCGATTCGGGAGTCGCGGCCAGGACCGCCACCACCTGGCTGGTCAGCTCAAACGCGCGATATCCCTGTCCGCTTTCGCCGCCCTGCACGATCGCGCCTCCCGGACCTACGTGGCGAAACGCCGTGGCAGAGCCTGCTGGCGTCTGGTGGAGGTGGTTCAAAAGGCGATCTTGGCCGATTGCCAACTACCTTCTGCATGGGGTCAGTTACAGTCTGTGCTGGAGATCGTGCCGAGAGTGCGGCCTGGGGCCCGCTCCTGGTCGATGACGCCGATCATTCCAGGAGGCTGCATGTCTTCCACCCTCACCTCGGCCGAACGCATCGCCCTGTTGCGTGAGCAGTTGTCCGACGCCCGGTCCGAGACCCGGTCGGCCCGTCGGCTACGGCAGTGCCCGGCAGCGAATGTGCTGATCGGGGCGACGTTGCATGCCGCGGCGCGCCGTGAGCGGGGCCTGGAGCTGACCGAGTTCGAGGATCTCTTGGCCGGCAAGGTGGAGTCGCTGTTCGGCTCGTCGGTGCTGGCGGAGTTCGGCCGGATCTACCAGGAGCCGGCCTCCCGGTCAGGTGCGGCCAGCCTGTTCCCAGCTCTGATCGCCGACCGCCCGCTGGAGGACGGCTTCAGCATGGAGGATCTGCGCGCGTTCGCGCCCGAACTCCAAAAGGCTGTGGAGGGCTTGCCGGGGGTACGGCAGGTAACGGTCGAGGACCTCCAACGTGGGGCGCTCACGGGCGAGGAAGACGTCGTGGTGGTCACCGGAGCGCCGACCAAGGGCACCGAGTTCGAGGTCGAGGACATCCACGAGGCGCGCGTTCGGTTCGTCAAGTTCCGCTGCGACCGCCGTTCCACCGAACTGGGCGAGGACGAGATCTACTGGGCTTCGGCCGGGGCCGGGGACAGCAAAGCCCAGATCGTCATGCTCACCCCCGAATTCGGCTCGATCATCACCGGCTCAGAGCGGGATTTCGGGCGCAACGCGTTCTGGTTCAAGGGGGCCGCCGAGAAGTTCATGGCCGGCCACATCCAGGTGTGGGAAGCCGATCACAGCCCCTCCTCCCACTACGCGAAGGTGCGCCAGGCCCTGGCCGACATCGCCCAGACGTTCGCTCATTCCGGTCCTGGTAGACGATGGCCCGGGGGGTGTCTGTGATCCGCATGAGGTGGTTGCGTCCCGAGCTGTCCCATCCGGTGGCGGCGCCAGGGACCTGTCCCTCCACAACTGGCGCGACGAACCGATCCTGTCCGTGGTGCAGGCCGAGCGCGTACCCGCCGTGGCCGCAGCCCACTTCGGGGCCTACGAAGATCCCGATGAGAGGCTTGCCTTCACCAACTACGCCCTGGGGGGCTTTGTCACATGGATGACCCGCAACGGTCAGGACATGAGTCTGGCTGCTCTCCAGAAACAGGACGGTCTCCGGCGTGGTATGGCCACGGCGTTCCACCTGGGCACCCTGCACCTGCTCTACTGGTGACCGCCGTCTGAGGCACCACGCGCCGCCACGCGCCTGGGAGTTGTCGTCACATGTCACACCCACATCAGCAGGGCTGCGAGGGTGACGGCTGGTCGGTAGGACTCGACGGTCTTGTCGTAGCGGGTTGCGATGCCACGCCAGTGCTTCGACCGGTTGAAGCAGCGTCCCACCACGTTGCGCCGCGTGTAGACCTGCTGGTCGAAGGCCGGGGGGGCCGACCTCCTCGAGTGCCGCGTCGGCCTGGTCCGGGGCGCCCCCTTTTCGGGCTCCTGCGGCATGGTGGTGGGCCCGCACGATCGCGCCTGCGCTGCCTGCAACATCCGCTCGAAGACGCCGTCCTTGGCCCACCGGCGGAAACGGGTGTGCAACGTGGCCCACGGTCATACCACTCGGGTACGTCCCGCCAGGCCACCCCGGTACGGAACGTCCACCCGATCCCATTGAGGACCATCCGGTCGTCCAACCGCTTGCGGCCACACAACGACTCGGGCAGCAGCGGCCGGACGAACTCCCGCTCAGCAACAGGCGGTTCATGGCGACATGTCCTCCGACCACACTCCACCATTCGAGGCCAGAAGAAGCTCAAGCAAGGCGTCCACCGCTCCGTCCAGGCCCTTGAACGGGACATCCGCAGCCGGCTCGTCGACTTGAACTAACACCCGAGGTAGCCGCCTACTGCCGACAAATCTCCGACTCAGGTCACTGGCGCGTCTTCGCCGCTTGCCAGACCTACGTCGCCCCGGTCCCGCCCGCATGCCCGACTCAAGCATGTGCAGTCCACGGTGCCGGGCGAAGAGGTGCCGGGCCATCGGCCGCAAAGGATGCCCTTAACTCATGCGGCAGTCGCGTACGAGACCTGATCTGCCCCCAACTCGCCTGCAGGCGCCCCTATTTGGGTTCGGCGGGGCATTTACACGTCCGCGCCGAGCGGGTGGGCGCGACGCCCGGCCCGCAAGGTGTGCGGGAGCTCATTGGGCGTTCTGTGTATGTGCAGGCGTTCGCACGGCAAGCAGGGCGATGTCATCGGCATGGTCGGTGGCCATGCCGATCAGCAATTCATCGCAGAAGGTGTCGAGCCCCTCGCGAGTGAGTGCCGCCGAGTGCTGACGCAGCCGGGTCATGCCGTGGGTGAGGTCTTCGCCGCGGCGTTCGATGAGCCCGTCGGTGTACATGAGCACCGTTGCGCCGGCGGGCAGCAGTTCGGTGGCATGACTGCGTGGAGAGCCGGGGTCGACGCCGAGGAGAAGGCCGTGGCCGCCGCGCAGGTACTGGGTGTCACCCTCAGCGGTCACCAGGAGGGGCGGCGGGTGTCCGGCGCTGGAATAGGTGATGCTCCACCTTCCGTGCTCGTCCTGGTCGAGGAGAGAGTAGAGGCAGGTGGCGGTCGCGTGCGGATAGAGGGCGTGGTGAGCGACGTCGAGGCGGCGCAGGATCTCCCCGGGCGGTTCTTGCCGGTCACAGGCGATACCGCGCAGCATGTTGCGGAGCTGGCTCATGGTGATCGCGGCGCGGAGGTCATGAC
>RBWT01000346.1 GCA_004010275.1 Streptomyces huasconensis
GGGTGGACGCGGGCAGCCGCACCCCCGGGGCGGGTGGGCGTTCCTCCCCGGGCTTCCCCGGGCTTCCCCGGCTTCCCCGGGCTTCCTCGAGCTTCCCCGAGGGCCGGAGCGGGCCGGGTTCAGACGGTGCGCCAGGTCCGGCGCGAACCAGCTGTCCGCCCCGGCCGGCGCACGGCGCGCAGCGGGTGGTGGCGGACCGACGGTGGCCATGGTGTGCGCTCCTCGTCTGCGGTGGTCACGTCCGACAACCGGGCTTCTGCCGGGCCCTTCGGGGGCGTTGCCGCACGGTGAACTCTTCCGTGGTGCAGCCGCTTCGCGCGACGGCGGAAACCAGCCAATCTGTGGGGGCAGATGAGGCCCGCGTCATTCGATCGTGGGGATTGAAAGGCCATTCCGGTGCGCCTTCGGCCGGCGGGCGGACAGTCTGAACCGCACGCAATGACTGATCTCGGAGGCGCCATGACCATGCTCCGTCGTCGACTGCCCGTCCTGTCCGCCCTCGCCGTGGCGGCGGGCGCCCTCAGCTCCGCCTCCTCCGCGTCGGCGCCGCCGAGCCCCCGGTCGTGGTCAACGCCCGGACCGCGAGCCCGCCCGGCCAGGTCTCACAGGCCACCTGCCCCGAGGGGACGCAGCTCGTGGGCGGCGGCTACCGGGTGTTTCCGGTGAAGAACGGTCTCGGCGAGGTGGCCGACTTCATCGCGACCAACGCCCCTTCGGCAACGGTCCCGAACACCTGGGAGGTCCGTGCACTCTTCGGCCGCGCCGGGGCCTACGCCATGTGTTCGACGTCCGCGGCGCAGGCACCGGCCGTGGTGGTTTCCGCATGGGCCGGGAAGGGCGTGACGGCGAAGGCCACCTGCCCGGCAGGGACGCAGCTGACCGGCGGCGGCTACGACTCCCGGCCGGCCGTCAACGGCATGAACGACAACAAGGACGAGATCGTCATCAACGCCCCGGCCGCCCAGACGCCCAACACATGGATGGCGCGGATGGACAAGGGCGAGGCGCGTGCGATCGCCATGTGCGCCAAGTAGTCACCCGGTCGGCTCCGAACAGCGCGTGACACCTCGTCAAACCTTTCAAGTCAGCCGCCCCTTCACCCCTGCACGACTTCACCGGCACATCCATCCGCGCCGCCCATCGGGAGACCTCACATGAAACTGCGCAAGCCTGCCGCGACACTGCTCGCGACCATGACACTCGCCGCCGCGACCCTGCTGGGCCTCGCCACCCCGGCGGCCGCCGCCGACTGCCCGGCCGGGAACTTCTGCCTGTTCTCCGGACCCGACTTCACCGGCAGCCAGTTCAACCTGTACCGATGCGACACGTACTCCCTCCAAAATTGGGAGGGCCACGGGTCCTGGATCAACAACCAGACCCCGGGCACGCGAGCCCAGTTCCTGGACCAGAACCACAACGTCATCCACACCACGCCCGGCGCCTACTCCGCGAGCAGCCACCACGACTGGACGCCTGTCTGGTACATCCGCAACTGCTGACAGCCGACCGGCGTTCATCGGCGCCCTGCGCAGGCGTGCGCGTGACGGCCATCAGCCCACCGGAGAGGGAATTGGAGTAGACCAATGATGGAATTGTCCGGCGGCGAGGTGCGAGGCGGTTCCCCGCCGTACGGCCCCCTGCCTGCGGTGATGCCGTTCCGCCTCTGCCTGCGGTCGCGCCAGGGGAGAGGGCAGGGGTCTGGCGGTGGCGAAACGGGCATGGTATAGACATATGAAACAACCACATGCCCTCTCGGTCCGACCCGGCCGACAGGCGGTGTACCGCCGGAAGGTCTGTCCTGGTGCATGCCCTTGATCACCCTCCCCCTGCCGTGAGAGCGCGCCGCGCCCTGAGCGCGTCCCGCCTGCTGCACCCCGGCGGCGGCGCTGCGGCTGCGGCGCGCGGGCATAGCGCGTGTGCTCGTCACCGGTGGTCTGGCCCGCGTGGCCCTGCGCGGCGAGATCACCGGCCGCGAAGCCGACGAACTCGCCGCACAACTGCGCAGGCTGGTGCAGAACGGCTGCCGTCACCTCGTGATCGACCTCTCCGAGGTCACGTATCTCGCACGGGAGAGCGCGGGCGTCTTCTTCGGCGCCCTGCGGGCCCTCAAGGAGGTCGAGGGCTCCATGGCGCTCCAGGGGGCCTGTCCTCGATCCGCTGCCACGCTGCGCTGCCTGGGCCTGGGGCGGCTCACCGACGTCTGAGGGCCCACGCGGCGGCGTTCAGTGCGGCCACACGTATCTCGCGCGTCCGTCGTCGTCCCAGGTGTCTCCGCGGGCGGCTACCGCCGGCCGCACCCGCAGCGGGCCCGCCGGCCTGTCACCAGTACGGCTCCCACGGCCAGCGTCGCCAAGGCAGCCGCCGCACCGCCGAGCGCCTGCGCCCGTGCCACCCGCCGGACACCGCAGCCGCCTCGGGCAGCGGCCGCAATACGTTGCCCGAAGTGGGTGCGGCGGGCTCCTTGCGCGAGAGGTGGGAACGGTCCATCTGGCGGGCCAGCAGCCGCTCCACAAGGCCGGGCGCCAGCTTCGACTGGATGCCGAGCAAGCGGCCCGCCGGACCCACATACATCTCCCGCCGCGGCCTGCGGGTCAGCCGGAGCACCGAGCGCGCCGCCCGCTCGGCCGTGTACACCGGCGCCATGGGCAGCACCTTGCGCCCCGAGTAGTTGGCGGCGCTCCGGAAGAACGGCGTGTCCATGGTCGAGGGCAGCACCGTGCACACGTGGACGCCGTGCTGCCCCGCCAGCCGCAGCTCCTGACGGAGGCTGCCGCTCAGCGCGCGAACCGCCGCCTTCGAGATGACGTAGGGGATGTTGTACGGCACGACGGCCGCCCCGACCACCGAGGACACGTTGATCAGAGTGCCGTCGCCTTGTTCGCGCATCACGCCGAGCGCGGCGCGCGCGCCATGTGCGTACCCCATGACGTCGACGTCGAGCACCCGCCGGAAGACCGCCGGGGGGATCTCGTCGAGCGACCCGAAGGCGGCCACCGAAGCGTTGTTCACCCATACGTCGATCCGCCCGAACGCCGTGACCGCCCGGCGCGCCAGGTGCTCGACCGCTTCGGCGTCCGTCACGTCCGTGGGTACGACGAGCGCCCGGGCGCCGCGGTGCTTGCGGCACGCGGCGGCGACCTCCTCCAGCTCCGCGGCCCGCCGCGCCGCGAGCACCACCGACCACCCCCGGGACGCGAACCGCCGCGCGCAGGCCCGCCCGACACCGCTCGACGCCCCGGTGATGACCACGACCTTGCCCTGTTCCGCCACGAGCCCGGCTCCTTCCATGCCGCCGTTCCAGGCCACCGGCTCCACCGGTGTCACCAGCCCCTCGGCAGTCGATCGTGGTTTGGTACGCGGCGCATCCGGACGCGGCATACGGACCAGGCCCGTTGGTGCTCCGGACGAACTGCGTACGCTCGACTCCGTGCCCCGTCACCCGAAGAAGCCCCGCCGCCTGGTCGCCGACGGTCACGTGTACCTGTGGACGCTCCGTCACACCCACCGCCGCGTGCCGGACAGCGGCCGGTCCGAGGGCTGCCGTCAGACCCTCACACTCCACCCGCAGCCGCCCGGCACCGGTGGCCCGCTGCGCATCGTCTTCGACGAGGGCCCGGGACGGTACGTCCCCGGCGGCTTCCCCTTGGGCTCCGGGGACGTGGGATACGAGGACGGCGGCTCGCTGAACCTCCACGAACCAGGCGCCGTCCGGGCCCTGCTCGACGCGGCGTCGGCCCACGGGTGGCGGCCGGGGGAGCGGCAGGCGGTGGAGGTCGACGGCTGGCTCCTACTGGAGGCGGCGGTCGCCGCGCGAGCCGGGGAGGGCGGTCTGGAGGGCACGTAGGGTTTGATCATCGGGCTGGAGCGGAACGGGCCGGTCCGGAGCGGACTGGGCCGGACCGGGGATCGGATCGACCGGGCCGCCTCGACCGGGCCAATCCTGGACCGGGCCGGGGGAGGACCGGGCGGAACTGGACCGGACCGGATGGGGCCGGGTTGGCCGGGACGGGACCGAGCGGGGCCGGGTTGGCCAGGACGGGACCGAGCAGGGCCGGTGGGACTGAACTGGAACTAGCGGGCCGGGTGCGATCGGATCGACCGGACCGGACCCTTTGGCCGCTCCGGTCGGCCCGGAGCGGCCTGGACCGGAACGGCTTGGACTGCCCCGGGTCGGCTCGGGCCGGGCAAGACCCGCCTGGAGCGTGGACTGCCCCGGCTCGGGCCGGGCTAGACCCGCCTGGAGCGTGGACTGCCCTGGGGCCTGGACCGACCCGGGCCCCCGCCAGCCCTGTCCCGTCCCTCTCCGTCCCGCCCGTCTCGTCTCGTCCCACCCGTCCCGTCCCGTTGGTCTCCGTCCC
>RBWT01000347.1 GCA_004010275.1 Streptomyces huasconensis
CCCTTACGGGGCGCCTCATGAGGCGGCTTCAGTCCGTGCGGGGCGGCCTGGGCTTCGCCCGGAACGCTGCGCGGCCTGTGCGGGTGCGTCCTGGCTGAGCGCGCAGTTCCCCGCGCCCCTTACGGGGCCGCGCGCTTCGCTCGGCGTTGGTCGCTTCCCGTGGTTCAGTCCGTCGCCGTCGATGTTGCCTTCAGTGACAGCCACAGCTCCATGCGGACGTCCGGGTCGTCCAGGGAGCGGCCGAGGATTTCTTCCACGCGGCGCATGCGGTAGCGCAGGGTGTGGCGGTGGACGCCGAGGTCTGCCGCTGCGGCGTCCCACTGGCCGTGGCGGGAGAGCCAGGCGCGGAGCGAGGCGACGAGGTCGCCGCGGCCGGTGGGGCGTCGTGTTCGTGCAGGGCGCGCAGCAGGCCGTCCGCGAAGGCCCGCACCGCGTCGTCCGCGAGCAGCGGGAGCACCGAACCGGCGGCCAGTTCCTCGTGCTCGACCAGGGCCCGGCCGCGCCGCCGCGCGACGGACAGCGCCTGCTCGGCCTGCTTGTAGGCGGTGGCCGCGGCGATCGGTCCGGCCGGGGCGGACAGGCCCATCACCAGCTCGGCCTCCTCGCCGGACGCCGGCACCTCGCGCCCGGCGGTGCCCCGCCCGGCCTCCAGCGCCGCGGCGTACTGCGCACAGGCACGTACCCCGGCGCCGCCGTCCACCACGAGCAGCACCAGCCGCTCTCCGTACGGGACCACGAGCAGCGCCTCGCGGAGCGCTGCCGCGGCGGCCTCGACGACGTCCACGAGGCCGCTGAGCGGATCGCCGCCGCCCGAGGCGTCGGCCACCACGGCGAGCACCGCGGCCGGGGCCGGGGTCGCGGCCTGCGCGCAGACGCCCGCCTTGTCGCCGCTCTCCTCGGTGGCGGCCACCGCGCCGCCCGCACCCGGGCGCCGACGCGGAGGCCACCTCGGCGACGACGAGCCGGAAGGGGGCGTCCAGGAGGCTGCCGTAGAGCTCCCCGGCGACGGTCCGCGCGTGGTCGGGCTCCCCGGGCGAGCAGCATCCGCAGCACGGCGCGCCGATCCGCTGTTCGGCGGCGTGCAGCGCGCGCACCGGAGTGGTGAGGGTCAGGAGCGCGATCGCGGAGTGCACCGCGTACCGCTCGGCGGTGCCGAGGGTGGACGCCGTGCCGACGGCGAGGGCGGCGCGCGGCTGCGCCGGTGCCGAGCGAGTGCAGCTCCACCCGGTCCTCGGCGCCCGCGACGACGGAGCTGGCGGGCGCGGGCCGCTCCCGGAGGCGTTCGACGTCGGCGGTGAGCCGGGCGGCCCGGCGGGTGGCCCACTCCGGCGCGGTGGCGACGACGGCGCCGGACGCGTCGTAGAGCGCGGCCCAGCCGTCGACCTGTCCGGCGAGCGCGAGCAGCAGGCCTTCGGGGCCGTCGCTCAGCGCCTGCCTGGTCAGCTCGCGCTGGGCGGAGAACCCGGCGGTCACCGCGCGGTACTGCTCCTCCGCGATGGCGGCGGAGACGGCCTTGCTGATGGCGAGGAACGGCGTGCGCCGCGGCACCTCGATGAGCGGGAACTCCGCTTCGGTGGCGGCGTCCAGGAGGGCTTTGGGGATGTCGGGGTAGTGGACGCCGACGGCGAAGCCGAGGCCCACGACGCCGGCGCCCGCGAGCCGTTTCACGTACCGCCGCATGGCCTGCGGGTCCTCCGCGTCCAGTTTGAGCGCGGTGATCAGGAGCAGTTCGCCGCCCTCCATGTAGGGCACGGGGTCGGCGAGTTCGCTGGCGTGCGCCCAGCGGACGGGGGTGTCCAGGCGTTCCTCGCCCGCACGCACGGTCAGCTTGAGCGCGGAGTGGTGGACGAGCGAGGCGAGCGTGGGCGGCATGGGACCTTCAGGTCTGCGGCAGCGGATCTTTTGGCCGGTCCGTATGAACGGCCTGTGTCGATTCTGCCTCACCGTACGGTGTGGACAAGACCGGTCGCATCCGGGAAACGCCCTGGGGGCGGGGCGCCGTCAGCCGCGCAGATCCACCAGCAGCGGCGGCGCGTACTCCCCTCGTACATCGGTGAGCGACAGCACCGCGTGCCCCGGCGGCACACCGTGCGCCAGCTCCGACGCCGACCAGCGCTCGCGCTCGACCTGGCGGACGGTGACGGCGTCCCGCGTCACCGCCTTGCCGGTGACGAGCTTGCGCAGGGCGTGCAGGGCGCGCGTCATCGGCTGGTCCGCGAAGACCGCGTGCTCGGCGACCTCGCGGGTCTCGGTCCACGCCTTGCCCCACGCCTCCGCGAAGCGCCGGCCGTCCCAGGTCGAGATGCCCGCGAAGGCCATACGGCAGCCGACGGTGGCGTACAGCGGTCCTTGCAGCGGTTCGGGTACGTCGCTCACCGTCCGCAGGGCCAGCACCACGCCCGCTTTCACCGACCGCAGGCGCTGCATGCCGGTGACCGTCTCGTGGGTGAGGGCGCGGGTGGCGTCGTCGAGCACCAGGCAGATGAAGTGGTCACGGTCGCCGCGGCTGTGCGCCACGGCGTTGAACTGGGCAAGGAGGAGACGGGTGATCAGCCGTGCCGCCTCCGCGTGTCCGCGCTCGGGCAGCTCGACGCGGACGCGCATCGGGTGGTGCACCACGGCGCGCAGGGAGAAGGGGCTGTCGCTGCCCGCGCCGAAGAAGTCGGCGAACGCGGGGCGGTCGAGGAGCGCGAGCCGGTCGGCGAGGGCCGGTCCCGGGTCGGTGGCGCTGCCCTGCTGGCGCACGCGCGCGTCGAGTTCGCGCCGCATCACGGCGTGCTCCTCGGAGCGGAGCGCGTGGCGCAGGTCCGCCACGGCCGCCGGTACCCCTTCGAGCAGCTCCCGCAGGACGGGGACCGAGGGGAAACGCCCGTGTGCGGCCCAGTAGGGGCCAAGCACCTGGGCCAGCGTGGTGGCCGCGCGGCGGCTGTCCATGGTCGGGAGGTCGCCGACGAGCCCCTCGGCCAGGAAGGACGCGGCCTCGTCGGGGTCCGTGGTGCTCGCGTACAGGTCGAGATCGTGCGGGGAAGAGGGGTCGCCGAGCTTGACGACGACGTCGTACGCGTCGTCCGCGCCGAGCGGGGTGCCGGCCGCGCACACCGCGACCACCGCGCAGCTCCCGGTGAGCGCCTGGAGGGAGAGGGACTCCACCACGGGCCGGATGAGCCGCTCGGTCTTGCCGGTGCCGGAGGGGCCGACCGCGAGCAGCGAGGTGCCCAGTACGGCGGGGTCCAGGGCGAGGTCCACACCGCGGCGCTCCCAGGGGTTGCGGGCCTCGGCGGCGCACCGTCCGATCCTGACCTGGCCCACGAGCAGGTCGTGGCGGGCGCGGCGGGACGGGAGGTCCCTGGCGCCCGAGGGGTGCGTCCATGCCGCCCCGCCCTGGCGGAGCACCGTCTCGGTGAAGGAGGCGAGCCGGTCGGGGTGCTGCTGCGCCACGGTCCACTCGCGGCGCACCCGGACAGCAGTCCACGTCGTTCATCCGGCCGCCGAGCACCTCGGCGGCGAGCACGTCGGCCGCCTCGTGCCGGCCCGCTCCCCCGCAGCTCGGGCCAGTGGGCCCGGCTCGTCGGGGCGGGGGTGGGAGGGGGCGGAGGCAGCCGCGGGTCGTGCCGCGGCCGGGCGAGATACGTACGTGCGAGGCCCACCACGTCGCCGAGCCGGGCGAACGGCCATACGGCCGCCACGGTGATCAGTGTGTACAGGCCGTACGTGACGAATTCGTTCTCGAAGATTTCGTAGCCGCCGGAGCAGAGCACGATCAGCGACATCAGGGGGGTGACGACGGGCAGCGCGTCCCAGGAGACGAGCGGGAAGGCCTCGGGCCATACGAACACCAGCACGATCAGCGCGCCGAGCGCGGCCCGGAGGGCGCGTACGGGCTGCCGCTGCCGGGCGATCACGTGCCGCAGCGCCTCGGACCAGTTGCCGAGGCGGCCGAGGCCGTACACCAGCAGCCCGAAGAACGCGCCGCTGACGACCTGGAGGGCTTCTCCCCCCTGCCACACCGTCGGCCGGAGGGTGCCTTGGTAGAACCAGTCGTTCGGCACGAACAGCCTGACCAGTTCCGTCCGGTAGGGCAGGCCGTCCTGGCGCCACAGGGACCAGAGGAACAGCCCGAGCACCAGCGTGACCGTCAGCCCGGCCACCAGCGCGCGGTCCATGCGGCGCCCGTCCTGCTCGGGGGGCGGCGGGACGTACCTGAACCGCCAGACCCCGGGGGCGGCCGCCGGGCGCGGCGCGTCCAGCCAGTCGGCGACGTCCGAGGCGGCCTCGGGGGGCCGGCGCGGTACCGGCGGG
>RBWT01000348.1 GCA_004010275.1 Streptomyces huasconensis
ACCGGCCCCGGCGCGGCGAGCCCCGCCAGCGTCGGCGCCGGAACGCCGCGCGAGACCAGGGCCGCCTTGCCGATCGCGGCGGCGACGGTCCGCCGTCCCGCACGCCCGCGCCGCCGCCCTCGTCGGCCCACCGCTCCGCGGTGAAGGCGACGGAGGTGCGCAGCGGCCGCAGGAACGGGTTGGCGCGGGCCGCCAACTGCGTGACCAGCAGGTGCCGGTGGTGCCGCGCGGCCAGGTGGGCCCGCTCCGTGCGCGAACAGCGCGCGCCGCTCCGGCGCCGCGAGCCGCTCCAGCATCCCGGTGGTGACCACGACCCGGCCGCCGCCCCGCGTCGGCAGGGCGTAGGCGTACGACGCCTCGTCGCGGAGTACGGCGACGGAGGTGCCGGGCAGCGTCGCGAGGGCCCGGCGCCCCCGGCGGCGTACCCGCGCGTGCCGCCACACGGTGCGCGCTGCCGCCGCGCACACGGCGAGCAGCGCGGGGATCGCGGCCTTCCCCGCCACCTCGTCGTAGGGGACGGCGGCCCGCACCTCGGGGTCGGACCAGCCGTCCGGCAGGGGGTTGCCCGGCAGTTGGGCGGTCCCGACGACCATGAGGAGGGCCAGACAAAGCGCGCTGCACACGGCCATCACGCCGGCGACGGCGGTGAGCACGCGCGTGGCGGTACGCGGGTGGAGGTGCTGCTCGGCGAGGCGGGCGACGGGCCATGCGGTCAGCGGCAGCACGAGGGGCAGGAAGACGAAGACGCCCATCAGGCAAGAGCTCCCATCGGGCGTCAGTCGTCCGACTCGGCGCCCGCCCGCCCGAGCAGCTCGCGCAGGAGCTGCTCGTCGTCGGGCGTCAGCGTCGTGACGAAACTGGCGAGGACGGCCTCGCGGTCACTCTCGCCGTCGAGCACCTTGCGCATGCGGAACGCCGCGAGCCCCGCCTCGTCGGAGGCGGGGGTCCACGCGAACGACCGTCCCGCGCGCTCCCGCGCCACCACGTCCTTGGCGAGGAGGCGGGTGAGGATCGTCATCACCGTCGTGTACGCGAGGTCGCCGCCGATCCGCTCCTGCACCCAGGCGGCGCTGACGGGGCCGCGGGCGGCGTGCAGCGCGGCGAGCACCTGCTGTTCCAGTTCGCCCTGTGCGCGGCGGCGCAGCCGTGGCCGCGCTCCTCGCGGTCGTCGTGCTGCTCCATGCCCGGGCTCCCTCCGGCCTCTGGTGCTCCGCGGCGGTCGGGAGCGCCACATCGTAACGGTCCCGTCCCGCCCCACCCCCTTCTACACTCCTGTAGATTTTACGGAACGGGCAGGAACCGAACTTCAGGAGGACATCGTGGGAGTTTCGCTGGCCAAGGGCGGCAACGTCTCGCTCAGCAAGGAGGCCCCCGGCCTCACCGCCGTACTGGTCGGTCTGGGCTGGGACGTGCGCACGACGACGGGCACGGATTACGACCTGGACGCCAGCGCGCTGCTCTGCGACGACTCCGGGAAGGTCGTCTCCGACCAGCACTTCGTCTTCTACAACAACCTCACGAGCCCGGACGGTTCGGTCGAGCACACCGGTGACAACCTCACCGGTGAGGGCGAGGGCGACGACGAGGCCGTGAAGGTGAACCTCGCGCAGGTGCCCGCCGAGATCAAGAAGATCGTCTTCCCGGTGTCGATCCACGACGCGGAGAACCGCGGCCAGAGCTTCGGCCAGGTCCGCAACGCCTTCATCCGCGTCGTGAACCAGGCGGACGGCGTCGAGATCGCGCGCTACGACCTCTCCGAGGACGCCTCGACGGAGACCGCCATGGTCTTCGGCGAGCTGTACCGCCACGGTGCGGAGTGGAAATTCCGCGCGGTCGGTCAGGGTTATGCCAGTGGACTGCGGGGCATCGCGTCGGACTTCGGCGTGAACGTCTGACCGAAGTCCCTGACGGCACGCGGCCGCGACCCTTGAGGAGGCAGGTTCATGTACGGCGACCAGGAGACGGTGCGCAAGATCCTGACGGAGCTGGGCGACACCTGGGCCGTCGTGGGCCTGTCCGCCAACCGCGACCGCGCGGCGTACGGCGTCGCGGCCGTCCTGCAGCGCTTCGGCAAGCGCGTCGTGCCGATCCATCCCAAGGCGGAGACGGTCCACGGCGAGCAGGGCTATCCGTCCCTGTCCGCCGTGCCGTTCAAGGTCGATGTCGTCGACGTGTTCGTCAACAGCGGCCTGGCGGGCCGGGTCGCCGACGAGGCCGTGGCCGCCGGGGCCGCCGCGGTGTGGTTCCAGCTCGGCGTGGTCGACGAGGCGGCGTACGAGCGCACGCGCGCGGCGGGCCTGGACATGGTCATGGACCGCTGCCCGGCCATCGAGATCCCGCGGCTCGGCTAGGCGCGGGGCCCACACGGCCCGACTTCAGAACGGCTTGGCGGGCCAGTCGAGCAGGCGCGCGCCGATCACCGCGGTCTGCAGCGTGTAGCGGTGCACGGGGTCCGACGGGTTGGCGCCCGTCAACTGGTGGATGCGTTCCAGGCGGTAGGTCAGGGCGCGCACGCTGAGCGCCAGCCTGCGGGCGGCCTCCGCCGCGACGCAGCCCGAGTCGAAGTAGGCGGCGAGCGTGTCGATGAGCGGTTGCGCGCCGCCCCGGGCCTGGTGCAGCGGGCCGAGCGTGTTCACCACCAGGTCTGCCATGGCCTGCCGGTCGCGGGTCAGGACGGGGTAGACGAGCAGGTCGGCGGCGCGCAGGACGGGCTCGTCGATCTCCAGCCGCTCGGCGAGGTCCAGGGCGTTCAGCGCTTCCTCGTACGACTGGACGACGCCGCCGGGGCCGGGCTGCGGGCGGCCGATGGCGACACGTCCACCGCCGGTGGCGGCGTACGCCTGCTTGGCGAAGAACCGCAGCACCTCGTCCTGGTCGCCGGGAGCGACGCACACCAGGCGGCCGTCCTTGGTGGTCAGCAGGATGCTGCGGTCTCCGAACCGGCCGATCAGCGCGCGCTCGACCTCGCGGGGCACGGGGTGTCCCTCTTCGTAGCCGCTCGGGCCCTGCGCGACGGCGACCGCGTGCTCGTAGGACAGGCGCAGCCCGAAGCGTTCCGCGCGTTCGGCGAGCAGACCGAGGTCGCTGCGGCCGTAGAGCAGGTCGTCGATGAACTCCCGCCGGGCCGCCTCCTCTTGGCGTACGGCGAGGCGCTGGGCGCGTTCGTACCCCTCGGCGAAGGCGTCCACGGCCTGCTCGGCGGCGGCCAGCACGCTGTCGGCGCGGACCGTCCGTGAGACGGGCCAGTGCGCGCGGGTGGCCGCGAAGTGCGCGCCGACCAGGGCCCGCAGGCCGTGCCCCGCGTCGGCCGCCCGCTCCCCCAGCGCGCGCCGCGAGTCCAGCTCCTCGCGGGTCAGCCGCCGTCCCGTCGACGAGGCGGCGGCGAGGATGTGGGCATAGCCGTCGAGATACTCCTCCGGTATGTCCTGCCCCGCCATGCCCGCCCCTGTCGCCTCGGTGGATCGTTGATGCCTTCAACGGTTGATGCCTTTTTAACGCATACCGGGTGGCCGGGCGGGGCCGGGCCCGGAATAAGCGGCGCACGCCCGTAGTTGGGCACGGCATGCCTCTGACTGGAGATTACGAGCCCGGTACCTGGGACTGGGCGAGCAAGCAGGCCGAGCTGTACGAGAGCTCCGGCGGGACCGAGGGCACGACGTTGAAGGGCAAGCCCGTCATCGTGCTGACGTCGCTCGGCGCCAAGAGCGGAAAGCTGCGCAAGAACCCTCTGATGCGCGTGGAGCACGGCGGGGAGTACGCGGTGGTGGCGTCCAAGGGAGGCGACCCGGCGAACCCGTCCTGGTACCACAACCTCGTGGCGCACCCGCTGGTGGAGCTGCAGGACGGCCCGGTGAGGAAGGACTACCGCGCGCGGATCGCCACCGGCGAGGAGCGGCAGGTCTGGTGGGAGCGGGCGGTCGCGGTGTGGCCGGACTACAGCGACTACCAGAAGAAGACGAGCCGCGAGATCCCGCTCTTCGTCCTGACGCCCGTCGAGGCCTGAGCCGCGAGCCGTCGCGTCGGCGCCAGGCCCCCTTCTGGCGCCGACGCGCACGGCAGGCGCGGAGGTTCACCGCGTCTCCGCAGGCCTGCACGTCGTGCCGGACGCCGCTGTTGGCCTTGAGACGGCGGACGGGGCGGTGTGGTCCAGGCGTACGACGCCGTCCTCACCGAAGCCGGGGCGCGGCCTGCCCGGTCGCCGTCGCCCACGCGGCGGCGGCCTCTGCCGCCGGGCGGCTGTCCGACGCGCCCCACCCCACACACTGCCCCGACCCGCCTGCACCCCT
>RBWT01000349.1 GCA_004010275.1 Streptomyces huasconensis
GGGTGGGGGCGGGGTGCGGTCGTCCGGGGTGCCGGGTGGGGGCGGGGTGCGGTCGTCCGGGGTGCCGGGATCTGGTGCCGGGTGGGTGGGGTCGACCGGGTGGGTGGCGTGGTCGGGATGTCCGTCGGGTTCCGTGGCGTTGGTCGCGAGACGGGCGAGTGTGCCGAGCGGGACGGGGGTGGCGAGCGGGCGGCGGTCAGGGGGCACGGGCGCGGGGGCGGTGGTGGCCGACGCGGCGAGGCAGGTCACGGCCGTGCCGCACATGCGGCCCTGGCACCAGCCCATGCCGGCCCGGGTGAGGAGCTTGACGGTGCGGGCGTCGCGGGCGCCGTAGTCGGCCACGGCCTCGCGGACGCGGCCCGCCGTCACCTCCTCGCAGCGGCATACGTCCGTGTCGTCGGTGAGCCACCCGGTCCAGCCGGGGCCTGGCGCGTGCGCGGCGGTCATCGTCTCGGCGAAGGCACGCATCCGGTCGCGGCGGCGGCGCAGGGCGCGCAGCCGGGGGAGGGGGGCCGGGCGTTCACCGGTCAGGCGGGCGGCGATCGCCCACGCCGCCAACTCACCCTCGGCTGCGGCCAACTGGGCTCCACCGATGCCTGACGTCTCGCCCGCCGCCCACAGGCCCCGGAGCGATGTCTCCTGGAGCGGGCTCACCGCGAGGGCGTGGGTGCCGTCGGCGGTGCGGCGGGTGGCGCAGCCCAGCGTCGTCGCCAGGTCGATCTGTGGGATGAGGCCGTGTCCGACGGCCAGCGCGTCGCAGGTGACGCGGCGGCCCGTGCCCGGTACCGGACGCCAGTTCCTGTCCAGCCGGGAGACCGTCACCGCCTCCACCCGGTCCGTGCCGTGCGCCGCGGTCACCGCGCTGCGGGTGCTCAGGCGTGTTCGGTGGCGCAGCAGGGCTGTGCGTGGAGAGCCGCTTCCGCGAGTTTGTGCGGGTTGGTTGCGAGGGCGGCCGGGTGGCGGGCGTAGCCGAGGTAGCCCGACGCCTCGACCACCTCCGGGACCTCAGCGCCGGCCGTGGCGAGCGAGGTGGCGACGGCGAGCAGCAGCGTCGCTGCCCGCGACGACGACACGCCTGCCGGGCAGGGCGAGGCCGGACTTGAGCATGGCCTGGGCGCCGCCTGCGCTCACGACACCCGGCAGGGTCCAGCCGGGGAAGGGGAGGTGGCGTTCGTACGAGCCGGTCGCGAGGAGGAGCGTGCGGGCCCGGAGGGTTACGGGCCGTTGTGCGGGTCTGGAGTCATGGCCATGGTCGTGGTTGCGGCCGTGGTCGTCGTCTTGGCCGTGGTCATGGTCGTCCCTGTATCCGTTCGCTCGCGTGTCGTCTTCTCCGCCCTCCTCGTCGGTGAGCGCATGGACGGTCCAACCGTCCCCGGTCGCCTCGCGCGTCACCGTCCAGATGGGGTGGCCGAGGCGTTGGGTGACGTCGCTCGCCGCCAGGCGGTCGCGCAGGTCGGTGTAGGCGGACCAGTCGTGGTGGAGGGCCTCGGGGCGTGCGGCGCCCATGGCGGGGGCGGGGTGCCGGTAGAACTGGCCGCCCGGACGGTCCGATGCGTCCAACAGCACGACGGAGAGGCCGAGTTCCGCTGCCGTCACGGCACCGGCGAGGCCTGCGGGGCCCGCGCCCAGGACCGCGAGGTCGTACGCCTCAGATATCGAGCCCGGCATGACCGTGTCCCTCCTGTGTGGTCACCGCGTCACCGGGCCGGGCGGTGACCAGGCACGCCCGCCGGTTCGGGCGGCCGTTGACGGTGGCGAGACAGTCGTAGCACTGGCCGATCCCGCAGAACGCCCCGCGCGGGCGCCGCCGACACGGGTGCTCCGCCAGGCGAGTATCTCGGCGGACCAGAGCGCGGCGGCGATGGACTGGCCTGGGAGGACCGGGAGTTCGCGCTCGTCGAAGGTGATCGTGAAGGGGGCGGTTTCGGGGGAGGCGCCTACGACTCCCGCAGGCGTGCGGTCGTCACGTGCCAAGGGGGGCTCCTCTCGGGTGTGGGTGTGGGTGCGGGTACGGGTGTGAGGTGCTTCGGCCGGAGCGGGTGTGGGATTCGGGGGTGATGTGGAAGCGTGACCGCACGCACGCCTCACCTCGTGGCCGCCCCTTCCGCGAAACGCTCGGGTGCGAACGGTGCGGCAGGCAAAGGGGGTTCACTGTCCGTCAGCATCGCGGCGATGAGCATGCCCGTGGCCGGGGCGAGGCCGATGCCCGCGCCCTCGTGGCCGCACGCGTGCAGCAGGCCGGGGGCGCGCGGGTCGGGGCCGATCGCGGGGAGGTGGTCGGGGAGGTACGGGCGGAACCCCGCGTACGTGCGGATCGCCCGGACTTCGGCGAGGGCGGGGAAGAGCCGTGTGGCCTGTGCCGCGAGGCGCCGGAGGGCCTCCAAGGAAAGGGTGCGGTCGAAGCCCACCCGCTCCCGGCTCGCACCGATGAGCACCGGGCCCGCCGGGGTGCCCTCCACCACGGCGGAGGTCTGGAGCCCGGCAGAGCCGCTGGTGACATCGGCGACGTAGTCCGCGGAGTACACCTTGTGCCGCACCAACCGTGGCAGCGGCTCGGTCACGAGGACGAAGCCCCGACGGGGGAGTACGGGCAGCTCCACCCCTGCCAGGCGCGCGAGTTGGCCGCCCCACGCGCCCGCGGCGTTCACTACGTGCGGAGCCTTCGCGTCACCCGCCGGGGTCCGCACGCCGCGCACCTCGCCGCCGGGGCCGGTGAGGACCGCGGTGACCTCCTCGCCGAGGCACAAAGTCAGGCGGCCCGTGTCGGCAGCCGCCCTCAGCAGGTGGGCCGCCGCCAGAGCGGGCTGCACCTGCGCGTCCTGGGGGTAGTGGAAGCCGCCCGCGAGGCCGGGGGCCAGGTGTGGTTCGAGGGCGGCGAGACCGTCGGCGGGGGCCTCGATCGCCTCGACGCCCGCCTGTTTCTGACCCGCCGCGAACTTCCGCAGTGCGGTCATTTCCGCCTCGGTGGAGGCGACCACCAGGCCGCCCTTTCTCTCGTACTCGAAGCGGGACTCGATGCGTGACACGGTGCGTTCCTCGTTGCGCGTGGGAGGACCGGTCGCCAGTTCTTGCCACAACTGGGCTGAGAGGAGGGCCAGTTCGAGTTCTGGGCCGGGCTCCTTGTCGGATACGAGGAGGTTGCCCTCGCCCGCTCCCGTCGTGCCGCCCGCGACGGGTCCGCGGTCGATGACGGTGACTCGGAGGCCGGAGAGGGAGGCGTAGTAGGCGCAGGCCGCGCCGACCACACCCGCTCCCACGACGATCACGTCCGGGTGTTCCGGACGTCCGGAGGGATGTCTCGTGAGCACGTCAGTAATATTTCACATGGCACTGGGGCTGCCAAGGGGGTGGAGGGAGGCGGGAGTTGAGCCCTCCTGGGCGAGGTCAGTCGCGGCGGTGGTGGGCTCCCGGCGTGTAGCCGAAGGCGCGGCGGAACACGTCGATGAAGGCGCTGGTGGACGACCACCCGCAGCGGTGCGCGACCGCGGTGACCGGCGTGCCGTCGGCCAGCATGCGCAGCGCGTGGTAGAGGCGCAGCTGGGTGCGCCACTGCGGAAAGGTCATGCCCAGCTCGCGGCGGAAGAGGCGGCTGAGGGTGCGCTCGCCCGCCCCGGCCGCGGCGGCCAGTTCGGCCAGGCCGCGCGCGTCCGCGGGGTCGTCGTGCAGCAGGTCGCAGACCGCGGCGAGGCGTGGGTCCGAGGGGGCGGGCAACTGGACGGGTTGCTGCGGCGACGCGCGCAGTTGGTCGAGGAGCACCGCGCGCAGGCGCCGGCGCTCGGGGGTGTCCTCGTACGGGCTGCGGGTCCAGGCGAGGATCAGTTCGCGCAGCAGTGGGCTGACGGCGAGGACGGTCGGGGCGTCGAGGCCGAGCGGGTTCGTGTCGGCGGGCAGGCCGAGGAGGTGCAGGGCCAGGTGGCCGTGGGCGCGGTGCGCGTGGACGCAGCCGGCGGGGACCCAGATGGCGCGGGTGCCGGGGGCGAACCAGGTGCCGGCGTCGATGGTGACGGCCACGACGCCGGAACCCGCGTAGATGATCTGGTGGTCGTCGTGGCGGTGGGCGTCGATGCGTTCGCCGGGGGCCAGTTCCTGGGTGCGGGTGGGCGCCTCGGGCGTGTGGCGGATCTCCGGCATAGGTTGGCATTTTATCGGAAGCGCGCCACGGTGGGGGGTGGCGACGATGGGGCGGTGCCAGCGAACCAGCCTTTCCTTCCAGCGGGTCAGCCTTGGCGTTCGGGGAGTCCACCGCCGCCCC
>RBWT01000034.1 GCA_004010275.1 Streptomyces huasconensis
TGGGCGGCTGCCGGGGCCTGGTGCGGCTTCGGGCAGCCCCCCGCCGCGCGTCTGCCGGGTGCGGTGCGGTTGGCGGGTGCGGGTGCGTTGTGGTTGCTCGCGCCGTTCCCCGCGCCCCTTACCTGCGGCTTCGGGCAGCCCCCGCCTACGCGCGTGCGGAGGGCCCCGCGCCCCTTTGGGCGGCCGTTAGCGGGTTGTTGCCTCGGCTGTTTGTACCGCCTCGCGGTAGGCGCGGGCCGCTGAGCGTAGGGCTGCTTCTGGGTCGATGCCTTGTGCTTCCGCCTGCACGGCCAGGGTGAGGAGTTCGTAGCCGATGCCTTCGCCCGACGGCAGCTCCACTTCGAGGCCCGCCGTGCGGACGCGGGAGGCCAGTTTCGCGGTCAGGGCCAGGGCGGGCTGGCCCACGGGGATGCCCTCCGTCAGCGATGAGCGTTGCTTCTCCACGGCCTTGGTGCGCAGCCAGTGCGCCTTCACGTCCTCCGGGGTGTCCGCCGTGTCGTCGCCGAAGACGTGCGGGTGGCGGTGGATGAGCTTGTCGACGATGCCGCCCGCGACGTCGTCGATGGAGAACGGCTCGTCCTCCTCGCCGGGGCCGCCCTCCTCGGCGATCCGCGCGTGGAAGACCACCTGGAGCAGGACGTCGCCCAGTTCCTCCCGCAGCTCCTCCCGGTCCCCGTTCTCGATCGCCTCGACCAGTTCGAACGCCTCCTCGATCGCGTACTTGGCCAGGCCCTTGTGCGTCTGCTGCGAGGACCACGGGCACGCGACGCGGATCTGGTCCATCACCTGCACCAGGTCGAGCAGGCGGGCGCCCGGCAGGTCGTAGGAGGCGGGGAGCAGCTCCAGGTCCGGCATGGCGACGCGGCCCGAGCCGGCGAGGCGGGCCAGGCCGTCGGTGAGGGGGCGGTCGCCCTCGGCGGTGGCGACGACCACGACCGTGCGGCCGCCCGCGCAGGCGTCCACCAGTTCCTCGGCGGTCGGCGACGCGTGCGTCACGGTCACGCCCGGCCTCGCGCAGATACGGCAGCTGCGGATGACCGGCGTCGCCGCACAGGACGGCGTCGGCGCCGTGCAGGGCCTGCCAGGCGGGCCAGGACAGCAGGCCGGGCGCGACGCGGTGGCTGGTGGTCAGCAGGATGACGCGGCCGGTGGACGCGTCGGCCGGGGGCGGGGTCTGGGTGTCGTTCACCTCTCGAACGTAACCCAGCCCGCGCCCGCGCCTACGCCTGCGGTTCCTGCGGCCCCTGAGCGGAGCCGGCGTCCTCGGAGACCTGTCGCACCCAGGGCGTCTTGGCGTCCACCCGCTTGTTCTTGTCGACGTCCCAGGTGCCGTAGCGCGGGTTGAGGTCGACGTCGAGCTTCTTGGAGGCCGCGGTCAGCGCCTTCCAGAAGGTGGCCTGGCCCTCGGGCGACTGCATGTCGGCGCCGAGCTTCTGCGCGAGCTTCTGCGCCTCGATCTCCGTGCGCAGGCTGTCGTCGAGGCGGGCGGGGGCGACGCCGTACTGCTGGAGCCAGCCCTCTTCCAGGGCCTTCCCGCCGCCCGCCTGCTTCTCCAGGCCCGCCCGCATCCGCTGGACGTCGCGGCGCGTCACGCGCACCCCGGCGTCGGCGGCCGCGCGGTGCAGGACCTTGTCCAGCACCATCGTGTGCAGCGTGCTGCGGGTGAGGCCGCCGGACTTGGCGATGGCCTGCTCGTACTGGGTGTCGTCGGGGACGGCGGCCCGCTGCGCGTCGCGCACCTCGTTCACCCGGCTCTCCAGCTGCGCGACCGTGATGCGGTCGCCGCCGACCACGGCCGCGGCGCCGGGATGCGCCTCGCTGCCGCAGGCGGTGAGGAGGGGGGCCGCGACGAGCGCGGCGGTGGAGAGGACGAGCGCGGTGCGACGGCTGGTGCGGCGGTGCAAGGGGGCCTCCCTGCTACGAGTTTGTGCGTCGGTGCACAAAGTCCGGCAGTGATCGATGGTAGGCAGTGGCCGTCTTCCCGGCCAGCTATTCGACAGGTATTCGACCAACGATTTCCCGGGGGTTGGGGCACCCTCGCCCCGCCGTACGAGCGTCAGCCGCGCACCTGTCCGAGCCACTGCAAGGTCCGCCGGATCTCCGCGGGGAACGGGTGGCCCGGCCCGTGCAGCAGCTCCGCGTCGTGCAGCAGGCGCGCCAGGGTGTCGTGGGCGGCGGGCCGGTCGCCGAGGGCGAGCAGCAGGTGGCCGATGCGGCGGCGGATCTCCAGGGACTGGCGGCGGTCGTCCGTCGCGTACTGGTTCTCGTAATAGGGGAGCAGCGCGCGGTACTCGGCGAGGGCCGCGGCCGGTTCGCCGAGCTGCTCCAGGCACTGCGCGGCCTCGTAGCGGAACTGGAGGGAGTGCGGGTCGGCGTGGCCGGACTCGGCGGCCCGCTCGTCGGCGAGGCGCCGCAGCTCGGGCAGGGCGCGGCGGTACTGCCCGTCGTCCCGAGCGTGGCCGCGTACTGCTTGCGCAGGGTGCGTACGACGGGTGAGTGCTCGCCGTGCTGGGCCGCGGCGGCCGGCAGGATCGCGCCGAGGATGTCCACGGCCTGGGTGATGCGGGCCCTCGCGGAGGAGGCGCCGGACGTCCTCGACGGCCCGGGCGACGTCCTGCCCCGGCGGCGTACCGGGGGGCCCGGGCGGCCGTGGCGGCAGGTCGGGGGCGGGCGCGCGGCGTCGCGCGCGCGGTCCGGCCAGGGCGCGAGGGGGCGCAGGAAGGGCCGGGTGGGGTCGAGCGGGTGGCCGGAGGGGATGCCGCGGGCGGGCAGCAGCGGCTCCAGCTCCTCGTAGACCTGCTGGGCGCTGGCGGGGCGGTGCTGGGGGTCCTTGGCGAGCAGGCCGTACGAGGGACTCCAGGGCCTCGGGCACCTCGGGGCGCAGGCGGCGGACCGGCAGCGGCGGTTCGTACAGGTGGCGGTGGAGGACGCCGAGGGCGGTGGAGCCGGAGAACGGCACGTCGCCGCTGAGCAGTTCGTGCATCAGCACGCCGAGGGCGTAGAGGTCGGTGTACGGGCCGACGGCGCCGCCCATCGCCTGCTCCGGGGCCATGTAGGCGGGGCTGCCGATCGGGGAGCCGGTGTGGGTGAGGCGGGTGGTGTCGGTGTCCATCACGGAGGCGATGCCGAGGTCGAGGACGCTGATCGTGCCGTCCTGCTTGACCATCACGTTCCGCGGTTTGAGGTCGCGGTGGACGATCGGCACGGCGTGCACCGCGGAGAGCACGGCGCACAGCTGCGCGGCGACGGCGACGGTCCACTGCCAGGGGTAGGGGTCGTGTTCGGCGAGGTGGTCGCCGAGGTCGGCACCGTCGACGTACTGCATGACGAGGAAGAGGGCGCCGTCCTCGGTGGGCTCGCTGCCCGCGTCGTGGACGGTGACCAGGCCGGGGTGGTCGACCTGCGCGGTGACGCGGCACTCGCGCACGAAGCGGCGGCGCAGCTCCTCGGCCTCGGCGCCCGCGACCCGGTCGGGGCGCAGCAGCTTGACGGCGACGCGGCGGTCCAGGCGCTGGTCGTACGCCGTCCAGACCTGGCCCATGCCGCCCTGGCCGATGAGGGTGGAGAGTTCATAGCGGCCTGCGACGACCCGGCTGCCCCGGCCGCCGGTCCCGGTGCCCTGTGCCACGGTCAGTTGCCGCCCTGCTGCTTGCGCAGGTAGTCGCTCAGCTCGTCGAGCACGGCGCGGACCTGGTGGATGCGGGCGGGCGCGGGGGCGGCGGCGGGGCCTCCTGGACGGGCGGCGCGCCGCCGGGTAGCCGTAGTACGCGGGGGACGCCGGGGGCGGTGCGTAGGGGGTGAACGCCGGCTGCCGGAGGCGGCTGAAGTGGCGTATGTCCGCGAACAGGTAGTAGGCGACGGCGGCCATCAGCGTGCACAGCAGGATCACCATGCCCGCGTTGCCCGGGCCCTGGAACTCCTCCTCGCCGGGGTCCACGCCGATCAGCACGAGGGCCGTGACGTCGAGCGCCGCGACGAGCCCGAAGAACACCCAGTCGTACGCCTTGCGGGTCACGATCGCGAGCCGCAGCAGCGACGCCCACGCGAGCAGGCCGCAGGTCACGACGGCGAGGACGACGAACAGCACGCGCAGCGTCACCGGTGAGCCCCCGGCTGGGGGCGGCGGTTGCTGCGGGGCGTGGCCGTGGCCGTGGCCGTGCATGGCTGCTCCTGATACCTGAAAGGACGAACGAACGCGGACCGAGCGTATAGGCCGACACCGGAGAGCGGTCCCGGGTTGTACCGAACCGTTGCCGTACTGGTCACGGCGGTGTGGCGGGGAGCGCCTCACTCCGCCGGAAGCGTGCCCTCCGTCAGTCCGTCGTGCATGCCGCGCACCAGCCGCTCGCCGAGCCGGGCCGCGAGGCGCACGGCGTCCTCGAAGGCGGCCAGTTCCCGGAACCGCTCGCTGTAGCCGCGCTGTCCGGCGAGCGGCAGGCGCGGCAGCTGGAGGCGGCGCACGTCGAGCCGGGCGGAGGTGGAGGCGTAGCTGCTGGCGCGGCGGTGGTTGGCGGTGCCGCGCAGGAAGCCCGCGAGGAACCAGGGGTCGAGCACGGCCGGGTCGGGGCGCAGCAGGGTGAGGCCGCGGCCGAGCGCGGCGCCCGCGGTGGCCTCGTCGACGACGCGGGCCGCGGCTCCACCGCCGAAGACGGGGACGACGACGTCGCCGGGCTCGGTGTGCACGACCGTGTCGTCCGGGCCGCCCTCGTGCGGGGCTCCGGAGGGTGCGCCGCCGGTCAGGTCGTCGTGGTCGGTGAGGACGGGGACGCCGCCGCTCCCGGCGCCGGTCCCGGTGTGCAGGGTCAGGGCGCCGGCGCGGGCCAGTTCGCCGACGGTGGTCAGGGGCGGGCGGGCCGCGGGCCTGGCGGCCTCCCGCGGGGGCAGGGGCGGGGTGAGGTCCGCGGTGCGGCGCAGCGCCTCGCCCGAGGTTCTCGCGTACGGTCGCAGCTCGGTGGCGCGCTGCCCGCGGCCGGGGGGCGGCAGCCGCCGGGCCGGGGCCAGGTCGACCTCGTCGTCGAGGAGGTCGAGCACCGGCACCGAGCGGGCGAGGCCGGGGCGTTCCTCGACCGTGCCGTGCCGGTCGAAGCGGTGCCAGGCGTCGAGCACGGCGTCCTGCACGGCGGGCCACAGCTGCTTGTCGCGGCCGTCCGTGTCGGGCACCCCGGCCGCCTCACGAGGAGCTGCGCGCGGCGGGCGGCGTGGCCGGGCCCGGCCTGCGCAACACCCAGACGTGCAGCGGGAGGTTGTACGGCGGTGCCGCCCCGGCGGGCATCGGCGATGACCGCGCGCAGGGCGCCGCGCCGCAGCAGGTCGGCCCGGATGCGGCGGCCCGAGCGGCGGGAGGCGGCGGCGGGCGGCATCAGCAGGACGGCGGTGCCGCCGACGACGAGGCGGGCCAACGCGTGCTGGACCCAGGCGAGTTCGGATTCGACGCGGGCCGGGAAGCCGTACTCCCAGCGGGTGTCGTAGGCCAGTTCGTCGTGGCCCCAGTTGCGTTCGTTGAACGGCGGGTGGCAGAGCACGGCATCGGCCCTGCGGTCGTCGTAGGCGTCGGCGCGCAGGGTGTCGGCGGCCCTCGTGCGGACGGTCGCGTCGGAGTGCAGGGCGAGGCGCAGCGCGGTGAGGGCGGCCAGTTCGGGTGCGCTGTCCTGGCCGTACAGGTGCTGGTCGGGGCGCGGCTCGACGGCGCGCAGCAGCGTCGCGGTGCCGCAGGCGGGGTCGAGGACGGTGCGGGCGGGGGCCGCGCTGGTGGCGAGCCGGGCCATGAGGGCGGCGGGGCGGCCGGGGTCAGCGTGTACTGGCGGGGGTTGGCGTCGGTCTGCCGGCCGAGCAGGACTCGTACGCAGCCCCGGGCGCCGAGTTCGGCCGCCAGCTCGGCGACGCCGCGCAATAGCGGGACAGAGGGCAGGAGTTCGGCGGGTTCGGGGACGTGCACCGCTCTCTCGCGCCGCCCCCCGAACCGCGGGGTCACGACGTCTTCGAGTTCGCCGGGCAGGAGCTGGGCCATGCGCTCGTCCGAGACGGCGCTGAGCGCGAGCCAGGCCGGTGGCCGGTCGCGGACCAGGAGCAGGGCGCAGCCGGCGTGCAGGAGCGCGGTGACGGGCCCGGCGGGGTGCCCGGCGAGCTGCTGCCAGACGCGTTCGCGCAAGGGCACCTCGATGAGCTTGCCCTGGGCGCGCAGCCAGCGTTCGACGTCGGCGAGGGCGAAGGAGGGGCTGGTCTCCGTGCCGCCCACGGGCTTGGGGAAGTCACCGTGCCTGCGCCGCCAGTTGCTCACGGCGGCGCGTCCCACCCCGGCGAGCCGGGCGATCCCGGCGGCGGTCACTTCGGTCGCGTCGTCCCGCGCCTTCATCCAGCAGCTCCCCTCGTCGCGCGGGGTCAGTCGCGCGCGGTCGAGCATACCCAGACGATCTTCCGCACGGGCGGCTTCACGACCGTTATTAACCGGCTCACACTTACTCGTGTTGACTCGGTTCACACGGATCTGCTGTGATGTCCGCATCAAACGACATCCCTTGGGGGGAACCATGCGTCACCACCTGCGTCTGCGCCGTACCGCCATCGCCGCCGTCTGCCTCGCCACCGCCGCGACGGCCGGACTCACGGCGTGCGGCTCCGAGAACGGCAAGGCCGGTGCGGCCGAGAAGGGCCCCTTCGCGGGCATGTCCGGCGGCGAGATCGCCGAGAAGGCCGTCGACACGACCTCGGGCGCCTCGTCCCTGAGCATCAAGGGCGAGGTCACGGACGAGGCCTCCGGGCTGATCTCGCTCGACATGGCCATGGACACCAAGGGCAAGTGCGCGGGCACCATGGGCATGAACAAGGAGGGCTCGATCGAGCTGATCGTCCCGGGCAAGACCGTCTACATGAAGTACGACGAGAAGCTCCTGCGCGCCCAGACCAAGGGCGAGCCCAAGGCCGACGTGGACGCCGCGGTGGACATGATGGCCGACCGCTGGGTGAAGACGAAGGCCACGAGCGCCGACGCCAAGGAGATCGCCGCATTCTGCGACCTCGACGTCCTGCTCGCCGACTTCAAGGGCACCCGGTCCGCGGCCCGCAAGGGCAGCACGACCACGGTCGACGGCACCCCCGCGATCAAGCTGACGGAGAGCGACGGCGCGACCAAGTACACCCTCTACGTCGCCACCAAGGGCAAGCCGTACCTGCTGAAGGTCGACACGAAGAAGGACGGAAAGGTGGAGTCCCTGACCTTCGGCGACTACGAGAAGCCGGTGAAGACGACACCGCCGACCGGCGACGTCATGGACCTCGACAAGCTCTGAGTCACGACCTCGGCAAGCTCTGCGTCACGGCGTGTGCCGGCTCAGCGGGCGTGGAAACGCGACGGTGCCGTCGTCGGGGCCGGGCCGGTCGGGAGGGGCTTGGTCGGGCAGGTGGAGAGGACCTTCCTCATCGCGTCCCGTTCCGCCGGCGTCACCCACACCCCGTATTTTTTCTTCACCGCGACCTGCCCGGCCACATACGTGCAGCGGTACGCCTTGTTCGGCGGCAGCCAGGTCGCGGTGTCGCCGTCGCCCTTGCTGCGGTTGGGGCCGGCGTCGACGGCGACGAGGTTCAGCGGGTCGTTGGCGAAGGCGATGCGCTTGCCCGGTGCCCATCGGGCCGCGCCCTTCTGCCAGGCGTCCGAGAGGGCGACGAGGTGGTCGATGTCGACCTGGCTGTGGCCGCGCCGGAACGTCACGTCCCTGCCGGTGTAGGGGTCGGGCGCGAGCCTGCCCGAGACGACCCTGCACTCCTCGCCCCCACGTGAGCGTGAGCGCTGATACGTGACGTCCCTCAGGTCCCGCTTGAGTATGTCGTCCCTGGTGGGGCAGCCGTTGGAGTCCGTGTCGGCCCACGCGCTGCCGAACCGGCTCCGGTCGTACCCCGTCTTGGGCGCGCGGCCCTTGACCGTGAGCGTGTCGACGGCCGACAGCGCGGAACCCGCCCGCGCCCCGGACCCCGCGGAGCCACCGCCCGCCGGACTCTCGGCGTCGAGGCCGCAGCCGGTGAGGAGCAGTGCCGGGACGGCGGCCAGCGTCAGCAGGGCCGAGGTGATGCGCCGGTTCACCGGACGGCCACCGTGTCGCCGAGGGCGAGCGGCGCGGGCGTCACAACGTCCGTGTGGATGCCGATGCACATGCCGCGGGCGGCGGTGAGCGTCTTGAGGACGCGGTTGTCGGCGGGGAGGCCGGGCTGGGCCTGGGTGACCATCACGCAGCGCTTGACGCGCTTGATGCCGCGCAGCCGGAGCGGCTCCGTGCCGTGTCCGCCGCCGAGGACGATCTCGCGGCCGATCCAGCTCTCCTCGATCCAGGGTTCGTCGGTCTCCACGACGATGTTCTTGCGCAGCCGCCGTACGTCGACGGGGTCGGCGTCACCGAGCAGGTCACCGAGCGCGCGGAGCGAGGCGGTGCCGATGAGGGAGACGGGGGAGACGTCCTTGTGGCCCTCCGAACCGGCCACCGAACCCGCCGCCGAACCGGCTGCCGCCTCCCCCTCACGGACCAGTTCGACGCCGTCGCCGAAGCGCTCGGGAATGCGCGGGTCGCCGGAGCGCAGCGTCGCGCCGTCCGGTGCGGTGATGACGGGCAGGCCCTCGTCATCGTAGGCCGCGTGGTGCTCCAGGAGCCCGGGGATGCGGCGGAAGCGCGGGTGGTTCTTGCCGCTGCCCAGCTTGCCGTCGGCGCAACGAAGGGCCCACCGCCGGTCACCGACGGCGCCTGTCGCGTCGAACTCCAGCCGGTCGTGCTCTTCGCCGAGCATCGACTTCACCGGGAACCGGCGCAGTCCCACGACCTTGAGCGTCACTGCGCTCTCCCCTCCCCTGGGCGGATTTGGCGAACTCCACGGTAGCTGCCGCGCGTCGCGGACCGCGTCCGCCTCCTCGGCCCCGGAACGGCGCGGCGGAAGCCGTACTATCTGCTGATCAATCACGCTTCGGGAGATCCATGCACAAGCGCCTGCCCCAACTCGCCCTCCTGCTCACCGTCCTCGCTGTGGGCGCCACGGCCTGCGGCCCGTCCGACGCCTCCTCCGCGCCGTCCGCGAGCACGCCGACGGCAGCGAGCACACCGACGCCGGCGAGCGCCTCCCCCAGTCCCCGGGGAAGGGGGCTGAAGGGCGCGGCGGCCGCCTTCTACCTGAAGACGCTGCGCAAGCACTACCCGGACCTCGACCACATCAGCGACGACGCGCTCGTCGCGGAGGGCGACGCGCTGTGCACCATCCGGGGCGCGGCCCTCGGCGAGCAGTTCACGAAGTCCACGCGCCGGCTCGGCACGTCCAAGGTGCAGACCTCCCGCATCATGGGCGCCGCACACGCCCTGTGCCGGGACGAGGACGAACAGCTGTACAAGGACTGACGCGGCTCTCGGGGGGCGCGGGGCCCCGGGAATTACCTCCGCGGTAATCGACCGTCCCCCCGCTCCCCGGCAGCATCGGCCCCATCAGCCGAGTCCGCAGCCGAGGAGAACCCCATGACCGCCGAGCACGCCGCCGCCACCCCGCCTCCCGCCGCCGGCACCGCCGCACACACCCGCGCCGTCGTGCGGGAGTTCCTCGCGGCCCGCCTGGCCGGGGACCTGGACCGCCTCACCGCCGTCTTCGCCGACGAGGTCGACTGGCTGCTCGCCGAGAACCCCGCCGTGCCGTGGATCAGGCCGCGCTCCACGGCCGCCGAGTGCGCCGCCCAGTTCACGGAGCTGATGGAGCACACCGTGCCCGAGGACGCGCGGGCCACCGTCGACGCCTTCCTCGTCGACGGCGCCGACGCGGTCCTCACGGGGCACGTCTCGGGCACCGTACGGGCCACCGGCAAGTCCTTCGCGGGGCCCTTCGCGCTGCGGCTCACCGTGGAGGACGGCCGGATCACCCGGCACCACCTCTACGAGAACAGCCTCTCGATAGCCGAGGCCTGCACCCCGTAGGCCCCGCCGCGGAGCTACGACCCGAGGATCGACGCCAGGAACTCCCCGACCCAGCCCAGCAGTTCACGCCCGACCAGCGGCTTGCCGCCGACCTTCGCGGTCTTGGGGCGCGGCACCAGGATCTGCTGGGCGTTCGCCCTGATGACCGTGCCGGGGTAGAGCCGCTTGAGCCGCAGCTCCTGCGACTCCCGCAGCTCCACGGGGGCGAAGCGGATGTTGGTGCCCTGGAGGACGATCTCGCCGACCCCGCAGGCCCGCGCCAGCATCCGCAGCCCCGCCACCAGCAGCAGGTTCTCCACCGGCTCCGGCAACTTGCCGTAGCGGTCGGTGAGTTCCTCGCGTACGGCCTTGACGTCCTCCTCCGTGGTGGCGGAGGCGATGGCGCGATACGCCTGCAGGCGCAGCCGCTCGCCGGGGGCGTAGTCGTGCGGGACGTGCGCGTCCACCGGCAGCTCGATCTTGACCTCCAGCGGCGGCTCCTCCTCCACGCCGCCCTCCAGCGAGGCGCGGTAGTCGGCCACGGCCTCGCCGACCATCCGTACGTACAGGTCGAAGCCGACGCCCGCGATGTGCCCGGACTGCTCGCCGCCGAGCAGGTTGCCGGCGCCGCGGATCTCCAGGTCCTTCATCGCCACGTACATGCCCGCGCCCATCTCGGTGTGCTGGGCGATGGTCGCGAGCCGCTCGTGGGCGGTCTCGGTGAGCGGCTTCTCCGGCGGGTAGAGGAAGTACGCGTAGCCGCGCTCGCGGCCACGGCCGACGCGGCCGCGCAGCTGGTGCAGCTGGGAGAGGCCGAAGTTGTCGCCGCGCTCCACGATCAGCGTGTTGGCGTTGGAGATGTCGATGCCGGACTCGACGATCGTCGTCGAGACGAGCACGTCGAACTTCTTCTCCCAGAAGTCCACCACGACCTGTTCCAGGGCCTGTTCGGTCATCTGGCCGTGGGCGATCGCGATACGGGCCTCGGGCACGATGTCGCGCAGCCGTGCCGCCGCGCGGTCGATCGACTCGACGCGGTTGTGGATGTAGAAGACCTGGCCCTCGCGCAGCAGTTCGCGGCGGACCGCCGCGCCGATCTGCTTCTCCTCGTAGGGGCCGACGAAGGTGAGCACCGGGTGGCGCTCCTCGGGCGGCGTGGTGATCGTCGACATCTCGCGGATGCCGGTGACCGCCATTTCGAGCGTACGGGGGATGGGGGTCGCGGACATGGTCAGCACGTCGACGTTGGCGCGGAGCTTCTTCAGCTGCTCCTTGTGTTCGACGCCGAAGCGCTGCTCCTCGTCGACGATGACCAGGCCCAGGTCCTTGAACTTGGTCTCGGAGGAGAACAGGCGGTGGGTGCCGATGACGATGTCCACCGAGCCGTCCCGCAGCCCTTCGAGCGTCGCCTTCGACTCGGTCTCCGTCTGGAAGCGGCTGAGCGCCTTCACGCTGACCGGGAACTGCGAGTACCGCTCGGAGAACGTGCCGAAGTGCTGCTGCACCAGCAGTGTCGTCGGTACGAGGACGGCGACCTGCTTGCCGTCCTGCACCGCCTTGAAGGCCGCGCGGACCGCGATCTCCGTCTTGCCGTAGCCGACGTCGCCGCAGATCAGGCGGTCCATCGGGACCGTCTTCTCCATGTCCTCCTTGACCTCGGCGATCGTGGTGAGCTGGTCGGGCGTCTCCGCGTACGGGAAGGCGTCCTCCAGCTCGCGCTGCCAGGGCGTGTCGGGGGCGAAGGCGTGGCCGGGGGCGGCCATGCGGGCGGAGTACAGCTTGATGAGGTCGGCGGCGATCTCCTTGACCGCCTTCTTCGCGCGCGCCTTGGTCTTCGTCCAGTCGGCGCCGCCCAGCCGGTGCAGGGTGGGGGCCTCGCCGCCGACGTACTTGGTGATCTGCTCCAGCTGGTCGGTGGGGATGTAGAGGCGGTCGCCCGGCTGGCCGCGCTTGGCGGGGGCGTACTCCACGACCAGGTACTCGCGGGTGGCGCCCTGCACGGTGCGCTGCACCATCTCGATGTAGCGGCCGACGCCGTGCTGCTCGTGGACGATGTAGTCGCCGGCCTCCAGGGTCAGCGGGTCGATCGTCTTGCGGCGCCGCGCCGGCATCCTCTGGCCGTCCTTGCCGGCCGCCTTCTGGCCGGACAGGTCGGTCTCGGTGAGGACGGCGAGCTTCAGCGCGGGGTCGACGAAGCCGTAGTCGATCGAGCCGCAGGAGACGTGCACCAGCGACGGCGTCAGCTCGGTGAGGTCGCCGTCCAGGCGGGCCGCGATGCCCTCGCCGCCGAGGACCTCGACGGTACGGGCGGCGGGGCCGTGGCCCTCGGTGACATAGACGGTCCGCCAGCCGTCGGCGAGCCAGCCCTTGGTGTCGGCCAGCGCCTTCGCGGTGTCGCCGCGGTAGGACTCCGGGGCGTGCATGCCGAGCTTGAGGGTGTCGTCGTCCAGCTCGTCGTCGGCGGCGAACGGCGACACCGACCACCACATCATCCCGAGGTCGCGCGCGTGGTCGCGACGTCCGCGATGCCCCAGAGCGACGCCGCGCCCACGTCGATCGGGGCGTCGCCGCCCCCGGCCGTCGCCGCCCAGCTGGCCTGCAGGAACTCCTGCGACGTCGCCACCAGGTCCGCCGCGCGGGTGCGCACCGCTCCGGGTCGCAGACCACCGCCATGCTGTTCTTCGGCATGACGTCGAGCAGCAGCTCCATCTCGTCCACCAGGACCGGGGCGAGGGACTCCATGCCCTCGACCGCGATGCCCTCGGCGATCTTGCCGAGCAGCTCGCCCAGCTCCGGGTGCTGCTCGGCGAGGGCCGCGGCCCGCTGCCGTACGTCGTCGGTGAGCAGCAGCTCGCGGCAGGGCGGTGCCCACAGGCCGTGCTCGGCGACCTCCAGGGAGCGCTGGTCGGCGACCTTGAAGTAGCGGATCTCCTCGACGTCGTCGCCCCAGAACTCGACGCGCAGCGGGTGTTCCTCGGTCGGCGGGAACACGTCGAGGATGCCGCCGCGCACGGCGAACTCGCCGCGCTTCTCGACCAGTTCGACCCGGGAGTACGCGGCTGCGGCGAGCGCCTCGACGACCGTGTTCAGGTCGGTGGTCTCACCGGAGCGCAGGGCCACCGGCTCCAGGTCGCCGAGGCCCTTGACCTGGGGCTGGAGCACCGAGCGGACCGGGGCGACGACGACGGAGACCGGGCCGGTCTCGGGGTCGTCCGGGCGGGGGTGCGCGAGGCGCCGCAGGACGGCGAGGCGGCGGCCGACCGTGTCGGAGCGGGGCGAGAGGCGCTCGTGCGGGAGGGTCTCCCAGGACGGGTAGTCCACGACACCGTCCGGCGGCAGGATCGTGCGCAGCGCCGCGGCCAGGTCCTCCGCCTCGCGGCCCGTGGCCGTCACGGCGAGGACGGGCCGGCCGGCCTCACGGGCCAGCGCCGCCACCACGAAGGGGCGCGCGGCGGGCGGGCCGACCAGGTCGACGTGGGTGCGGTTGCCGTCGGTGGCGGCCTTGACCGCCTCGGCGAGTGCCGAGTCCTTGACGACAGCGTCGAGCAGACCGTGCAGGCTCATGGAAGGCTTTCCGTCCAGGTACCGGGATGACCGGAGTGGGTGGGCAACGCGAACCACCCGGCACGTCGCACGGGCCGGGGGCCTCCAGCGTACGACTCCGGGCCGTCGGACGCGGGCCGGTCGCTCCGGGCGCGTATGCCTCCGGGGTGGCGGGGGCGGTCGGTCGCTCCGGGTCCATGCGGCTCCAGGCGGCCGGCAGGCCCGGGTGCGTACGCCTCCGGGGCGGCGGGCATGGGCGGGGGTGACTTTGGCACGTACGGCTCTGGGGCGCCACGCGCGGGCCGATCGCTCCGGGCACGTACAACTCCGGGGTGGCCGGTATGGGCGGGGGTGACCATGGCGCGTACGACTCCGGGGGGGGGCGGCGCGGCTCGGTCGGCGCGGGGTGGCGCCCCGGGCGGACCCGTCCGACCTGCCCGGCGGTCAGCCGCACGGCAACGAAGAGCCGCCCGCCGAACCGGCACGCCACCTGGCGCACAATGTTCCGAAACCCCCCGGGGGCCGAGTGAACCCCCGGGGGAACGAACGAACATCGGGGCTGATCGCTGCCACGGCCCCCCGCCGACCAGAAAGCCACCCCATGCCCGGAGCCAAGCCCGACGCCCCCGCACTGGAGCGCGGCGACGAGCTCATACCGTCGCGGGACCAGACCCCGCCCGCCCCCCGCTCAAGGGGCCACGGCGTCTGGGACCGCGTCCCGTATCTCCTCGCGGCGGCGTTGTTCCTCGCCTACGCCGTGCTGTCCGTCAGCCGGTACCGCCGTATGGAGAGCCGTTCCTGGGACCTCGGGATCTTCGAGCAGGCCGTGCGGGCCTACGCGCACCTCCAAGTGCCGGTCGCCGACCTCAAGGGGCCCGGCGCCAACATCCTCGGCGACCACTTCAGCCCCGTCACGGCGCTCCTCGCGCCCGCCTACCGCCTCTTCCCCTCCCCCGTCACGCTGCTCGTCGCACAGGCCCTGCTCTTCGCCGTCTCCGCCATCCCCGTCACGCGCGCGGCGACCCGGCTGCTGGGGCGCGCCTCGGGCCTCGCGGTGGGCATCGCGTACGGACTGTCCTGGGGCATCCAGCGCGCCGCCGACTTCGACTTCCACGAGATCTGCTTCGCCGTACCGCTGATCGCGTTCTCCCTGGAAGCCCTGCTGCGGCAGCGCTGGCGGGCCGCGCTGCTGTGGGCGCTGCCGCTGGTCCTCGTCAAGGAGGACCTCGGCGAGATGCTCGCCGCCATCGGCCTGGTGGTGGCCCTGCGGGCCCGCCGCCCGCACCCGAAGGCCGTGCCCTACGCCCTCGGCGTCGCCGCGTTCGGGGCCGCCGCCGCCGTCGTCACGCTCACCCTGATCATCCCGGCCTTCAACTCGGTCGGCGCGTACGACTACTGGGACAAGGTCGGCGAGGGCGGCGCGGCCGCCGGGGCGTTCGGCGGGCTCGACACCAAGCTGCGCACCCTCGCCTGGCTGCTGATCCCCACCACCGGGCTGCTCGCCCTGCGCTCGCCGCTGCTGATCGTCGCGCTGCCCACGCTCGGCTGGCGCTTCCTGTCGGCCGACGACCACTACTGGGGCACCGACTGGCACTACAGCGCCGTCCTGATGCCGGTGGTCATGCTGGCCCTCGTCGACGCCGTCGACATCTTCCGCCGCAGTGGGCGGCCGTGGCTGCGCGAGTACGCCGACCGGCTGCCGGCCTGCGCCGCCGCCGCCGCGCTGGCCCTGACGACGTCGCTGCCGCTGGCGGGCCTCACCGAGGCGAAGACGTACGAGAAGAGCGGGCAGGTCGCGGCGGTGGAACGGATGCTGGAGCGGATTCCGGACGGCGCCACCGTCGAGGCGAACATAGGGCCCATCAGCCGGCTCACCTCCCGCGCCCGCGTCTTCTGGGTGGGCGCGGCCCGCCCCGTCGTCCCGAAGTACCTCGCCCTCGACATCCGCTCCGGCTGGACGAAGGACCCCGTCGCGTACGCGGAGAAACTGCACCCGGGCGCCGATTACGTCGCCGAGGACACCGCCTACGGGTACGTGCTGCTGCGCAGGCGGAGAGGCGGGCGGGCCCCGGAGGACAGCTGTCCCCCGGGGCCGCCCGGCTTTCCTCCGCACCCCCGTGGCGGTGGCTATTCGGTGGCGATGGCGTTCAGGACGTTCATGCGGCCCGCCCGGAAGGCCGGGACCAGCGCCGCGAACAGGCCCACGAACGCCGACCCGACAAAGACCCCGATGATCGTCGACCAGGGGATCTCCAGGACCTTCAGGCCCTCCAGGGCCAGCAGCTTCTGCGCCGTCGCCCCCCAGCCCATCCCGAGTCCGAGGCCGAGCAGCGCGCCGAAGAGGGCGATGACCACCGACTCCAGGCGGATCATGCGGCGCAGCTGGCGGCGCGAGAGGCCGATGGCCCGCATCAGGCCGATCTCCCGGGTGCGCTCGACGACCGACAGGGCGAGGGTGTTCACCACACCGAGGATCGCCACGATGATCGCGAGGCCCAGCAGGCCGTAGACCATGTTCAGCATCTGGCCGACCTGGTCCTTCAGGGTCTGCTTGAAGTCGGTCTGGTCCATGACCTCGTACTGCGGGTAGGTGGCCAGGGACTTCTTGAGCGCCGCGTACGCCTTGTCCTGCTGTCCGGCGGCCGCCTCGGCGAGCACCATCTCGGTGAGCGGCATCCGGTCGGCGGGCACGTACCGCTGCGCGGTGGCGATGGCGGTGTACATCGCGCCCTTTTCCAGGGAGCCGTCGTCGGAGGTGATCGCCGCCAGCTTCAGCTCACCGGTGCGGCCGTCGTCGAAGGCGACCTTCAGCGTGTCGCCGACCTTCAGACGGTGCTTGTCGGCGAATTCCTCGCCCACGGACATGGCGTCCTTGCCGTACGCGGCCGACACATCACCGGAGACGGCCTCGCGGCGCAGGTCCTTGACGTAGGTCGGGTCGGTGGCGCTGAGGCCCGCACCCTTGGTGACCTTGCCGTCGGGGGTGGTGATGTCGGCCCCGACGTCCTTGTAGCGGCTGAAGTGGTCGACACCCGGCGTCTTGGTGAGGGCCCGCTCGGCCTCGGCCGTGAGCCCGCCCTTGCCCTGGACGATGAAGTCCGCACCGACCGACTTGTCCAGCTCGTCCGTGGCCGAGGCGACCATCGAGGAGCCCACCACGGAGAGGCAGGCGACCAGCGCGAGGCCGATCATCAGGGCCGCGCCGGTGGCGCCGGTGCGGCGCGGGTTGCGCAGGGCGTTGCGCTCGGCCATCCGCCCGACCGGGCCGAACGCCCGCAGCAGCACCGCGCTGATGACGCGGACGACACCGGAGGCGAGCACCGGGCCGATGACGACGAACCCGACGAGGGTCAGGACGATCCCGCCGCCCAGGAGCAGCGAGCCGTCCTTGGCCTGGTCGGCCTGGCCCGCGGCGTAGAGGCCGAGGCCGCCGACGCCGGTGAGGACCAGGCCGATGACGGCGCGCAGCACGCTCGCCCGGCCGTCCGCCGGGGTGCCCGCGTCGCGCAGGGCGGCCATCGGGGAGACCTTGCCGGCTCGCCGTGCGGGGAGGTAGGCGGCGAAGACGGTGACGAGGATGCCGAGGGCCATGCCGACGACGGGGGTCGTCCAGGCGACGGTGAGGTCACCGGTGGACAGTTCCATGCCCATGCCGGACATGAGCTTCATCAGACCGACGGCGAGGCCGATGCCCGCGCCGACACCGAGGACGGAGCCGAAGACGCCGAGCAGCAGCGCCTCGACGAGCACGGAGCGGTTGACCTGCTTGCGGCTCGAGCCGATGGCGCGCATCAGGCCGATCTCGCGGGTGCGCTGGGCGACCAGCATCGAGAAGGTGTTGATGATCAGGAAGATGCCGACGAGGAAGGCGATCCCGGCGAAGCCGAGCATCGCGTACTTCATGACGTCCATGAAGCTGCCGACCGCCTTGCGGTTCTCGTCCGCGCTCTCCTTCTGCGTGCGGATGTCGTACGCGGACGCGCCGGCCTTGTCCACGGCGGCCGCGACGTTCGCCTTGAGCCGGGTGTCGCTCACCCCCGCGTCGGCGGTGACGTTGACGTGCGTGAACCGGCCGGTGGCACCCAGCAGTTCACGCTGGGCGGTGGCGGTGTCGAAGTAGACGATCGCGGCGCCGGGGTTGGTCACCTTGAAGGCGGCGATGCCGGAGATTTTCGCGGTGTGGTCGCCGGTGGCGGCGATGGTGCGCAGCTCGTCGCCGATCTTGAGGTCGTGCTTGTCGGCGGTGTCGGCGTCGATCATCACCTCGGTGGGCCCGCGCGGGGAGTGCCCCGCGGTGATGTCCATCGAACGCAGGTCGTTGCGCGTCCAGTTGCCGGCGATGGTCGGGCCGCCGTTGGTGGGGCCCAGGTTCTTGTTGTCGGAGTCGACGACGGTCACGCTCGGCTGGCGACGGCGCCCTCGGCGGACTTGGCGCCCGCCGCCTTCCCGGCCGCCTCGACGACGGAGGCGGGCATCGACTCGGGCCTGCCGCTGCGGGGCGCCTCCCCCGGGTCCTCGGCGGACTTCGGCGAGACCGTGACATCGGCCGAGGTCGCCGCGAAGAGCTTGTCGAAGGTGGTGCTCATCGTGTCGGAGAAGACGAGCGTGCCGCACACGAACGCCACGGACAGGACGACGGCCACGGCGGAGAGCGCCATGCGGCCCTTGTGCGCGAAGAAGTTGCGCATCGAGGTCTTGAGGACGGTCATGACGTGCGCCCCCGCGCGTCGAAGGACTTCATGCGGTCCAGGACCTGGTCGGCGGTGGGGCTGTACATCTCGTCGACGATCCGGCCGTCGGCGAGGTACAGCACCCGGTCCGCGTACGAGGCGGCGACCGGGTCGTGCGTGACCATCACGATGGTCTGGCCGAGGTCGGTCACCGACCGCCGCAGGAAGCCCAACACCTCCGCCCCGGCACGGGAGTCGAGGTTGCCGGTCGGCTCGTCCCCGAAGATGATCTCGGGCCGCGAGGCGAGCGCGCGGGCCACCGCGACGCGCTGCTGCTGACCGCCGGACAGCTCGGTCGGGCGGTGCTTGAGGCGTCCGGCGAGGCCGACGGTCTCCACGACCTGGTCGAGCCAGGCACGGTCGGGCTTGCGGCCCGCTATGTCCATCGGGAGCGTGATGTTCTCCAGGGCGTTGAGCGTCGGGAGGAGGTTGAACGCCTGGAAGATGAAGCCGACCCGGTCCCGGCGCAGCCGCGTCAGCTTCTTGTCCTTCAGACCGGTGCTCTCGGTGTCGTCCAGAAAGATCTGCCCGCTGCTGACCGTGTCGAGGCCCGCGAGGCAGTGCATCAGGGTGGACTTGCCGGAGCCGGAGGGGCCCATGATCGCGGTGAACTGCCCGCGGGCGATGTCCACGTCGATCCCGTCGAGCGCGACGACGCGAGTCTCCCCGGAGCCGTACGCCTTCACTACTTGGCGCGCCCGTGCCGCCACGGCCGTACGCCCTCCAGTGCCCCCGTGCCTGGGTGTGGTCACAGCCGTTGTCACGGTAAGTCTCCTATGTCGGTCAAGCGAAGAGCAGATGCGTTCGACGTGCGAACGAGTCCGGTGTCGTGGTCGAGTCTGGTGTCCCGACGGGGTGCTGCGCGCTGGTGCTCGGCGCAGTCTTTTCCGGGGGAAAACCCCACCCCCGCTCGTGCGGTGCGCCGTAAAGCAAATCTAAGGAGCGCCCCGGGCCCGCTCATCCTCCGCCGGGACGAACCCTCCCCGGTCCGTAGTACGGAGGTTCCCCTAGGGGATCTCCACCCGCCGGTGGAGATCGACTCAGGGTTGCCTCCACCCTCCCCTCCACCCCCGACGAGTGGGATGGTGGCCCGCAGCAACCGGTGCAGGGGGAGAGGACCGCCGTGGAGACGGGGACAGGAAGCGGAACAGGCACGGGGACGGGAGCAGGCGCGGGAGCGGGAACAGGCGCGGGTGCGGGAGCAGGCACAGCGAGGGGAGCAGGCGCGGGAAGCGGCGCGGGCGCGGGAGCGAAGGGCGCGATGCCGGGGCGGCGCGCGGTCGTCGCCGCGCTGATGCTCTCCATGGCACTGACCGCCGTGGACTCCACGATCGTGTCGACCGCCGTCCCGCAGATCGTGGGCTCCCTCGGCGGCTTCCCGATCTTCTCCTGGCTCTTCTCCGGGTACCTCCTGGCCGCCACGGTCACCCTGCCCGTCTACGGCAAGCTCTCCGACACCTTCGGCCGCAAGCCCGTGCTCATCGCGGGCAGCGCGCTGTTCCTGGCCGGCTCCGCGCTGTGCGCCCTCGCCTGGAACATGGAGTCCCTCATCGCCTTCCGCGTCGTCCAGGGCCTGGGCGGCGGCGCCATCCAGGGCACCGTGCAGACCCTCGCCGCCGACCTGTACCCGCTGAAGGAACGCCCCAAGATACAGGCGAAGTTGTCCACCGTCTGGGCCACCTCGGCGGTCGCGGGACCCGCCCTCGGCGGCCTCATCGCCGCCTATGCCGACTGGCGCTGGATCTTCCTCATCAACCTGCCGATCGGGGCGGTCGCCCTCTGGCTGATCGCGCGTCACCTGCACGAACCGGCCCGCGCGTCGGCCGCGCGGGGCCGCGTCGAGCTGGCCGGCACGCTCGCCGTCTTCGCCTGCGGCGGCGTCCTGTTGACCGCGCTCGTCCAGGGCGGCGTCGCCTGGGGCTGGCTCTCCGCGCCCTCGCTCGCGCTCTTCGCCACCCGCTCGCCCTGCTGGCCGCCGTCGTCCTCATCGAGCGGCGGGCCGCGGAGCCGTTCATCCCCGGCTGGGTCTGGCGGCGCCGCACCATCGCCGCGGTGAACCTCGCCCTCGGCGCGCTCGGCCTGCTCATGGTCGCCCCCACGGTCTTCCTGCCGACGTACGCCCAGTCCGTGCTCGGCCTCGCACCGGTCACCGCCGGATTCGTGCTCTCCGTGATGACCCTGAGCTGGCCCGTCTCAGCGGCATTCAGCCAGCACCTCTACCGCAGGATCGGCTTCCGGAACACCGCGGTCACCGGCATCTCAGCGGCCGCCCTGATCCTGCTCGCCTTCCCCCTGCTCCCCTACCCCGGCACGGCCTGGCAGCCGGCCCTGATCATGCTGCTGCTCGGCGCGGCACTCGGCATCTTCCAGCTCCCCCTCATCGTCGGCGTCCAGTCCACCGTCGGCTGGGCCGAACGCGGCACCGCCACCGCCTCCATCCTCTTCTGCCGCCAGATCGGCCAGACCCTGGGCGCCGCCCTCTTCGGCGCGGTCGCCAACAGCGTGCTGAGCGCCCGGCTCGGCGGCTCCGGCTCGCTCGACTCCGTGGCGCGCGTCCTGGACGACCCCGGCTCCGTGGCCGACCCCGAACGGCTGCGGCGAGCGGTCGACACAGCCGTCGACGCGGTCTACGTGGGCGCCGGATGCGCCGCCGTCCTCGCCCTGCTCGTCCTCCTCCTCATGGCCCCGCGCCGCTTCCCGGTCCTCCAGGAACCGGACGCCGACGCCGACGCCGATCAGGACGGGCCGGGCGAACCGGGCCCGCGGCCGGACCGGTTGACCCCTGCCCGGCAGGACACCGCCCCACGACAGAACACCGATCCACGGCAGAACACCGCCCCACGGCAGGACATCGACGGGGCGCCCTAGGGAGCCTCCTCCGCCGGGGCCCGCCCGGTGAGCGCCGCGAGGCTGCCCCGTACGTGATCCATGTGGGCCCGCACCTCGTCCCACTCCTCACCGTGCTCCCGCAGGACCCGCTCCGTCTCCCGCGCGATCCGCTCCTCCCGAAGCCGCGCCTCCGCCACGATCTCCGCGGCCCACGCCTGCGCGTCCTCCCGCTTGTGCCGCGCCGCCTCCTCCGCCTCGGCGAAGGCCCGCTCGGCCTCGGACAGCCGCGCCTCGGCGGCGGCGATCAGCTCCGCGTCCCGCGCGTCCGCCGCCGCCTCCCGCTCGGTGAGCTCCCGCTCGGCCGCCTCCCACCGCCCGGCCTGCTCCTTCTCCTGCTCGGCGAGCAGGGCCTCGCAACGCCGCCGCGTCTCCCGCAGCACGGCCAGCGCCGCACCCCGCCACTCCTTCACGTCCCGGCCTCGCCGAGATCCGCGCCCTCGTCCGCCGCCCCGCGGTCCTCCCGCAACCGCCGCCCGACCCACTCGTCGGCCTGCGCGCCCACCTCCTCGGCGTACACGCGGGCGGCCTCCCGCACCTCACGCGCCGCGGCCTCGGCCGCCTCGGCGACGGCCTGCGCCTCGTCCCGCGCCGCCTCCCGCACGGCGTCGGCCTCCTCCCGCGCGAGCGCGAGGATCTGCCGGGCCCGCCCGCCCAGCGTCTCGTACGTCTGGGGGGCGAGCCGGGAGACGACCTCGCGCAGGTGCGCGGCCTCGGCCTCCATGTCCTTGGCGAGGACCGTCAGCCGGGCGGCGCGCTCCCACGCCTCGTCCCGCTCCTCGGAAAGTCCGGCGGCGTACGCCTCCACCTGCTGGGGACGGTAGCCGCGCCCGCGCACGGTGGTGAAGCCGTGCGGCGACGACGATGCACCGCTGCTGCTCATCCTGGGAACCCCTCTCCGACGTACCTCGCGCGCACAGCACGATTGGCGCACATCTTGATGGATCAAGCGGAAGCGCTCATAACGCGACACTCCGCCCGCCCCACCAGGTCAAGGATGCGGCAAACGGCGCCGCACGTCGGGATCAAGGCACAGGTTCACCCCCGCCGGGTTCCCCGGGGCCCGCACCCCGCCCCGTACGCGAGAAGGCGCCCGACCGTCACCAGGTCGAACGCCTCCTCTCCTACGCCGCCGGGTCACCCCCCGGCCGGCCCGGGCCGCCCCGCTACAGCAGCCCGTCCCACATCTGCTCCAGCAGCACCGACCACCAGCTCTCCGGCGACGCGAGCGCCGCCGCGTCGAGGGCCGCCAGCTGGTTCTGGAAGTCGACGGTCCAACGGCCCGCCTGCTCCTGGTTGAGCCCGAACCGCAGCCGCCACATCCGGCCGAGCAGCGCCATGCAGCGCGCGAACTCGGGCAGCCCCGTGTTGACGAACTGCGGCGGCACGGGCGCCCCGCCCGGGCCGGCCTCCACCGGCACCGCCACGATGTGCGCCGTCCCGTACTGGACGCACAGCGCACGCCCGAAGTCGCTGCCCATCACCAGATACGAGCCCGCGTCCGACGCCGACTGCACCCCGCGCTCCTGCGCCAGCTCCGCCAGCGTCGGCACCGGCCGCCCCGGCTGCGCCTGCGCCCAGAAGAACGGCCCGAAGTCCACGGGCAGGCCCGCCACCACCAGGGTGTGCGCCACGATGTCCGGCACGCCCTGCCGCGACACCGCCCGCTGGTCGAAGCGGAAGATGCCGGGACCGAACGCCCCGGCCAGCTCCTGCGCCACGCCCTCCGGTGGGATCGGCGGGACGGGCGGCAGCTGCTGCAACGGCGCGCGCACGGGACCCGGACGCGCCGGGCCGTCCGCCACCTGGTGCAACTCGCCCTGGTGCGCGAGCAGTTCCCGCATGCCCTGCTGACGGGACGCGTGGTCCCTGCCGTACGGGGCGATGGACGTGATCCGCGCCTGCGGCCACGTCTCACGGATCATGCGGGCGCAGTACGCACCCGGCAGCTCGCACGACTCCAGCTCGGTGTGCAGCTCCAGGACCTGCTGCGGGGGCACGTTCATGCCGCGCAGCTCGTGCAGGATCTGCCACTCCGGGTGCGGGGTACCGGGCGCCGAGCGGCGGATGAGCTGCTGCTCGGAACCGTCGGCGGCGCGGTAGCGCAGCACGGCCTGGTAACCCGGGCCCACGGTGGGCTGCCCGGTGGGCGGCTGCGGATAGCCGTACGGCTGTCCGGGCGGACCGTGATGTACGGGCGCGGGTGCGGGCGGCGGCGGCATGCCGGGACCGCCGACCGCGGGACCGGCCAGCATCGTCGCGGCGTGGTGGACACCGCCACCGGGAGCCCCGGGAGGCCCCGGAGGCTGCGGCGCGCCGGGCGCACCGGGCGCGCTCGGCGGCTTGATCCCTCCGGGGCGCCGAGACTCGGGCTCGGCGAACATCGTCGCGCATGGTGCACCCCACCGGGAGGCGTGCCGGGGGCACCCGGAGGCCCGGGAGGCGCAGGAGGGCCGGGCGGCTTGATCCCACCAGGACCGCCGAGACTCGGGTCGCGACATCGTCGCCGCATGGTGCACCCCACCAGGAGGCGCACCCGGAGGACCGGGAGGCGCAGGGGGGCCGGGCGGCTGCGGCGCACCGGGCGCGGCCGGCGGCTGCCGTCCGGGCCGAGGGAGGAGACGAGCTGCGTCGGGACGTACCCACCCGCGGGAGTACCGGGCGCGCCAGGCCCGGACGGCGGCGGCGTACCCACGCCGGACGCACCGGGCGCACCGGGCGGGCTGGGCGGCGGCGGAGTCGGCGAACCGGCAGGCGGCTGGGGCGAGTTCACACCAGCGGCACTCGGCACACCCTGCGGCCCCGGCCCCGGCCCCGCCGCACCCGGCTCCTGCGGATAGCCGTACGCCGAAGCGTCTGCCCCCCGGCGGCGGAGGACCGTGCGCCGGTGGGCGGCGGCGGAGTCGCCGGGCCGGTGGGCGGCGGCGGCGTGGCGGGGGACGTGTTCGGGGACGGCCGTCCAGAGCCGGGCGACCGCCGTGGCGGGCAGCTGGCTGCCCGCCGTGCAGCAGCGCGTCTTGGCGTCCGGCGCGGCACCGGGCGGCGGGGTGTCCTCGTCGCTCAGCGCGGACAGCGGCGGTGAGAACACCGTCGCGGGCAGCGGCACCGAGTGGTCCTCGGCCGCGTCGGCGTTGGTGTCCGTACCGGCCCACGGCGTCGCCCCCGCGGGCGTACCCTGCGACGTGGCGGCCGGGCCGTCGTCCCGCACGGGCTCGTCGTCACCGTCCGGAGCACCGGCCGCGGGCCACGGCGTACCGCCCCCCGCAGCGGCGGCAGGCAGAGGCGCCCCGGAGGCCTCCCCGGCCCCCGCGCCCGTATCGGCACCCGAATCCCCGCCCGAAGCGGACGCAGCCGAAGCAGCCGCACCCGAAGCTGCCACACCAGAAGCAGACGCACCCGGATTGAACGCACCAGAAGCGGACGCGTCCGAAGTGGACGCACCCGGAGAAGCCGCACCAGAAGCTGCCGCACCCGCAGCAGAAGCACCCGCAGCAGCCGCGTCCCCGCGCCGATCCGGAATGCCCATCTTGTCCGCCGCCTCCTGGAGCCACTCCGGAGGACTCAGCAGGAACGACGTCTGATTCAGGTCGACCCGCTCCGGAGGCGGCGGCGCCGCGTCCTGCGGTGCCGCGTCCGGCAGGCCGTACTCCTCCTCGTACCGGCGGATCACCTCGCCCACGGGAAGCGACGGCCACAGCGTCGCCTCACCGCTGTCCCGCGCGATGACGAGCCGCTGGCCACCGCCGTCGGACACCGGACCGTCCTCGCGGTCCTCCGCCCACACGACGAACCCGAGGTCGAACTCCCGCACCCGCACCGCACGGTGCTGATAGCCCGGCACATCGCCGTTGATCCACTCTTCGGCGCGCTCCTGCGCCTGCGCGAAGGTCACCATCGCCTAGTCACTCCCCAGCCGAGGACACGGGAACGGCACGCGCGAAGCCGCCGTCCACCATCAGGTTCGCCACGGTCTCCAGCTCCGGCGGGTTGCCCGCGAGCCGCCCCAGGAACGCGTCGAAGTCATCGCCGCACGGCAGCAGCAGCCGCCGCACACGCTCCGCCGGCGGCCACGCGGCCGCCTCCGAGTCGTCCCGCACGTCGTCGTACGCGCAGAACCACACCGAACCGACCCGCTCACCCTTGACCTTCACGGCGAGCAGCCCGCCCTGCACGAACCCGACGCCCAGGTAGTCCTTGGTGAGATGGTCGCGCAGACACTTGTTGACGTACACCAGGTCATTGACCGCGGCCTCGTCGCGCACCGTGAAGAACGGCTGGTCCACCAGCAGCCCCAACTCGGCGTCCAGCGCCGCCCCGACCGGCGCGCAGCCACCCGCCGCCTTCAGGAACGAACGGTAGGCACCCGGCAGCCGGTACCCCAGGTCCTCCTCCACGCCCTGCACCTGCTGCTCCGTCACCGCGACCGCCGCCTTCGGCAGACCGAAGTGCGCCGGACGCGTCTCCTGGAGCGGGCGCGTGCCCCGCTTCTCGTGGTCCACGGCCGTCGTCGCGAGCCCGCCGTGATGCCGCAGCAGCGCCTTCACCTCGACCGGAATCAGTTCCAGCCGACGGCTGTCCGGCACGTGGTGCCAGGTCCAGCCGTGCGGAGTCGCCACCGCGGGAATCGTGTCCCACAGGTCATGGCCCTCCGCCGCCAGCGCCGCGTTCGCCGACACGTAGTCCGTCAGGCGCAGCTCGTCGACACCGAAGCCCTCCGGGGGCTCCGCGATCTCGGCGGCGGCCCGGGCGTACGCGGAGAAGTCCGGATAGCCCCGCTCGTCCACCCGCACCCCTCTGGGATGGCGGGCGGCGCGGACCGGGTCCGGGAAGTGCACGACCTGCCCGGCGTAGGCCGCGTTCGGCGGCGCGGACTGCTGCCCCAGCCGACCTGTCGTCATGGCGGTTGCCCCCTGCGGCACTGTGAAGGTTCTGATACTGCTGCTGGCTGTGCATTGTGGTTCCGGCTCTGAAATCCCGCTGATCCGGCGCCGCGGAATCGGGTCCCACGGCCTTCCGGTACTGCGGACGCCGACACAGCCTATGCGTAAGGACGACACCGGTCACCGGGCCTCCGGTTCCATGACCAGCAGCCACCGGCCGGTCACCGTACGACGAATCCCGACACGGCCCCAGGCGTGTCGCGGTGCCCCAGCTTCCGCACCACCCGCCCCATTTGGCAGGCTGTCCCCCGCGACGCGGGGGCGTGGCACACAGCGGTGACGACCGCGAGCAGGGGGAGGGACAACAGCATGATGCACACGGCACAGAGCGACACCACCGGCCACACGCCGTCCACCACGGCACCGGCACTGGTACCCGCACCGGCAGCCGCACCGGTGGAGACGACACCACCCGCGGCACTCTCCGGCGACCCACGCGTCGGCTGGAGCAGCACCGCCGCCCTCGCGCCCATCCTGCGCCAGCGCCGCGACGGCATCCTGCCGACCGTCGCCGCCGCGCTCTCCGTACGCGGCCAGACCACACTCACCTGCACCGCCAGGCGCGGCGACGAACCACCCACGCTGCACCCGCTCGTCCAGGACTTCCTCGACACCCTCACCAGCAGCCAGCGCGAACGCTTCACCGGCCGCTGCGCCGAAGCCATCCTCATCTCCCGCCACCTCACCGCCGCGGACGCCGGCCGCTCCAAGCGGGCCGCCCGCAAACCCATGACCAACGGCGAGGCACGCAAAGCCCTCAAACACGCCAAACTCACCACCCGCCGCATCCGCGAGGACGGCGACCCCCTGCACGGCTCCTTCGCCCAGCCCTGCCGCTCCTGCACCGCCCTCACGGCGCACTTCGGCGTACGAGTCGTGGACCCGACGGCGACCGAAGGCTGACGCCACCCGGCCACCCGCCGGACCAACGCCTCCACCGACCCCAGGAACACCAACCGCCCCGACCGGACAAGGGCCACCCCATGCACGCCGACCACCCCGCCACCGCCATCCCGGCAGGCGGCAGCACCCGCTTCCCCGTCCCCTGTCGACGCCGCCCTGCGCGCAGCCGGCTGGCGACCGGGACGCTGGGACATCAAACAGGCCGAGATCTGGGCCGACGCCCTGCGCCGCCACACCTCACCCGCCGGACACCGCCACGCCGTCTTCCCCGCCGCCGTCGAGGCCTGGGCCGAATTCGGCGGACTCCACATCACCCCCCAGGGCCCCGGCCGCCAGATAGCCCCCGCCACCATCAACCTCGACCCGATGTACGGCCTCCACCTCGCCCGCACCCTCGGCGACCTCGGCCGCGCCCTCGACTCCCAGGTCTGCCCCATCGGCGAGGAGACCGAGACCCAGGCCCTGCTCGCCATCGACACCGAAGGCCGCGTCTACAGCCTCGACCACAGCGGCGACTGGTTCCTCGGCGCCCACCTCGACCAGGCCCTCGCCACCCTCATCACCGGCGCCCAGCCCACCCGCCTCACCGCGACCTGACCGAAAACCGCGCCACACACGCGGCGGACACCGCCCGGCCGCCACCCCTCACCCCCCGGACGGCACCGCCGCCGGAAGCACCGCCGACACACGGAAACCGCCCCCGTCCGTCGGCCCCGACACGAACACCCCGCCGAGCCCCGTCACCCGCTCCTTCATCCCCACCAGACCATTACCACCGCTCGGCAACCGCGCGTCCGCCGTCGAACCCGCCTCCGGCGGCGGCTCGTTCTCCACCTGCATCGCGATCTCCGCCGCCCGATGCGCCAACCGCACATACGTCTTCGCACCCGCCGCGTGCTTATGGACGTTCGTCAACGCCTCCTGCACCACCCGGTACGCCGTCTGCTCCACATCCGCCGCATAACCACGCGGCTCCCCCTCCACCGACAGATCCACCGCCATCCCCGCCGCCCGCGACTGCCCCACCAATTCATCCAGCTCCGCCAGACACGGACCGTCCTCATCCACCGCACGCGACGCCGCGACCGCCGCCGCATACCCCACAGCCGCCAACGGCACCGGCTCCACCGGCTTCACCGCCTTGCCCCCATCCCCCGTACGCAGCACCCCGAGCATCTCCCGCAGCTCCGTCAACGCCTGCCGGCCCATGTCACCGACCAACGCCGCGTTCCGCACCGCCTTCTCCGGGTCCTTCCGCGCCACCGCCTGCAACGCCGCCGCATGCACCACCATCAGACTCACCCGGTGCGCCACCACGTCATGCATCTCACGGGCGATCCGCGTCCGCTCCTCGTTGCGCGCCCACTCCGCACGCTCCTCCGCCCGCTCGGCCAGCAGCTGAAGCTCCCGCTCCAGATCGTCCGCCCGCTCCCGCAGACTCTCCATCAACCGCCGCCGCGCCCCCACATACAGCCCCAGCAGCACCGGCGGAGCCGTCACACCGATCGCCGCGGCCACCGCGAAGAACGGCACGTACTCGCTTCCGATCGGCGGATGCGTCCCCTCCTCCGCCAGATCCCGGCTGGCCCGCACCATCGTGACGATCAGCGTCCCCGCCATCGACATGCCCGCGAGCGCGCCCGTGATCCGGCGCGGCAGCTCCGAGGCCGCCAGCGAGTACAGGCCGACGATCGTCAGCAGAAAGCCCATCTGGGCGGGCGTGATCGCGATGGATATCAGCACCACGGCCACGGGCCAGCGGCGCCGGAACAGCAGCGCGGCACCCGCGAGCACCCCGAAACCGACCCCCACCGCCGTCGGCAGCCCCGCGTCCCGCGCGAACGCGATGCCCTCGGCCCCGCACTCGGCCGCGGACACCGCCGCGAGCCCCACATCCAACGCGGCCCCGCGCCGCCTCTCCCACCACCACGGCCCGGTCAAGGCCGCGGTGTGGTCGTCCCCCGTCGTGGTCATGCCTTCCAGCGTACGGGCGTCCCGCCCCGGTTTTCCGGTGCGTTTTGGGCGCGGTGATCCAGCACACGCGCCGTTCGAACGAAAGCGAAACCTGCCGGTATCCCTCGAACTGTTGACCTCGACGCCATTCCCGGCCGGAAGCCCGCATTCCGGACGACGGTTCTCACATGACGGAGATCAGCGGCCGCCGCGTGGGCGGCCTGAGCAAGTACGAGGACTTCGAGGGGCTGCGGGAGAGGGCGGTGGCGTTACGACGGGCCGGGTTCAGCCTTCGGCAGATCCGCGACGAACTGAAGGTCCACAACAACGACCTCCTGAACCGGTTGGTCCACGGCGAGCCGCCCCCGGAGTGGACCAAGCGCCCGAACGCCAAGGACGACCTCCGGGAACGGGCACGGGAACTGCGGCTCCAGGGCCGGACGTACGACCAGATCCAGGTGGAACTGGGCTGCTCGAAGAGTTCCATCTCGCTGTGGGTACGGGATCTGCCGAAGCCGGAGCGGCGGGAACCGTCGGAGCAGGCGAGGTTGGCGGGTCGCAAACGGTGGGAGCACGAGCTCGCAGTGCGTGACGAGGCGCGGCAGCGTACGAAAGCCGCAGCGAGGCAGGCGATCGGTGATCTGTCGGACCGCGAGCTGTTCTTGGTGGGAGTCGCCCTTTACTGGGCCGAAGGCGCCAAGGACAAGCCGTACGACCGGCGAGAGAACGTCCTCTTCGTCAACAGCGACCCCGGCGTGATCCAGACCTACGTGGCCTGGCTCAACCTGCTCGGGATCGCTCCCGAGCGCCGTCAGTACCGGCTCATGATCCACGAGTCCGCTGACGTCGCCGCGGCGGAGCAGTACTGGGCCGACCTGCTGCGTGTCGACGTGGCCACGTTCCAGCAGACGACTCTGAAGAAGCACAACCCGAAAACGGTCCGCAAGAACACCGGCGAGGGCTACCACGGTTGCCTCGTCGTTCGCGTCCGAAAAGGCGCCGACCTGTACTGCCACATCGAGGGGTGGTGGAATGGGATCACTGCAGATGCAGTGACACGACTCAGGTAGGGTCTGAGGCGTGATCCGCCGTGGGGTAGCGGCATCCCGCAGGCCTTTGGAGCCTTGAGACGCTGGTTCGAATCCAGCCGGCGGAGCTACAGAATCAGGGTCCTGACCGTGCGGTCAGGCCGCCCCCATTTCCGCCCCCCTACGCCCCGGTATCCTGCGGATGTCCACCCCACCCAGGCACCCCACGCCATCCGAAGCCGAAGGGCACCCCCGTGAGCGCAACTCGCCCGGCAGCCGTCGTCGTCCTCGCCGCGGGTGAGGGCACCCGCATGAAGTCGGACCTGCCCAAGGTCCTGCACGAGATCTGCGGGCGTTCCCTCATCGGGCACGTGCTGCACGCCGCCTCCGCGCTCTCGCCCGAGCAGCTCGTCACCGTCGTCGGCTTCCAGAGCGAGCAGGTCCGCGAGCACCTCGGCGCCATCGCGCCGCAGGTCCGCACGGCCTACCAGGCGGAGCAGAACGGCACGGGACACGCCGTCCGCATCGGTCTCGAAGAGCTGGGCGGTGTGGTCGACGGCACGGTCATCGTCGTCTGCGGCGACACCCCGCTGCTGACCGGCGAGACGCTCCAGAGGCTCGCCGCCACGCACGGCGCCGACGGCAACGCCGTGACGGTGCTGACCGCCGAGGTGCCGGACGCGACGGGTTACGGCCGCATCGTGCGCGACGGTGCGAACGGCGCGGTCACCGCGATCGTGGAGCACAAGGACGCCACGGAGTCGCAGCGCGCGATCCGTGAGATCAACTCGGGGGTCTTCGCCTTCGACGGCCGGCTTCTCGCGGAGGCGCTCGGCAAGGTGCGCACCGACAACAGCCAGGGCGAGGAGTACCTCACCGATGTGCTGGGAATTCTGCGCGAGGCCGGGCACCGGGTCGGTGCGGCCGTGGCCGGGGATCACGAGGAGATCGCGGGGATCAACAACCGCGTCCAACTGGCGCAGGCGCGTCGTACGTTGAACGACCGGTTGCTGACGGAGGCGATGCTCGCGGGTGTCACGGTGGTGGACCCGGCTTCGACGTGGGTCGACGCGACGGTGACGTTCGAGCGGGACGCGGTGGTGCATCCGGGTACGCAGCTGCACGGTGCCACGCATGTGGCGAAGGGTGCCGAGGTGGGGCCGAACGCGCGGTTGACGGACACGAAGGTGGGTCCGGGGGCGCGGGTCGACAACAGTGTGGCGGTGGGCGCGGAGGTCGGGGAGCGGGCGAGTGTCGGTCCGTTCGCGTATCTGCGGCCGGGTACGCGGCTTGGGACGGCGTCCAAGGCGGGTACGTATGTGGAGATGAAGAACGCGACGGTGGGTGAGGGTTCGAAGGTGCCGCACCTGTCGTACGTGGGTGACGCGACGATCGGTGAGTACTCGAACATCGGTGCGGCGAGCGTCTTCGTGAACTATGACGGTGAGGCGAAGCATCACACGACGGTGGGGTCTCACTGTCGTACGGGTTCGGACAACATGTTTGTGGCTCCTGTCACGGTGGGGGACGGTGCTTACACCGCTGCCGGGTCCGTGATCACGAGGGATGTGCCGGCGGGTTCGCTGGCCGTCGCGCGGGGCCAGCAGCGGAATATCGAGGGCTGGGTGGCCCGCAAGCGTCCGGGGAGCGCGGCGGCGAAGGCCGCGGAGGCGGCGTCCCGGGAGGCGGACGGCGCAAGCTGACCGGAAACAGGTGCGTCTGACACGGCGTACCGTGATAGGTGCACACATTCGGCCGACTCGTCGCATCGGGACGCGTGAGTACGGCAGCGGGAAGAACTCTCTGAGGAGACAGTGCTGTGACCGGGATCAAGACGACCGGCGAGAAGAAGTTGATGCTCTTCTCCGGCCGCGCCCACCCCGAGTTGGCCGAGGAGGTCGCACACAAGCTGGGTGTCGGCATCGTGCCGACGAAGGCCTTTGATTTCGCCAATGGTGAGATCTATGTCCGCTATCAGGAGTCGGCGCGTGGCGCCGACTGCTTTTTGATCCAGAGCCACACCGCTCCGATCAATAAGTGGATCATGGAGCAGTTGATCATGATCGACGCGCTGAAGCGCGCGTCGGCCCGCTCCATCACCGTCATCGTGCCGTTCTACGGTTACGCGCGTCAGGACAAGAAGCACCGTGGGCGTGAACCGATCTCGGCGCGTCTGATCGCGGACCTGATGAAGACCGCGGGTGCCGACCGCATCCTCACGGTCGACCTGCACACCGACCAGATCCAGGGCTTCTTCGACGGGCCGGTGGACCACCTGTTCGCGCTGCCGATCCTCGCGGATTACGTGGGTGCGAAGGTGGACCGCTCGAAGCTGACGGTGGTCTCCCCCGACGCCGGCCGCGTCCGTGTGGCCGACCGCTGGTGCGACCGTCTGGGCGCGCCGCTGGCGATCGTCCACAAGCGGCGTGACAAGGACGTCGCGAACCAGGTCACCGTGCACGAGGTGGTCGGTGAGGTGCAGGGCCGGGTGTGTGTCCTGGTCGACGACATGATCGACACGGGTGGCACGATCTGTGCCGCGGCGGACGCGCTGTTCGCGCACGGTGCGGAGGACGTCATCGTGACGGCGACGCACGGTGTGCTGTCGGGTCCGGCGGCGGACCGGCTGAAGAACTCGAAGGTGAGCGAGTTCGTGTTCACGGACACGCTGCCGACGCCGGGTGAGCTGGAGCTGGACAAGATCACGGTGTTGTCGATCGCGCCGACGATCGCGAACGCGGTGCGTGAGGTGTTCGAGGACGGTTCGGTGACGAGCCTCTTCGAGGAGCAGTAAAGATCCTTTTGGGTGTGGCCTCCCGGCCGAGTAGACTGCTGAAGTTGCTCGGCGAGGGAGGCCTCACCTTTTTGGTGGGGCGGTCCGTTATCGACGCGCTCTTCGTAGCAGGCCAGTCGTATGGCCGGGTAACCCCATCCGACACCTGTTGTACGAGGAGTGCACATGTCCGAGGTCAAGATTTCCGCCGAGGTCCGTACGGAGTTCGGCAAGGGCGCTTCGCGCCGCGTCCGCCGTGAGAACAAGGTTCCCGGCGTTCTCTACGGCCACGGTGCCGACCCGGTCCACCTGACGCTGCCGGGCCACGAGCTGCTGCTCGCCCTGCGTACGCCGAACGTCCTGATCTCCCTGGACGTCGACGGCAAGACCCAGCTGGCGATCCCGAAGGCCGTGCAGCGTGACGCTCTCCGTCAGGGCATCCTGAAGCACGTCGACCTGCTGCTGGTGCGCAGCGGCGAGAAGGTCACGGTCGAGATCCCGGTCCACACCGAGGGTGAGCTGGCCCCGGGCAACAACCTTCTCGAGCACGTGCTGAGCACGCTGCCGGTGGAGGCCGAGGCCACGCACATCCCGACCGAGGTCACCGTCTCGATCGCGGGTCTGGAGGCCGGTGCGTCCATCCTCGCCAAGGACATCCCGCTGCCGTCCGGCTCCAAGCTGTCGATCGACGAGGACGCGGTCGTCCTCCAGGTCCTGTCGGCGCAGGCCGAGGAGGCCCCGGCCGAGTCCGCCGAGGGCGACGCGTCCGCCGAGGCCTGATCCTCGCGACGTACATCCGGCACGGCAGCCGCCGCTCCCTCGGGGGCGGCGGCTGCCGCGTATGCAAGGAGACATGCACGTGACGACCGACGCCAACGCCGACGCGCCGTGGCTGATCGCGGGCCTCGGCAACCCGGGTCCCGAGTACGCCATGAACCGGCACAACGTGGGTTTCATGGTGGCCGACCTGCTGGCGCAGCGGATCGGCGGCAAGTTCAAGCGGGCCGCGAAGGCGCAGGCCCAGGTGGTGGAGGGCAGGATCGGGGCGCCGGGTCCGGCGAGCCGTCGGGTGATCCTGGTGAAGCCGATGTCGTACATGAACGTCTCGGGCGGTCCGGTGACGGCGCTGCGTGACTTCTACAAGGTGCCGACGGGGCACATCGTGGCGGTCCATGACGAGCTGGACATCGACTACGGCGCGCTGCGGCTGAAGCTGGGCGGTGGCGACAACGGCCACAACGGTCTGAAGTCGATGACGAAGGCGATGGGTCCGGATTACCACCGGGTGCGGTTCGGGATCGGCCGGCCGCCGGGGCGGATGCAGGTGGCGGACTTCGTGCTGAAGGACTTCGCGTCGGCGGAGCGCAAGGAGCTGGACTACTTCGTGGACCGGGCGGCGGACGCGGTGGAGGCCCTGATCATCGAGGGCCTGGAGCGAGCGCAGAGCACGTACAACTCCTGATAGGGGGCGCCCCCGAAGGGGCGCGGGGAACTGCGCGACCAGCCCCCACGCACCCGCAGGAGTCAGAGTCAGCCGGTGTTCCGAAGCCCAGCCGCGACCCCGTTGACGGTAAGCAGCAAGGCCCGCCCCAGCAACGGATCAGCCTCCTGGTCGGCCGCCGCCGCATCACGCTGCCGCTTCAGCAGCGCGACCTGAAGGTACGAGATCGGGTCGAGATACGCGTCCCGGATCGCGAAGGTCTGCCGAAGCGCCGAGTGGGAGCCGAGAAGCTCCTCCTCGCCGGTGACCCGCAGCACCTCGCGCACGGTCAGCTCATGCTCTTCCTTGATCGTCTCGAAGACGTGCTTCAGCTCGTCGGGGACGAGCGTGTCGACGTAGTGCTGTGCGATGCGCAGGTCGGTCTTGGCGAGCGTCATCTCGACGTTGGAGATGAAGTTGCGGAAGAAGTGCCAGTGCTCGTGCATCTCGTCGAGGACGGTGTCGAGTCCGGCCTCGCGCAGTGCCTTGAGGCCCGAGCCCACTCCGAACCAGCCGGGCACGATCTGCCGTGACTGGGTCCAGCCGAAGACCCACGGGATGGCGCGCAGTCCGTCGAGCGAGACGCCGGAGCCGGGGCGGCGGGAGGGCCGCGAGCCGAGGTGCAGGTCGGCGAGCTGGTCGACCGGGGTCGACGCGAGGAAGTACGTCGGCAGGTCGGGGTCCTCGACGAGGCGCCGGTAGGCGGAGTGGGCGGCGTCGGAGACGACGTCCATGGCGGCGTCCCAGCGGGCGAGGGCCTCGTCGGACTGGCGCGGGGCGGTGTGCAGGGCGGAGGCCTGGAGGGTGGCCGCGACGGTCAGTTCGAGGTTCTCGCGGGCCAGGGACGGCACGAGGTACTTGTCGGAGATGACCTCGCCCTGCTCGGTGACCTTGATTTCGCCTTCCAGGGTGCCCCAGGGCTGGGCGAGGATGGCGTCGTGGGAGGGGCCGCCGCCGCGGCCGACGGTGCCGCCGCGGCCGTGGAAGAGCCGCAGCCGTACGCCGTACCGGTGCGCGACGTCACGCAGGCGCCGCTGCGCCCGGTGGATCTCCCACTGGCTGGTGGTGATGCCGCCGAACTTGGAGGAGTCGGAGTAGCCGAGCATGACCTCCTGGACGTCGCCCCGCAGGGCGACCAGGCGCCGGTAGGACGGGTCGGCGAGCATCTCGTCGAGGATGACGTCGGCGGCGCGCAGCTCGTCGGTGGTCTCCAGGAGCGGCACGATGCCGATCTTGGCCCAGCCGGCGTGCAGGTCGATGAGGCCGGCCTCGCGGGCGAGGACGGCGGCGGCGAAGACGTCGTCGGCGCCCTGGCACATGGAGATGATGTACGACTCGACGACCTCGGGTCCGAAGACTTCGAGGGCCTTCTTGACGGTGTGGAAGACGCCGAGGGTCTTCTCGCCGGCGGCGTCGAGCGGGGCGGGGGACGGCGCGAGGGGCCGCCGTGAGCGCAGCTCCTTGGCGAGGAGCTTCTGGCGGTACTCGCGGGGCATGTCCGTGTAGCGCCACGACTCCTCGCCGAGGCGGTCGAAGAGCTGGCCGAGCGCGTGGTGGTGGGCGTCGGCGTGTTCGCGTACGTCCATGGTGGCGAGCTGGAGGCCGAACGCGGCGAGGGTGCGGATGGTGCGGTTCATCCGGCCGTCGGCGAAGAGGGCGCCCTTGTGTTCGCGCAGGGAGGTCTGGATGAGCGTGAGGTCTTCGAGCAGCTCGCCGGTGCCGAGGTAGTCGCGGCCGGGCTCGTGGGAGGTGCCCTTGGCGAGGCGCTGCTTGGTGTTCTCCAGCTTCTGCCGGATGCAGGTGGCCTTGAGGCGGTAGGGCTCTTCGGCGTTGAGGCGCTTGTAGCGGGGACTGATCTCGGGGAGGCGTTCCAGGTCGGCCTGGAGGGAGGCCTTCAGCTCGTCGGTGGCGCCGGTGTAGCGGATGGAGTTGGAGAGGAAGCCGCGCAGCTCGTCGATCATGTCGAGCGCGTCGTTGATGCCGTGCTCGTGCTGGAGGATCAGGACGTCCCAGGTGACGGCGGGCGTCACGTTGGGGTTGCCGTCGCGGTCGCCGCCGATCCAGGTGCCGAAGGTGAGGGGGCGGGTGCCTTCGGGGAGCTGGACGCCGACGCGCTCCAGTTCGGCGGTGAGGTCTTCGAGTACGTCGCCGACGGCGCCGGCGTGCAGTTCGTCGAGGTAGTAGATGGCGTTGCGGGCCTCGTCGGTGGGCTCGGGGCGTACGACGCGCAGTTCGTCGGTCTGCCAGACGAGGTCGATGTTCTCGGCCAGTCGGGTGTCGTGGCGGCGCCGGTCGGAGTCGATGACCGGCGTTTCCAGGAGTTCGGCGACGCGGCGGAGCTTGTTGAGGACGGAGCGGCGGGCGGCCTCGGTGGGGTGCGCGGTGAAGACGGGCCGCACGTTGAGGTGCTGCACGGTCTGGCGCAGGTGTTCGGGGTCGGCGTCCTTGAGGCGGTCCGCGGTGCGGGCGAGGAGTCCGCCCTCGGCGGCGCGGCGGGCGCGCAGCTCGCGGCCGCGGTGGACCTGCTCGGTGACGTTCGCCAGGTGGAAGTAGGTGGAGAAGGCGCGGACCAGCTTGGCGGCGGTCTCCAGTTCGGTGCCGCCGAGGAGCTTGGCGGCGGCCTCGCCGTCCTCGCGTGTCAGGCGGCGGACCTTCTCGACCAGTTCGAGGAGTTCGGGGCCCTCTTGGCGTACGAGGGTCTCGCCCAGCAGGTCGCCGAGGCGGCGGATGTCGGCGCGCAGCTCGGTGCTGGCGGGGCTGGTGGCCTGGCGGCCCTGGTCGTCGGCACTGCTCACAGGTGCGGCTCCTTGCAGTGTTTGAAGCTCGTCTGGGAGGGGTCCCGGTATGGGTCCGGGGAGTATCAGAGCGGACCGCGCTGTCCGACCGGTTCCAAGGATATGTGTCGTGTCGCGGCGCGGAAGTTTCGGCCACTTGCCGAGACGCTGCTCACTGCCATACTTACGACGCCGTAGGTTACGGAACCGTAGGAAGCGGAACCCGTACCTGTGCACCTTCTCTCCGACCTTGACCCTCGACCCCCAGGGGACGTGCCCATGACGACAGCCTCCGATGCGCCTTCCGAGACCGATGTGATCGACGACGCTCCCGCCCCGAGGGCGGCGGTGTCCCCCGAACCGGTGCCTCCCGCGACGCTGGGCGGTGAGCAGAAGCGGTCCGTGGAGCAGCTGGCGCTGCTCCTGTTCATCGTCGTGCCCTTCCTGGCCGTGCTGGCGGCGGTGCCGCTGGCGTGGGGGTGGGGGGTGAGCTGGCTGGATCTCGGTCTGCTCGTGTTCATGTACTTCCTGGGGTGCCACGGCATCACGATCGGCTTCCACCGTTACTTCACGCATGGTTCCTTCAAGGCGAAGCGTCCGCTGCGGATCGCGCTGGCGGTCGCCGGTTCGATGGCCGTGGAGGGGCCGGTGGTGCGCTGGGTGGCCGACCACCGCAAGCATCACAAGTTCTCGGACGCGGAGGGCGACCCGCACTCGCCGTGGCGTTTCGGTGAGACGGTCCCGGCCCTGATGAAGGGCCTGTGGTGGGCGCACATCGGATGGATGTTCGACGAGGAGCGGACGCCGCAGGAGAAGTACGCGCCGGACCTGGTCAAGGACCCGGCGATCCGCCGGATCTCGCGGCAGTTCCTGTTCTGGACGATCGTCTCCCTCGCGATCCCGCCGCTGGTCGGCGGTCTGGTGACGATGTCGTGGTGGGGGGCGTTCACGGCGTTCTTCTGGGGCTCGCTGGTGCGTGTGGCGCTGCTGCACCACGTGACGTGGTCGATCAACTCCATCTGCCACGCGGTCGGCAAGCGCCCCTTCAAGTCCCGTGACCGCTCCGGCAACGTGTGGTGGCTGGCGGTGCTTTCGTGCGGCGAGTCCTGGCACAACCTCCACCACGCCGATCCGACGTCCGCGCGGCACGGCGTGATGAAGGGCCAGCTCGACTCCTCGGCGCGGATCATCCGCTGGTGCGAGCGGCTCGGCTGGGCGTACGACGTGCGGTGGCCGTCGAAGTCGCGCATCGAGTCCCGCCGACAGCCACAGGGCGCTGACGCGGCATGATGGACGACGTGGCGACCGACTCCAGCAACACCAGCCCTGCCGGCAAAGAGAAGCAGCCCCGGCGCATCCGCCGGACCCGGATGACGGGAGCCGAGCGCCGGGAGCAGTTGCTGGACATCGGCCGCACGCTGTTCGCCTCGAAGGGTTTCGAGGGCACGTCGGTGGAGGAGATCGCGGCGAAGGCCGGGGTCTCCAAGCCGGTGGTGTACGAGCACTTCGGGGGCAAGGAGGGCCTGTACGCGGTGGTGGTGGACCGGGAGATGCGTCAGCTCCTGGACATGGTGACCAGCGCGCTCACCGCCGGGCACCCGCGGGAACTCCTCGAACAGGCGGCGTTCGCGCTGCTCGACTACATCGAGACGTACACGGACGGCTTCCGCATCCTGGTCCGCGACTCGCCCGTGGCGCAGTCCACGGGCACCTTCGCCTCCCTCATCTCCGACATCGCCACGCAGGTGGAGGACATCCTGGGGCAGGAGTTCAAGGGCCGCGGCTTCGACCAGAAGCTGGCGCCGCTGTACGCGCAGGCGCTGGTCGGCATGGTGGCGCTGACGGGGCAGTGGTGGCTGGACGTCCGCAAACCGAAGAAGGCGGAGGTCGCGGCGCACCTGGTGAACCTGGCGTGGCACGGGCTGGACGGGCTGGAGCCGAAGCCGCGGCTGATAGGGCACCGCAAGAGCTGACGGCTCGCGGGGCGCGGTCAGCTGCGCGTGATGTCCTCGCCGATGGTGAAGCCCTTGGCGGGGCCGCTCGGGATGACCGCCTCGGCGCCGTAGGGGACGCGGTGCTCGTCCTCGTAGGTCGCCTTCTCCGGATTGGGCGCGGTCAGGACGTGGACGGCACCGTCCTCGTCGAAGTCGTCGACGATCACGTAGACCGGGATGCCCGCGCGGGCGTACTCGCGGCGCTTGCGGACCCGATCCCGCTCGATGTTGCGGCGGCCGGGTGACACGACCTCGATGACCACGGCGACTCCGGAGGCGTCGACGCCGAGGTCTTCTTCGTCGGGGATCTCGTCGAGGTCTTCGGGGGCGAGGAAGACGTCGGGGATCCAAACTTTTTGGCGGTGGATGACATTGACGTCCTGGTACGCCGCGTAGTCACCGCCTGCCAAATGGCGGTTCAACGCGCGGCTGAGACGGTTGCTGAGCACGCCGTGACGACGGCGACCGGTGGGCGACACCTCGATGGCTCCCTCGATGATCTCGGCGCGGTAGCCCTCGGGGAGATCCATGGCCTTCCACGCCTGCCACAGGACCTCGTCCAAGTCGGATACCGGGTTGTCCACCACGGGAGTCACCTCATGTGCGAGAGCGGTCATCGTGCAGCACCTCCTCCATCAGTGTGGGCGCGGGCGCCACTGCGGCACAAGCGACACCGCGACGCTAGGGCGCACGGCGCGCCCTCACCCGGAGAGCCCCGCGCCTTCACCCAAAAGTGCGAGGTCAGGCCTGAGGTTCGAGGCCCCGTGCCCGCGCCACGACGAACACCCGCCGGAAGGGGAACACCGTGCCCCCGCCTCCGGGGAGCGCCGGGTAGGCCGCCCGCAGCAGGGCCCCGTACTCCGTCAGGAAGGTCTCCCTCGCCTCCGTGTCGTCCGCCAGCGCGGTCAGGACCGGCCGCAGGCCCGTGCCCTTGACCCAGTCCAGGACCGGGTCGTCGCCCTCCAGGACGTGCAGGTACGTGGTCTCCCAGGCGTCGACCTCGCAGCCGAGCCCCGCCAGCCGCTCCAGGTATGCCCCGGGCGGGAGCACCGTGTCCGCGTGCCGCAGGCGTCCGCCGAGCCGTCCCCGCCAGCGCGCGGACTCGCACAGGTCCCGCATCAGCGCATGGCTGGGGGCGTCGAAGTTGCCGGGCACCTGGAAGGCGAACGTACCGCCGGGGGTGAGCGCGGAGAGCCAGGCGGGGAAGGAGTCCGCGTGGCCGGGCACCCACTGGAGGGTGGCGTTGGAGACGATCAGGTCGTACGTCTTCGGGGCCGGCGCCCAGTGCGTGACGTCGGCGGGGGCGAAGTCCAGGCGTCCGCCGCCCGGCGTGGGGCCCGCGTATCGCTCGGCCTCGGCCAGCATGGCCGGGGAGTTGTCGAAGCCGGTGATGTGCGCGGCGGGCCACCGGTGGGCGAGCAGCCGCGTGACGTTGCCGGGGCCGCAGCCAAGGTCGGCGATGCGCGGTGGGCGGCCCTCGGCGGGAAGCGGGTCGGGGACGCGGGCCAGCAGGTCGGTGAAGGGCCGGGCGCGGTGGTCGCGGTGGCGCAGGTACTGGAGCGGGTCCCAGGTGGTGGTGGCCGCAGGAGCGGGCATGAAGGGCCTCCTCGAAGACGGCGGCGCACGTGTGCACGCCGTTTCCCCGCCATCCTCACCCCCGCATATCTTGACGTCAAGAGACTTCACGTCGACAGACCCCCTACACTGATCGTCATGGAGGACGAGGTCGATCGGCTGGTCGCGGCGTGGCGCAGGGAGCGCCCGGACCTCGACGTGGAGCCGCTTGAGGTGCTCAGCCGCGTCAGCAGGCTCGCGCGGCATCTGGACCGCGCCCGCAGACTCGCGTTCTCCGAGCACCAGCTGGAGCCGTGGGAGTTCGACGTCCTGACCTCGCTGCGGCGCGCGGGCGCGCCCTATCAGCTCTCCCCCGGCCAGCTCCTGACGCAGACCCTGGTGACGTCCGGGACGATGACCAACCGCATCGACCGCCTCGCGAAGAAGGGCCTCGTCGAGCGCCTGCCCGACCCCAGCGACCGGCGCGGCGTGCTCGTGCGGCTCACCGCCGAGGGCCGGGACCGCGCCGACCAGGCCCTGGCCGGGCTCCTGGAGCAGGAGCGGGCGATCCTCGGCGAGCTGTCCCGCGCCCAGCGGGGTGAACTGGCGGGGCTGCTACGCCAGTTGACCGCCCCGTTCGACAACATCCCCGGTTAGGTCGACCGGGCCGACGCCGGCGCGGCGGGTCGAGCGCGACCGCCGCGAGCGTGGAGTGCACGCCCAGCTTCCCCAGGACGTTCTGCATGTGCGTGCGCACGGTGTGCGGGGAGAGGAAGAGGCGCTCGGCGACGGCTTTCCTGCCCAGACCCGCCACCATGCAGCGCAGCACTCGCGCTCGCGCGGGGTCAGGGACTCCACGAGACGCTCGGACTCGGTGCGGTGCTTGCGGGCGGCGGTCAGCTCGCGCAGGACGCCGGTGAGCAGGGCGGGCGGCAGGTGCGTCTCCTCCCGCAGGACGCCCCGGATGACGGTGAGCAGGCGCGAGAGCGAGCAGTCCTTGGCGACCCAGCCGCAGGCCCCGGCCTGGAGGGCGAGGGCCGCGCGGCGCGGGTCGTCCTTCTCGGCGAGCACCACCGTGCGGACGGCGGGCTGGCCCGAGCGGACGCCCGCGACCAGGGAGATGCCGTCGACGAGCCCCTCGGCGTTGCCGTCCTGGACGGGGACCGCCGGCCGGGTGCCGTTCAGGGCGCTCGCGGTGGCGGCCGAGTCGGCGTCGACGAGCAGCACGTCGTACTCTGCGGCCTTCGGCGACCGCCCGCTCCAGGCAGCGCAGCGCGGCGGGGCCGCTGCCCGCCGCGGAGACCTCCACGTCGGGTTCGGCCGCCAGCGCCGCGGCCAGCGACTCGGCGAAGATGCGGTGGTCGTCGACGACCAGTACTCGGATGCGAACCATGGAAAACCCCCTCCCCCGCGCTCCCGCAAGGAGCAGGGGCTACCCCCGTCGAATACGTGGGGCACGATCCGCGCGGTGCGGCGTCCGGAACGGGGGTCGCCGCGGTCGCACGGCCGCCGCCGCGCGTTGTACCGCGCCCACCCCCATGCCGGGCGTCGCACCCGACTGTCTCGCCCCCTGATCGGTGCCGGCCCCCACCGGCACTGTTCTTCAGAGTAGGGCCGCACGCCAGGAGCGGAAGGTGATTTGCAGAACTGATTGTCCGGCGCGTTTATGGTGAGCCGTATGTTTCGCATGGAGACAGGAGTCGACAAAGAGCGGCTGGCTCTGCTTCGTTCGCGGCTCGCGGACACGAATACGGCGGCCTCGCCCCGGCTCCGGGCGCTGCGGGGCACGGTCGACGACCAGGAAGTGCCGCTGGCGCTCTGGGCGTTGGACGCGGCGGGTGACCTGGTGGCCGGGCTCGCCGGGCACACCTGGGGGCGCTGGCTGCACGTCGACCTCCTGTGGGTCGACGACCGCTGCCGCGGCGCGGGCCTCGGCAGCCGTCTGCTCGCCGAGGCGGAGCGCGTCGCCCGCGAGGAGCGGGACTGTGTGGCCTCGCGGGTGGAGACGTGGGATTTCCAGGCGCCGGGCTTCTACCGAGGCCAGGGGTACGAGTTGGTGTGTGTGATCCCCGACTACCCCGAGGGCGTCAAGGAGTTCACGCTCACCAAGCGCCTGGGGTGAGGGCGAGCGCGCCGACGACGGGCGCCGCGTACACCAGGGGGAAGGGGAGGTGCGCGTACCAGCGGGCCCGTGCCACGGTGATCACGGCCCCGGTGAAGTACAGGATCAGGGCGATCCCGGCCACGACCCCGACGACCGGCACGGCCAGGCCGATGAGCAGGCCCGCGGCTCCGGCGGCCTTGGCGGCGCCGAGCCAGGGCAGCCAGGTCTGCGGGACGCCGTAGTCGGCCATGGACCGGACGACCGACTTCGAGCGCAGGAAGACCGAGGCGGCCGAGAAGCCGGTCATCGCGGCGGCCAGGACGGTGACGACGACGTGGGCGGTGGACATCAGGGGGTGCTCCTCATCCGGCAGTCGCCGGGGCGCCTTCACGCCCCGGCCAGGGGGTTGTTCACTGCCATGACGAGCCGCGGCGCGGGAGTGTGACCGCTCGGCGGGCATCAGATCTCTCTGCGCGCTCCCGCCGACGCGACCGCCGGGAAGATCCGCGGGGCGGTGAAGCCCGCGGCGGCGAAGGCCGCCAGGACGGCCGCGGTGACCTTGTCGGTGTCGTCCGCCTCGACCAGGACGATCGCCGAGCCGCCGAAGCCGCCGCCGGTCATCCGGGCGCCGAGCGCGCCCGCCGTGTTCGCGGCGTCCACGACGAGGTCCAACTCCGGGCAGGAGATGCGCAGATCGTCGCGGAGCGAGGCGTGGCCCTCGGTGAGGACGGGGCCGAGCGCGCGGACGTCACCGGCGTCCAGGAGGGCGATGACCTGCTCGACGCGGTGGTCGTCGGAGACGACGTGGCGGACGTAGCGGCGGACCTTGTCGTCCCTCAACTTGTCGAGGGCGGCGGGCAGTTCCTCGTACGCGATGTCGCGCAGGTGGCTGACGCCGAGGGTGCGGGCGCCGTCCTCGCAGCCGGCGCGGCGCTCGGCGTAGGCGCCGTCGCCGAGTGCGTGCTTGACGCGGTGGTGTCGACGACGAGGAGCCGCAGGCCGTGCGCCGCGAGGTCGAAGGGGACCTGGCGCAGGGACAGGTCGCGGCAGTCCAGGTGCAGGGCGTGTCCGTCGGTGCAGCACGCGGACGCCGTCTGGTCCATGACGCCGCAGGGGACGCCGACGAAGGCGTTCTCGGCGCGCTGGGCGAGGACGGCCAGTTCGGGCCGGGTGAGGCCGAGCCCGAACAGGTCGTCGAGGGCGAGCGCGGTGACCACTTCGAGGGCGGCCGACGACGACAGGCCCGCACCGGTCGGGACCGTCGAGGCCAGGTGCAGGTCGGCGCCGGTGACTCGGTGCCCGGCCGCCCGCAGTGCCCAGACGACTCCGGCCGGGTAGGCGGCCCAGCCGCCGTCGGAGAGCGGGGTCAGCTCGTCGACGCGCAGTTCGGCGAGGGGGGCGTCGAGGTCGGCGGAGTGCAGCCGCAGGATGCCGTCGGTGCGCGGGGAGACGGCGGCGACCGCCGTGTGCGGGAGGGCCAGCGGCAGCACGAAGCCTTCGTTGAAGTCGGTGTACTCGCCGATGAGGTTGACGCGGCCGGGTGCCGACCAGACGCCGTGGGGCGCGTACCCGTACAACTCCTGGAACTGTGCGGCGACTTCGGCTGCCGTGGCCATGCGTTAACCCTTTCGCTGGGCGAAGGCCCAGGCGTCGGCGACGATGCCCGCGAGGTCCGGGCGGGACGGGCGCCAGCCGAGCTTCTCGCGCGCGGTGGCGGCGGAGGCGACGAGCACCGCCGGGTGGCCGTCGCGGCGGGCGGCCCTCACCTCGGGGATGGGGTGCCCGGTGACCTGGCGGACGGTCTCGATGACCTGGCGCACGGAGAAGCCGTTGCCGTTGCCGAGGTTGCAGATGAGGTGCTCGCCGGGGGTGGCGGCCTCGACGGCGAGGAGGTGGGCCTCGGCGAGGTCGGCGACGTGGATGTAGTCGCGTACGCAGGTGCCGTCGTCGGTGGGGTAGTCGTCGCCGTAGACGCTGATCGCCTCGCGGGTGCCCTGGGCGACCTGGAGGACGAGCGGGATGAGGTGCGACTCGGGGTCGTGGCGCTCGCCGAACCGGCCGTAGGCACCGGCGACGTTGAAGTAGCGCAAGGACCGGCGGCCAGGCCGTGGGCGGCGGCCTCGCCGGTGATCATGTGGTCGACGGCGAGCTTGGACGCGCCGTAGGGGGAGGTGGGGGCGGTGGGGGCGGTCTCCGTGATGGGGGTGTTCACGGGCTCGCCGTAGGTGGCGGCGGTGGAGGAGAAGACGAGCCTGCGCACGTCGGCGTCGCGCATGGCGGCGAGCAGCGCCATGGTGCCGCCGACGTTGTTGTCCCAGTACTTCTCGGGCTTGGCGACGGACTCGCCGACCTGGGAGAAGGCGGCGAAGTGCAGGACGGCGTCGAAGGAGGAGTCCAGCCATTTGGCGGCGTCGCGGATGTCGCCCTCGATGAAGGCGGCGCCGGCGGGGACGCCCTCGCGGAAGCCGGTCGAGAGGTTGTCGAGGACGCTCACCTCGTGGCCGGCCTCGATCAGGTGCTGGGCCACCACGCTTCCGACATAGCCCGCCCCACCGGTGACCAGGTACTTACCGCTCATGAACTCGCTACCTCTCGCAGTCGCTCGGCCGCGGCTTCCGGCGGCACGTCGTTGATGAACACGCTCATGCCGGATTCGGAACCCGCGAGGAACTTCAGCTTGCCCGAAGTGCGGCGGATCGTGAAAAGTTCGAGGTGGAGGGCGAAATCGTCACGGTTGATCCCGCCATGTCCCGCCAGGTCCGTGAAGGGCGCCTGATGCCAGGCGGCGATGTACGGAGTGGGCGGCTGCCCCTCGCCGAAAACCCGGTCGAAGCGCCGCAGGAGTTCCAGATAGACCCGCGGGAACTCCGCGCGCGCCCCTTCGTCGAGCCCGAGCAGGTCGGGCACCCGGCGCCTGGGGTAGAGGTGCACCTCGTAGGGCCAGTGGGCGGCGTGGGGCACGAAGGCCAGCCAGTGCTCGCCCTCCAGGACGACCCGCTCGCCCGCGCGCTCCTCGGCGACGATGTCGTCGAAGAGGTTTTGGCCGCCCGAGGTCTCCTTGAACGCGGCGAGTGAGCGCAGCATCAGGTCGGTGCGGGGCGTGACGAACGGATAGGCGTAGATCTGGCCGTGCGGGTGGCCGAGGGTCACGCCGATCTCGGCGCCGCGGTTCTCGAAGCAGAACACCTGTGCCACGGAGGGCAGGTGGGACAGCTCGGCGGTGCGGTCGGTCCAGGCCTCCAGGACGAGGCCGGCCTGTTCGGGGGTGAGGTCGGCGAAGGACGCGGCGTGGTCGGGGGTGAAGCAGACGACCTCGCAGCGGCCCGCGTCGCCCGCGAGCGAGGGGAAGCGGTTCTCGAAGACGACGACGTCGTACGAGGAGTCGGGGATCTCGCTGAGCCGGTCCCCGGCGGAGGGGCACAGGGGGCACTCGTCGGCCGGCGGGTGGTAGGTGCGGCCCTGGCGGTGCGAGGCGATGGCCACGCGGTCGCCGAGGAGCCGGTCGCGGCGGATCTCCGAGGCCGTGGCGACGGGGTCGAGCGGACGCCGGTCGACGGCCTCGCGGACCACGTCGTCGCGCAGGTCGTAGTAGATGAGCTCACGGCCGTCGGCGAGCCGGGTCGAGGTCTTCTTCACGTCCGGGGCTCCTCACCACCAACCCAACAGAACCGAACACAAACAAACCACATCACGGCAGGAGCGTCAACGCTCGATCACAATCAAACAAAGAACACCAACAGAACTGTTCAATTATTCAAGTGAGGGGCGTAGGTTCCGGTCTGATCCGTTCGCGCAACGAAGCGAGTTCATCCATGCAGTCCCCCACGCAAACCCTGGCCGAGGGGCTTCGGCTGCCCACCAACGGCCTCGACTACGCGATCCTCGCGATCTACTTCGCCGTCGTCCTCGGCATCGGCTTCGCCGCCCGGCGCTCCGTGCGCACGAGCCTCGACTTCTTCCTCTCGGGCCGCTCCCTGCCCGCCTGGGTCACCGGTCTCGCCTTCGTCGCCGCGAACCTCGGCGCCACCGAGATCCTCGGCATGGCGGCCACCGGCGCCCAGTACGGCGTCGCGGTCGTCCACTGGTACTGGATCGGCGCCATCCCGGCCATGGTCTTCCTGGGCCTGGTCATGATGCCCTTCTACTACCGCAGCAAGGTCCGCTCCGTCCCCGAGTTCCTGCTCCAGCGCTTCGACAAGTCGGCACACCTGCTCAGCTCGGTGCTCTTCGCCTTCGCGGCGATACTCATCGCGGGCGTGAACCTCTACGCCCTGTCGATCGTCGTCGAGGCGCTGCTCGGCTGGCCGCAGTGGGTGGCGATCGTCGTCGCCGGGCTGTTCGTGCTCGCGTACATCACCATCGGCGGTCTCTCCTCGGCGATCTACAACGAAGTGCTCCAGTTCTTCGTGATCCTCGCCGCGCTCATCCCGATCTGCGTCATCGGCCTGAAGAAGGTCGGCGGCTGGGACGGCCTGTCCGGCTCGATCGAGAAGCAGCACGGCGGCGACTTCCTCACCGCCTGGGGCGGCACCGGCATCGGGGACGCCAACCCGCTCGGCGCCAACTGGCTGACGATCATCCTCGGCCTCGGCTTCGTGCTCTCCTTCGGGTACTGGACGACCAACTTCGCCGAGGTGCAGCGCGCCCTGTCCGCGAAGAACCTCAGCGCGGCCCAGCGCACTCCGCTGATCGCCGCCTTCCCCAAGATCTTCATCGTCTTCCTGGTGATGATCCCGGGCCTGGTCGCCGCCGTCCTCGTCCCCAAGATCGGCACGCCGGGCTCCGACCTGACGTACAACGACGCGATCCCCTACCTGATGCAGGAGTTGCTGCCCAACGGCGTCCTCGGCATCGCGGTGACCGGCCTGCTCGCCGCGTTCATGGCGGGCATGGCGGCGAACGTCTCCTCCTTCAACACCGTCTTCACGTACGACATCTGGGCGAAGTACGTGAGGAAGGGGCGCGAGGACGGCTACTACCTCAACTTCGGCCGGCTCATCACGGCGATCGGCGTGCTCGCCTCGATCGGCACCGCCTTCATCGCCTCGTCGTTCTCGAACATCATGGGGTACCTCCAGACGCTCTTCTCCTTCTTCAACGTCCCGATGTTCGTGGTCTTCATCATCGGCATGTTCTGGAAGCGGGCCTCGATGAAATCCGGTGTGTGGGGCCTGCTCGCGGGCACGACGGCCGCGATGGTCAACTACTTTTGGATCTACAAGCAGGGCGTCGTCGACATCCCGACCGACCAGGGCGCCAACTTCGTCTCGGCCATCGTCAGCTTCGTCGCCGGCGCCGTCGTGATGGTCGTCGTCACCCTCTTCACCGCCCCCAAGCCGGAGGCCGAACTCGCCGGCCTGGTCTACGGAACCGCCTCACCCGGCCTGGCGGACGACGGCACGGAAGCGGGCGACGACGCCTGGTACCGCAAGCCCGCGCTGCTCGGCTGGGGCGCCGTCGTCCTCGCCGCCGCCTGCTACCTGCCGTACTCCCTCTAGCCCCGACCGGAGGCCGAAGACCATGTCCGAGCTGCACAAGGAAGTCTCCGAGCTGGAGCGCGCGTCCGCGACAGCCGCCCGCCTCTTCGACATCCGGCGGATCATCGGCGGCCTGTTCGTCGTCTACGGGATCATCGTGACGATCGCCGGGATCACCGCGTCCGACGCCGACCTGCGGAAGGCCGAGGGCATCAACATCAACCTGTGGACGGGCCTCGGCATGCTCGCCCTCGGGCTCTTCTTCCTCGGCTGGCTGTGGCTGCGCCCCATGGCGGCGCCGGCCGGTCCGCCGCCCGAGGACGCGTAGCCCCCCTGCCTACGGGGCCCGGTTCACCGCGGTGAGTCGGGCCCCGTCCGCGTGTCCGCCTCGCCGGGCCGCTCCTCGTACGCCGACGCGGGCCGCTCGGCGCGGTCCAGCAGGCCCGTGCGCGCGGCGAGCGCGGCCGCCTCCAGGCGCGAGCCGACACCGAGCTTCATCAGGACCCGCTGCACATGCGTCCGCGCGGTGCTCGGGGCTATCCCCATCCCCGCCGCGATCAGCCGCGTGTCCTCGCCGTCCGCCACCCGCACCAGCACCTCGACCTCGCGGGGCGTGAGCATCTGCAGCAGGCGCTGCCCCTCGTCGTCGGGCTGCGCCGCCGGGTTCAGCAGCTCGCTGAAGGCGCCGTGCAGCAGCTGCGGCGCGACGGCGGCCTCCCCGGCGCGCGCCTTCATGATGGCGCGCTCGACGCCTTCGATGCGCTCGTCATGGCGTACGTATCCGGAGGCGCCGGCGGCGAACGCCGCGGCGATCCCGCGCGGACTCGGCACCGGGCCCAGCACCACCACCGCCACCTGCGGGCGCTCCCGCTTGATCTTCACCACCGGGTCGAACATGCCCGGCTCGGCGGGCGTGGCCGTGCCCAGAAGGCAGACCTCCGGCGCCCTGCTGATCACCAGCTCGGCCGCTCCCGCCGCGGGCGCCGCCGCGGCGAGCACCCGGTGCCCGCGCAGTTTCAGCGCCGAGGCGAGCGCCTCGGCGAGCAGACGGTGATCGTCGACCACCATGAGCCGCACACCCATAGAAACCCCCCAGTTCCCGCAGGCCCCCCGGCCCTTCATCTGACGGAAGCTACACGCTTGTTCGACGTTGCGCGCCCCCTACCCATCAGAAGCGGCCCGGAATGCCGAAATCCCCGCCGGTCCCGGGTGTTCGGGAGTACTTGGACGGCGCGGTGACGACGCGGGCCGCCCCCTCGTGCTCCAAGGGGACGGCGGCGTGCGGGGCGGGGGGGGGGACTACTTCGCGACGAAACCGAGCGCGACGTACTCCTTCTCGTCCTTCGAGTAGGGCTTGCTCAGCAGCTTCTTGCCGAGGAACAGGCGCCCGCCGGCGTAGACCAGTTCGTTCGACTTCGGGACCATGCCGCTGATCGCGTCGGTGACCGACTCGGAGGAGGGCGTCTCCAGGAGCTTGGTCTCCTTCATCGTCTTGCCGTCGAGCGAGACGATCTGTGCGCCCTTCTGGTAGCCGTGCGCCTTGTACGCGATGACGTTGCCGCCGTCCATGCGGATCGGGAAGATCTCGCCGTTCTCGCCCGCGTCGGCGCGGTCACTGGTCGGCTTCCCGGTGGCCAGCGAGAACGACACGATCTCGTTGGTGCGGTTGTAGCTCTCGCCGCTGCCGTCGTGCTGGCGCGTCGGGACGTACAGCCGGTCGTTGCCGACCGTGATCGACGTGCAGTCGTTGACCACGTTGACGCCGCAGTCGTGGTCGTACTTGCCGTCCTCCAGCGAGATCTTGGCGCGCAGCTTGCCGTTGCTGCCGAGGGAGAAGACGTCCGTGGCACCGCTCGCGGTGATCTCGGTGGTGTCCTGGCCGAAGACCACCGGGTTCGTCGAGATGATCTTGGCGTTGTCGATGCCGTCGGCCAGCGGGTACGTCCACTTGTCGTCGCCGGTCTTCGGGTCGAGGAGCTGGACCTTCAGCTTCTCGTCGCCGTACGTGCCGCACTTGCGGACCGCGACGAGCTGGTCGCCGCCGGCGTAACCGACGTCCTCGCACTTGCCGACCTTCGGCGTCCACAGGGACTTGCCGCTCACGTCCCAGGCGGCGCCGCCGCTGCTGGTACCCGCGCCGGCGGCGATCGTGGTGCCGGAGATGGTGACCTCCTTGAAGGTCGCCTTCATGCCGTTGGTCTCGGCGGTCTCCGTCCAGAGCTTCTTGCCGGACTTCAGGTCGATCGCGGAAACGTTGGTGCAGCTCTCGTAGTCGCCCTTCTTGTTCCGCTTGGCCTCTTCGGTGATGACCGCGGCGACGCCGTCCTCGGTCATCTCCCGCGACATGGCGCAGACCTGGCCGGAGAGCGGCACCGACCACTTCTCCTTGCCGGTGTCCGGGTCGTAGCCGTTGACTTCGTTGATGCCGGACTTGACGTAGGTGTCGTCGGTCAGCAGCGAGCCGTTGGCCTGCCAGATCTGGTCCTTGGGGATCTGCGGCTGGGGCAGCTGCATGACCACCTTGGCCGCAGGGTCGGCCGGGGCCTTCTCCTTGGCCGGGCCCGCGTCGGGCAGCGTGTCGCCGTCCTTGCCGCCCTCGCCCTTCTTGCCGCCGCCCTTGCCGTCGGAGCCCTGGGCTGTGTTCTTGGAGTCGTCGTCCTTCGACGAGGAGGCGTACATGACGCCGCCGCCCACGATCAGCGCGATCGCGACGACCGCCGCGACGATGATCGCCATCTGGCCGCTGAACTTCTTGCCGCCGCCACCGGAGCCGGAGCCGCCGGGCTGCGGCTGCATCGGCATGGTGGGCGGCTGCTGGTAGCCCTGCTGCGGGTAGCCCTGCTGGTACGAGGGCTGCTGGTACTGCGGCTGCGCGGGCTGGGTGGGGTAGCCGTAGCCCTGCGGGGCCTGAGGTGCCTGCGGGTAGCCGTAGTTCGGCTGGCCGGCGGGGGGGCGGCG